>JARRPL010000521.1:0-1824 GCA_037382905.1 Gemmatimonadota bacterium | reverse complement strand
CCCGGCCCAGACCACGTCGTAGACCCGTTCGTCGGTGCTGCCGTCGGCGCTCAGCCACCCCTTCACCATCTGGACCCGGTCCAGGTTGGCGCCGTCGGGGTCCCGGAGGGCCCGGATCATGAAGACGGGCGCCTCACCGCTCCCCCGGGCGTCGGTGAGCTCCCCACCCATGGGGACGCCCCGCTGGTAGCCCTGGACGGCGAAGTCCCAGCGGTCCAACTCCTCGGGCTCGAAGTCCCATCCGGCGAAGACCCGAACCACCATGCGGGTGCCGGTGGTGGCGTAGACCTCCTTGCGCTCCATAGCGTCCCAGAGGGCCTCCCGGGTGTTCTCCCGGGCCCAGACCGCAGCGAGCCCCGACGCCGAGCCCTCCCGGGTGTTCTCTCGAGCCCAGACGCCGGCGAGCCCCGCAGCGGAGCCCTTGTAGTGACGGATGGCATAGTCCCGCCCCTGGGGATCCGGTAGGTAGCCGGTGACCATCTCCTCGAAGCGACCTTCCTCGCCCGGCTCCATGGGGCTCGCCTTCCCGAAGAAGTTGTCCTCGGTGGTGGTGGCCAGGGAGGTATGGGAGTCGGTGCTCCCCACCATCCCGAAGCGGAAGGGGTTGGCGCCCAGCTCCGCCTCGTAGGCCAGTCCCCGCTTCAGCGCCTCCCGGGCGTACTCACGAGGGATCATGTCCGGGTCCTTGGCGGCGGCGAAGCTGCCCCGGTCCCAGGTCTCGAAGTCGGCGAACTCGTCGGTGGGCGAGAGCATGGGGTGGGTCTCCCCGTCGCCCTTGATCTGGGTGACCTCGTACAGGGGCTCCCAGAGGGAGCGCCGCTCCGCGTACTCCCGGGTCAGGGGATCCCCGGACTGGGTCTGATCGTCGAACATGATCCCGTTCGACAGATTGCCGTTGTGGGGGATGGCCAGGACCGAACCGCTGGTTCGCGCCTCGTAGTCCTCCATCCAGTCCCACAGATCCTCGACGTCCTGAGAGTCGTACTGGCTGAAGGGAATGACCTGGTCCGCCTGATCCTTCCCGTCCCGGAAGATGACGTTGCGGTGGAGGTTGTTTCCGGCGGGGGACGAGGACCACTCGTAGCCGATGAGCGCCGTGAAACGCCCCGGCTCGTTGTGGTCCTCCGCGGCCTGGGTCAGGCGCTCCCACATGGTCCGGGTCAAGCTCTCGTTGCCCGCCAACGGGTCCTCCCGGGCGGTCATCTGGGCTCCCCAGGCGGCGTAGGCGTCGTCCCAGTTCCCGGCCTTGACCATGTCGTGGACCTCACGGCCCCAGTCGTTCTTGAGCAGGTCCGGGTTGGATTCGGCGATGAGGTTCGCCAGCCCGAGGTTCTCGGCGTGGTCCCGCCACCACCAGCCAGTCCAGGGGCCGGAGGAGCCGGGCTCGAAGGCCATTGCTGGCCGTGACGATCTCTCCCTTGGCGAAGCGATAGGCCTCGTCGGGGCCCAGGACGTTGCCGATCATCCCGGCGTCCGTGGAATACGAGGTGTGGAGGTGGGTATCGCCGAGGAAGACGCGGTCGGGATAGGTGTAGCCGAGATAGGGGGAGTACTCGGCCTCCCGGGCCTCGACGCTGTCGGGATTCATGATCCACTGGGCCGAGACGGGTCCTGGGGGGGCGAGGGTCAGCAGGGCGAGAGGGAACGCGGCCAGTGCGCCGCGTCGGAGCCAGGATTCCGTCATGGTGCGAAGCCTCCTGTGGGCAGGACGGTCGATGCAGTCGACGCAGGCAGACCGTGGGCCCGTGACGGTTCGCAGCAATCCAGCCTCCGTCGACCACCGTAACCTGCGCACGGGGAAGAGGGCGCGACAGGTAGACTACA
>JARRPL010000520.1:0-1182 GCA_037382905.1 Gemmatimonadota bacterium | reverse complement strand
CTGGACCTCACGAACACCTATCCCGAGATTCCTGCAGAGCTCCGGGGCGGGCAGCTCGCCGACGGCTTTTCGGCGCTGACCCGTGAGGGCACGCGTGAGCCAACACCCTTCTTCCAGGCCAAGGGGATCGCGCCGGCGGCGGGGTTCGCATCCACGGCGGAGGATCTGGCTAAGTTCGCCTCCTGGCAGTTCCGACTCACACCGGGACACGACGAGGTGCTAAACGCCACGACGCTGGACGAGATGCAGCGTGTCCACTATGTGGACCCGGGCTGGGAGACGTTCTGGGGGCTGGGCTTCAGCGTCCAGCGCCACGACGACCGGACGTTCGTGGGGCACGGCGGGAGCTGCCCGGGCTTCCGCACCGAGCTCTCCATGCAAAAGGACGACAAGATCGCCGTGGTCTTCATGGCGAACGCAATGGTCAACACCTCCACGTACATATCCGGGATGTACGACCTGGTGGCTGACGCCATCCGCGGAGCAGCGAAGGGAGGAGGCGAGGCAAGCGCCGCGGCCGACACCGTCACGGTCCCGGATCTCGAGCCTTACCTGGGCACGTACTCCCAGCAGCCCTGGGGTGGCGAGACGGCGGCCCTCCGCTGGAAGGGTGGGCTCGCCTTCATGACCCTTCCCACCGGGAACCCGTCAGAGGCCATGACCAGGCTGCGGTGGGTGGAGGGGGACCTCTTCCGCCGCATCCGCGACGACGACGAGCTCGGCGAGGACATCGTCTTTGAGCGCGATGCCTCGGGTCGGGTCACGGGCTACCGCCGGTTCGGCAACCTGTCGCCCCGGGTCCGGTGAGGAAGGCAAGGAAGGGTGTCTGACAGGTGGGTCAGATGAGGGGAAATACCTCGTAGATCCTGGCCAGGAGAGTGTCCCATTTGGACGGCCGGGAAGGAGTGGTATGGACACCCGCTTCAAAGGGCTACTCGCTGTGGCCAGGGATCCTGCTTCAAGTCCCCCCACAGGCTTCCGATGTAGTTGATGGAAAACAGATCTTCGAGGGCATGAAGCCAGAAGGCCCCCCAGTCCGAAAGAACCACGCGGTTCCCGTCATCGCTCAGGAATCCGAGGCGAGCCAATGGCTTCACATATCGACCGTAGACGGTATCAAACTCCTTCTTGAACCTTGTCTTGAAATCTTCTTTCGAAAACCTCGTCTCATAGATTCTCCAA
>JARRPL010000519.1:0-2213 GCA_037382905.1 Gemmatimonadota bacterium | reverse complement strand
ATCCCCTCCTCACCGGCCCGGGCGATGCCGAAGACCGGGATGTGTCCCGCCTCCCGAGCTTGCCTCGCCTGAATCGCGGCGGTCTCGTTCTTCAGTCCGCCCGTCAGGATGAACAGGGCCGGATCCGCCAATCCGGAAAGGTCCTCCTGAGGGGTCACCAGCTCCACCGCATACCCGGCCTCCTGGAAGGCGGTCCTCAACGCGCCTGCCACTTCCAGGTCGTGGGTCGAAATCAGGATCTTCCCCGCGGTATCAGGCATCTCTGGCAGGCTCGTGAGCTGGATCCGCTCCCAGGAGGAGGTCGGAGACGTGTCGCAGGAGGGGTCCCAGGACTGCAAGGCCATCCCCAACCCCCCCGGGACTCCCTGGGAGGTTGGCCACGAAGACCTCGCCCCTGGAGCCCATCAGGCCCCTGGAGAGCTGGGCGAAGGGAGTGGCAGGCTCCCCGCGTCTTCGGACGGCGTCCCCGAGCCCCGGCGCAACCCGGTCCAGAACCGCGCGGGTGGCTTCCGGTGTCACGTCTCTGGGCCCGAACCCCGTTCCCCCTGTGGTGAGGATTACGTCCACCTCCCCACAGTCCGCCCATCGCAGGAGGAGTGGTACGATGGCGTGCGTTTCATCGGGTACCGTAGCCCGCAGGACCATCTCATGGCCCTCCCGAACGCACCACTCCTCGATGACGGCGCCGCTTCGGTCCTCCCGCTCCCCTCTGCTGCATGCATCCGAAACGGTGAGGATGCCGAACCGGAGGGCCGATCCTCTCTGCTCCTTCAACGTTTTATGGAGCCTTCGGTGTAGAAAGGCGGCCGGTGAACCACCGCCGGGATGATCCTGTCTCGGATCCGGACGCCAATCTCCGTTCCCGCCCCCGAGAGCTCCACCGGGACATAGCCCATGCCGATTCCAACGCCCAGGGAGGGGCTGACGACGCCGCTGGTGACCACTCCCACGTCCTTCTCGCCAGAGGTGAGGGGGTACCCATGGCGCGGGAAACCCCGCTCCGTGAGCTTGAAGCCCACCAGGCGACGGCTGACGCCCTCCTCTTTCTGCCTCACCAGGACATCGCGGCCGATGAAGTCCCCCTTGTCCAACTTGGTGATCCATCCCAGTCCCGATTCCAGGGGGGTGTGCTCCTCGTCCAGGTCTTTGCCGTACAGTGCGTCGAAGCCGTCCTCCCCGGTGTACCCGGTCCGGCTGATGACCCCTTCGATCCCCGCTACGGCTCCCTGGGCGAACCGATAGTACCCGATCTGCGCCAGATTCGTTTCCGTCAGTCCCTGCACGATCTCCGGTGCCTGGGGGCCCTGAATGGCCAGGAGCGCCGTGTCATCCGACTTGTCCCGCACCTCGACGTCGAAGGCTGCCGCCTGCTTCAGGACCCAGGCCAGGTCCTTCTCCTTGTTCGAGGCATTGACCACAAGCATATAGTGGTCCGGACCTCTGTAGACGAGGAGGTCATCGATGATCCCCCCGTGCTCCAGACACATCGCCGAATACTGGGCCTGCCAGACGCTCAGCTTCGAGGCATCGTTGACCGTGATCTTCTGGATCAGGTCCAGCGCCTGGGAGCCCCTGATGACGAACTCCCCCATATGGCACACGTCGAAGAGCCCGGCGGTCGTCCGAACGCCCTTGTGTTCCGCGTTGATCCCCGTGGGATACTGGACGGACATTTCGAAGCCTGCAAAGGGAACCAGCTTGCCCTGATGTCTCAGGTGGGCCTCATAGAGGGGGGTCTTCTTGAGTTCTTCACCCATGGGTCCGTCCTTTCTATTCGTGGTGGGGCTGGGGAGCCGGCTCCCTCAGCCCATGAGCTCTACCATGAGGGCTTTCTGCAGGTGGAGACGGTTCTCGGCTTCGTCAAAGATCCGGGATCGAGGGCCGTCGATGACTTCGGCGGCGACCTCCTTCCCCCGGTAGGCAGGGAGACAGTGAAGGAAGATGGCGTCCGAGGCAGCACGATCCATCACGGCTGACGTCACCTGATAGGGGCTGAAGGTCTTCATCCTCTCCTCCGCCTCGTCTTCCTGCCCCATGGAAACCCAGGTGTCGGTGGTCACGACGCTTGCGCCCTCGGTGGCCTCCATGGGATCCCGAGTGATGGTGACGGGTGCGGAGGCCCGCGCCGCAGCCAGCATTTCCGCGTCGGGATCGCTCCCCTCGGGAATGGCCAGGCGAAGCTCGAGGCCCAGGACTCTGGCGGCATTCAGCCA
>JARRPL010000518.1:0-1229 GCA_037382905.1 Gemmatimonadota bacterium | reverse complement strand
CGCACCCACTACGATGACGTCCTGGACGCACTGGAGATCTTCTCCGGCGACTCCCTGCTCCACGAGCCCGGAACCCGATACCTCTACTCCTCCTATGGATGGACCCTCATCAGCGCGGTGATCCAGGGGATCGTCGGGGAGCCCTTCCTGGACTACATGCGGCAGGAGGTCTTCGATCCCCTTGCCATGAACGAGACCGTGGCGGAGCACGTGGACTCCCTGATCTACCACCGCGCCCGCTTCTACCTCCGAGGGGACGATGGGCGCCTCGTCAACGCCCCATACGTCGACATCAGCAACAAGTGGGCTGGCGGCGGTTTCCTCTCGACGGCCTCCGACCTTGTCCGGTTCGGTTCCGCCCACATCGCCGGGACGTTCCTCGACCCCACGACCACCCGCCTCTTCTGGACCTCTCAGCGGACCCGAGACGGTGAGGAAACGGGGTACGGAATCGGGTGGTTCGTCTCGGAGAGGGCCGGCCGGAGGGTGGTATACCACACCGGAGGGGCGACGGGGGGAAGCGACGTCCTGGTCCTCCTGCCGGATGAAGGGATGGTGGTGGCGATTCTCACCAACCTGAGTAGCGAGCGGCCCACGGACGCTGCCCTGGCCATGGCGGAAGCCTTCCTGGCCGCCGGGGGGTGAGGTCCTGAAATTAACCCTCGCAGGAGGACGAATCCGGGGTTATCCTCGTTCAGGTCACTGAATCAAACTGGAGAGCGAGGGAGAGACGGGGTGATGCGTACTCTGGCTCTGATGCCCCTTTTGGGTGTCCTTCTGGTGTCTGGTTGTGCCTCGGCAAGATCCTCGGCCGGTGGTGCAGGTTCTTCGGACCGAAATTCGATCTCCCGCGAAGAGCTGCGGGCCCTGCCGCCCGGCAACGCCTACAGGGCCGTGCAGCAGCTCCGCCCAAACTGGCTCCGAAGCCGTTCCGGCACGCTCCGGAACTCCACCGGAAGGACTCCACCAGTCGTCTTCCTGGATGGCCGCCGATACGGGGGCTTGGCCCCCCTTTACGACTTCGGCACCCAAGACATCGAGGAGATGTTATTCATCTCCCCCGCCGACGCCACCATCCGGTACGGGACGGGTTACCCCGGCGGAATCATCAATGTCATCTCGAGGGGCAGGGGCTGGACGCTCAACTCCCCCCTCCCCCGTTCCTCCTGGGCATCACCATCTCCAGGTCCCGCTCCTTCTCCAGGAAGCTCCGGCCCGACTCCATCCAC
>JARRPL010000517.1:0-1248 GCA_037382905.1 Gemmatimonadota bacterium | reverse complement strand
TCGAGTTTCGCCATGGTTCTATTCTGTCCCGTCGAAGGTTCCCGGGTGCATCACCGGATCGTTGTTCCTGCGCGTCCTCGCGAGGGCGCGCTGGTGGATTCGTGGTATTTCCTTAACCGCGCTGAGCAAGAATCAGTCCATGAGGGTAGGGTCTGAAGGGAGGTCAGACAAGGGAAGTGGGGGCCCGCTGTAGGGGCCGGGGAAGGTGGGGCCGGAGCCCGGGGGCTCAGGGGACCGAAAGGGCGACTCGGACGAAAAGAAACGGGGCCGGGACCCCGGAGGCGGCAACGCCTCCGAGCCCCGGCCCTGAACGAGGAAGCCCCAGAACGACGCGGCGGTTCCTCAGCCGGCTCTCAGAGCCTCGATCTCCGGGATCGTCTTGGGCTTGGCTCTCCCCAGACGTCGACCGCCGTCGGCGGTGATGAGATAATCCTCCTCGTTCCTCACCCCGCCGAAATCCCGCCACTTGTCCAGCTCGTCGAAGTCGATGAAATCGCCGCAGTGGCCGTTGGATCGCCAGAGGTCCATGAGTTGAGGGATGAAGTAGATTCCCGGCTCCACCGTCAGGACGAACCCCGGCTCCAGTGGCCGGGCCAATCGCAGGGACTTCAGGCCGAACTGGGTGCTCTTGGGTTCCCCCGCGTACCCCACCACGACCTCCCCCAGGTTCTCCATGTCGTGGACGTCCAGTCCCATCATGTGTCCCAGGCCGTGGGGCATCACCATGGCGTGAGCACCGGCGGCCAGCGCCTCGTCCGTATCTCCCTTGAAGACGCCCAGTCCCTTCATCCCTTCGAAGATCACCCGGCAGGCGGCGAAGTGGACGTCGCGATAAGGCACACCGGGGGCCAGGGAGGAGGTGGCGGTTTCGTAGGCCGAGAGCAGAATCTCCCATATCGTCTTTTGACGCTCGATGAACTTCTGGCTCACAGGGAAGGTCGAGGTCAGGTCCCCGGCGTACCCCATGGCGGTCTCGGCCCCGGCGTCCAGGAGGAAGAGATCCCCCTCGGCGATGACATTCTCGTGAGCGTGGTTGTGGAGGGTCTGGCCGTTGATGGTGGCGATGACGGGGAATGCGATCTGGCCACCCCCCATGGTGGCGATGCGCTCCACCTCCGCGGCGATCTCCAGCTCGGACATCCCGGGGCGGGCCATCCGCATGCCAGCCTCGTGCATGGAGACGGAGGTGTCCACGGCCTTCTCGATCTCGGCGATCTCCTCCTCGCTCTTGTGCGAGCGCTGGTCCGC
>JARRPL010000516.1:0-1252 GCA_037382905.1 Gemmatimonadota bacterium | reverse complement strand
TTTTAACGAATCGCGGGCCCCGTACCCGGACTGGTTTCCGGGTCGGGGCTCTTCCTTCCCATTACAGTGTGAGAGGGGGTTCCGGGAATCCCCCACCCCGACTGGGCCCTCTTCCGTCCCTTCCTACGCTCCGGGAGACGCTGGACCCAAATCCGATGGGAAGGTTATCCTTCAGGGTTCTCCGGAGGGGCCGCCTCCGGATGAACAAGTGCAGGCACCTCCATGTTCGTCTTCCAAGGAAGAACGAGCCCCACTATCCGGATTCCCCGGCGTAACCTATGACCGCCAATCGATCCAAGATCCCCTACCTGCCCGATGCCCTCGAAGGCCTCGCCGACGTGGCTTTGAACTTCTCCTGGCGCTGGAACCGCCACGCCCGGGCTCTCTTCTGGGACCTGGATCCGACACTGTGGGGCCTCCAGGGCCGTAATCCCATCGCTCTGCTGCGACGGATCGAGCCGGCTCGCCTCCAGGCGAGAGCGCGAGACCCCGAGTTCATGGCACTCTACGAGAAGGTCATGGAAGCGGCAGCGGCCGAACAGTCCAACTCGAACACCTGGTTTACTCAGAGTTTCCCCGAGCTCGGCCAGCACAAGGTGGCCTATTTCTGCGCAGAATTCGGGATCCACAAGTCAGTACCCATCTATTCCGGGGGGTTGGGTGTGCTGGCCGGCGACCACTGCAAGGCCAGCTCTGACCTGGGAGTACCCCTGCTGGGCGTGGGGCTTCTCTACCTCAAGGGGTACTTCGATCAACAGCTGACGCTGGACGGTTGGCAGGTGGACAACGAGGAGCAGTTCGACCTCAGGAACACCCCCCTCGAACCTGTCCTGCACCCTGAACGGGGGAGAGCGCTGGCCAGCGTGACCTTGTACGGCAGAATCATCCACGTGGGGGCATGGAGGATGATGGTGGGACGGATCCCCATTCTCCTCCTGGACTCCAACCTGGAAGTGAATCACCCGGAGGACCGTGATCTCACCCAGAAGCTCTATCAGGGAGGGCATGAGAACCGGCTCTGCCAGGAGTGGATCCTTGGAGTCGGCGGGGTCCGGGTCCTTCGGGCTCTGGGAATCAATCCCAATGCCTGGCATGCCAATGAAGGGCACGCCGCCTTCATGATGGTCGAGCGCGTCCGAGAGCTGGTGGAAGACGGAATTCCGCTACCGGAAGCCGTGGCAAGGGTGAGGGCATCCGGGGTGTTCACCACCCATACCCCGGTCCCGGCGGGTCACGACGTCTTCGGCGTGGA
>JARRPL010000515.1:3818-4747 GCA_037382905.1 Gemmatimonadota bacterium | reverse complement strand
ACGCGGGCCGGCTCGCCCATCTCACCGCGACTCGGCAGTGATCATCGCCAGCAGCTCGTCGACGAATGCGATGGCGTCCGCGTACTCATCCACGTTGATCCAGCCGTAGCGGGTGCCCACGAGAACCTCGAATTCGGGATCGGCAACGAGCTCTGCGTAGGCCCGAGCGGCTTCGGCGTCGCTGGGGAGCTCACCCGGCCACTGCCCGGGGGCCCGGTCCGCCGTCAGCCCCGCGCTGGTGAGTAGCGCACGGGACCGGGCGAGGGGGACGCCCTCGCGGGCCAGGTAGGGTGTCACCACCGAGAGAATGAAGCCCCGCATCGCCACCTCGTTGTCCCGTACTTCTTCCACCACGCCCCTCCACGCGGCAAGCCTCGTACGGAGCTCACGGTTGCGGATCGTGCCGAGGTTTCCCGATACGGTCAGGGCGTCGAGCGAGCCCTGCCGTGGGTCGAACGTGGTCGGCGTCAGAAAGAGGAACAGAAGCGAGTCCATGACGACGGGTGAGGGCGCCACACCCGACGCGGTGATCTGGATCAGGCGTTCGGTGCCGTCACGGACGGACGCCCAGCGCTCCATGTGCCGGTCCAGCTCGGAGCGCTGGAATTCGAACTCGGCCTCCAGCCCGGCGAGCAGCTCGCGCTCCTCGATGGTCACCTGTCGGTCCGCCCACCACGCGTCGATCGCGAAGGCGAGGAGGATCGAGACGACGATCAGGATCGCCTCGGCGATCAGGAAGCTCCAGCGGCTGGACTCCCGGGACATGCGCTTCTCCGATCGAGCGGGTTGAGGAGCGGAGAACGTCGTGCGGTGCGAACGCGTGGCGCAACCCGGTGGGACGTGTCGGCCGGAGTCGTGTCCCGGTCACCACGGCCGAGCCATATCCGTCCTTCCCGGGGCCATCCTTTCGCGACCTCCCATGTTCGAAC
>JARRPL010000515.1:1917-3799 GCA_037382905.1 Gemmatimonadota bacterium | reverse complement strand
TCCTGGGCGCGGCCGTCTCAGTGTCCGGTCCCGTTTCCGCACAGACCGCGCACCCGCGGGTCGACGCGTTCGCAACGGATTCGTGGAGGGACACTGTGCCCCAGCGCGACGACCTTCTCGAACAACTCGAGCACCACTGGGGACGTGAGGTCCAGGCGCTCAGCCACCGGGACGGCAATAGACGGATCGGGCAAGGCATTTCGCAGGTGACCCGCCCGCCGTACGTGCTGGTCGACCCCGTTGGCCCCGATCACGACATGGTTTCGTCCGTCTCCCCGCGCCTCACCGGTCGGGCTCCCCCTGTTGAACCCGCTCAGGCCGCCGTATCCTGGCCGTCGATTCTCCACCATCCTAGAGGTCCCATGTCACGCCCGATCGGTCGACCCACCGCCCTGAAGCTCTCCGCCATCGCCCTCCTGGGAATGACGGTGGGCGCCGTCCACCGCCCCGCACCCGTCGACACCGGTATCCGCATGCTGGAGGCCACCCGGAGCTATCTCGGCACCCTCACCTCCGACCAGCATGAGGCCGGGTCCTGGGCCTTCGACGCCGAGCAGCGCCACGACTGGCACTTCGTTCCGAGGGAGCGGTACGGCGTCCGGCTGAAGCGCACCGCCTCCTGGCATCCGTCCTCAGTCCGGAGGGCTATCGGAAGGCAACCGGCGTGCTCCAGCTGGAGGCGATCCTGGGTGCCATCGAGGGGCGCCCGGACCGCAGGGACCCCGAGGACTACTGGGTGAACGTGTTCGGGACGCCCTCGGCGGACGGCCCGTGGGCCTGGCGGTTCGAGGGGCACCACATCTCGTTGAACTTCACGGCCGCCGGGGACGAGCTTCCCTCCGTGACCCCTCGGTTCATCGGCTCGAACCCCCACGTGGTCCGGGACGGCCCCTTCGCTGGCTGGCGGCTGCTGGCGGGTGAGGAGGACACGGCCCGGGAGCTCGTGGCATCCCTTAACGCGTCACAGCGGGACCGTGCCCTCATCCTCGAGGAGGCGCCCCGGGACATCCTGACCGGCAACGCCCGTAGCGTCGAGCTGGATCGGTTCGAGGGGATCCCCGCCTCGGCCCTGGACGAGGACCAGCGGGCGGTCCTGCGCCGCCTCGTACGGCTCTACGTGGACAACGCCGACGAGGCCGTGGCGGAGCACGAGATGCGTCGGATCGACGCCGGGGGATTCGACCAGATCCACTTCGCGTGGGCCGGCGGCATGGAGCCCGGCGAGGGGCACTACTACCGGATCCACGGGCCGACCCTCTTCATCGAGTACGACAACGTCCAGGGTGGCGCCAACCACGTCCACAGCGTGATCCGGGACCCTGAGAACGATTTCGGGGACGACCTCCTGCGGCGCCACTACGAGGAGGCCGAGCACCACCAGGACGACCGGAGCCCACACCGGCACGTTCCCGAGCAGTCCGGCCGCCGGGACTGAGGCGGGGCCGTACGCCCATTCATGACCTCCCCGAGGGCCGAGTCGGGTGGGGATGCCGCCGTCTACCGCCGGCGCCTGGATCGGCTCCGTGGGACTCCCTCGCAGCGGGAGCTTCTTCCGCGCCACGGTGACACCCCACCGGGGGCCGTCAGGATGAGCCAGGGGTCCGGTGCGGGCTGTGGCACCGCCTGTCGCGATTCGGTGGAGGTAGCGGTAGGGGCGATGCTCCGAGCCGCGTCGTTGCTCGGCGGCTCCGGCCCGTATCAGAGGTGCACGGGAGCCGGTCTTCCACCGCGCCACCCATTGAGGAGCAGGCGGGCTCGAGCCGGCTACCAGACCCTGAACCCCAGCGAGAGCCTGACCCAGGCCATGGGCTGCTCGCCCTCGAACGTCTCGGTGGTCCCGGCATAGCGGAACTCGCCGTCGACCTCGGGATTGATGAGGGCC
>JARRPL010000515.1:768-1881 GCA_037382905.1 Gemmatimonadota bacterium | reverse complement strand
GGCCTCGTACCGGACATCCAGGACCAGCCGATCACCGATATCCGCCCCGGCTCCCACTGAGTATCCTTTCGCCGGATTCCAGCTGGACACGAGCTCCGCGGTCTCACCCATGGCGGAAAACTCCGCCCCCGGTGCCTTGACCGCCCCAGCTGCGAACTGGCCGGTGAAGTGGATCCGGGCGCCACCGGCGTCCGCACCCCACCGGAGTCCCGTCATGGCAAGAGCACCCCAGTACCGCCCGAGGTCGACGCTGGCGCCAGGCGCCAGGTCACCGAAGATGTCTTCGTCCACCCCGAAGGTGATCCCCTGGATCGTGGATAGCCATTCCAGCCCCGTTACCGCGTCGATCCGCATGGCGAGATCGCTTCCCAGGGCGAACCCCACGGTGGCGAGCCCCGCTTCCTCGCCCGCGTCGTCGGCGAAATCACCCACCGGAAACCCCACGCCGCCATGGACGGTGGCGGACCAGCGTCCCTGGGCAGAAAGGGGAGCGACGAGGGCCAACATCATCGCCAGTGTCGGAAAGGCGGGGTGTCGCATGCGAAAGATGCACATGGTTCCCTCCCAGAACCTGGGCTGCCGCAGCCGCACGCCGCGGCCCAGCAGATGTTGATACACCACTGGGAACGCGGGGTTGTCGCTTGCCCCGGGGGGGTGCAGCCAGGGCACGGGGGACGTGGACCGGTGTGGCGTGCCCGGGTCGATTCCAGCTTCCCGCCGAGGGACGATCCCGGCGCTGTCACGGGCCGGGGAGCTACCCTCGGCCCAGTCTCGTGTCGACTGAAGCAGGTCCACCAGGCAGGCCTGCACCCGGACGCGGGAACGACCCGGCGGCGTCGGAGCCCAAGGGTGCATGATTGCCCCGCTCGCTACTTGACCTGACCTTCGCCGGTTCTGGCCCCCAACGACGGCCATGCGGTCGCCCGCGGCTTGACGCCCGCCGCTTGCTACGAGAGGGCTCGCTCCGGTACCACCGACCGGTCCCAGACCCCCGACGGGCGGACGCAGACCGTCGCAGATCCGCGTAGATCCTTGCGTATCGGTGCAGGTCGACGCCGGGAGGAGCCCCCCGGAGGCAGAGGCCAGAGGTTCGAATCCTCTCGGGCGCACTGC
>JARRPL010000515.1:0-701 GCA_037382905.1 Gemmatimonadota bacterium | reverse complement strand
GGCTCTTGCGTTTCGGGGGGGTGGGTCGGGCTCCAGGGGGGAGGAATAGGAACCAACAGGGGTCGCGGTGACGCGAGCCAGGGTTGGGAGGCGGTATTGTGTGGTCAAGAGGCGCGAAGACGGGCGCTCGTGAGGAAGAGGAGGGGCAGGGAGGCGGGGATGTGCGGATAGTCCACGCCGTTAGATCGACGTATGCTCCCGAGCGGTGCCTGCCCCAGTGCACCGGTGGCGGAGACGGACTCTGCCCTTGATCGAGCGGCCGTCTTACAGGTCCATAGTCGACCAGGACTCGGCGGAACAGAGTCTTGATCGTCTCCCCTGCCAGGAAGAAGAAATACCGATTCAGATCCGAGCACTGGTCGAGGAGCGCTGGCTCGAGCGCTTCCCCATGATCAGCCGGAAGTGGCGGACGAACTGGGTGAATCTGATCCCCTTCTTCGACTACCCGCCGGAGCTGCGCCGCGTGATGTACACCACCAATGCCGTGGAGGCGCTGAACGCTCAGCTACGGAAGGTCACCAAGAAGCGTGGCGCCTTCCCCACTCCCGAGGCGATCAGGAAGGTGATGTATCTCGCTCTGCAGAGAGCGAGTCGGAAGTGGAGCCGTCCTATTCGTGACTGGCCCACCGCGCTGAACCACCTGGCACTCGCCTTCCCTGGACGCGTGCCCGTATGACCCCCGAGGCATTTCCACAGCTTTC
>JARRPL010000514.1:1303-2377 GCA_037382905.1 Gemmatimonadota bacterium | reverse complement strand
TCTCGGGTCGGAGCTGCTCCGGGCGGAGACCTTCTCGGGTTTCAAGGAACAGGCCGAACGTGCCTTCCTTCTACAGAAGCTCCGAGAGCACGACTGGAACGTCTCCGAGACTGCCCGGATCATCGACATGCCCCGATCGAACCTGTACAAGAAGATCGAACGTTACGGTCTGGTTCGGGAGGACTGAAAGGCACGAGCCGGTGCAAGGCGGAGTGCCGGGGAGCGGTTCGGGGAATACCCCCGTGGGGTGCCGATTTCCACGCTCCTGCTACCGTCTGATGAGGGCCCCGTTCGGCATTCGGTAGAGTGCTTCCATGGTCTCGTAATCCCTGCGGGTGCGACGCCAGGCCGTGTTCTGTGGATACATGACGTCCCTCGGGTCGTCACTGTGGGGTAATCCGAGGGCGTGGCCCATCTCGTGAGCCGCCACGAGCCGAACCTGATCCGGCGTCAGCTCCAGACCCGGGTTCCCGGGGTCGTGGGTAGCGAGACGGAGGTCAGGGATCTCCACCGTGATCTCGGAGCCCTCCCTGCGCCACTGTAACTGGGCATGCCCCAGACGAGCACCCCCCAGGGTCCTTGGCCACCGCACCGTAATGTCCGGGTTATCGGGCACCGACCGGGTGCTGATGGATAGGGGAAACGGGTGCTCGTGCCAGACTCCGAAACCGCCCACCGCCGCCCGTTGGAGGGCCCGGGCGCTTCCAGGAGACACCCCCTCCGGCCGCTGGACCCACACACGAATCTCCGGGGTGTCGTCGGGCCACCTCAAGATCTGAAGGGTTCCCGAGCGTTCCACCTCGGCGCAGAGGTACCCGACACCCGTGCAGACCTCGCCGGCCATCAGGACCTCTGCTGCGGGATCTCCACTCTCCGGGGTCTCAGAGGGCTCCCCGTCCATCTCCGAGGGCCACCACTCCACGGCCTGGCACTCTTCGGAGGTCCGCCCGGCGCATGGGTCTGGATCTCCCCGTGGATTCGCGGGGCCGCTCCCCCGTCTGTGGACAAGGCTGAGCGCGAAGGCGGCCATGACCACGGCGACGAGGACTGTGGTAACCGGACGGGTCGGAGATG
>JARRPL010000514.1:0-1287 GCA_037382905.1 Gemmatimonadota bacterium | reverse complement strand
ATGGAGAACGCTTCGAGGAAGAACACCCGGATGGTGATGAAGATAAGGAGAGTGACGTTTCCTGGACCCGAGGGCTTGGCAAAGGCCCGAAAGGTCCCAAGCTTATCTATGGTGTTCGAAAAGGGAAGCCCGGAGGTTTCGTGGATCTCATGTCCCTCGTCGTCCTGTCGGTTGTATGGGTGGCTGCAGCCTCGGGAACGGGGTTCCTGTTGGCCCTCCTCGCCCGGAGAGTGCATCCGAGCCTCAGCCTGGTGAAGCTGTGGTTCTTCTACACCATCCTCATGGCGCTGCTGGTGGCCTTCGTTCTTCTGATCGGTTGGTTCTGAGGAGGGTACCTTGAGAACGACTTTCCCGTGGAGGAACGCTGCCATCGCCGGGAAGGGAACCCGGCCAGCCCGGGGCGTGTACTCTTCGCCGTCGCTCCGGGCTCCACCCTCTCATGGGCCTGGACCAACCCCCGTCGGTGGCAGACTTCGACCACTCCAATGAGAATCGTCGGCAGCACAATCCGGATTGTCCGGGAGTGGGTGCGATTCGCAGTCGTCACTCTCCTTATCTTCATCACCATCCGGGTGTTCTTCCTCGAAGCGTTCTCCATTCCCACTTCCTCGATGGAGAACACCCTCATGGTGGGAGACTTCCTTCTGGTGAACAAGCTCCTCTATGGAGCCGAGATCCCGGCCACGGATCTTCGACTTCCGGCCTTGAAGGACCCGGAACGGGGGGACGTCGTGGTCTTTCGCCCGGCCCACGACCCGACACAGGACTATGTCAAACGGGTGGTGGGTGTCCCGGGCGATACGCTCGAGATGAGGGACAAGGTCCTCTACGTCAATGGGCTGCCACAGGAAGAGCCGTATGCCCGGCACATCGATCGCCGAGGTGATGCCATCCATCCGGGGATGTCCTGGCAGTCCGATCACCTTGTCGCGGCGGGGCCCTCGGACCACTACGCGCCGTCCAGAGACACCTGGGGGCCCATCATCGTGCCACCCCGGGAGTACTTCGTCCTGGGTGACAACCGTGACAATAGTGAGGATTCCCGATACTGGGGTTTCATTGACAGGAATGACATCAACGGACACCCCTGGCTCGTCTATTTTTCCATGAAAGGCGAAGGGGAGACTGATGGACTTCTGGCGAGAATCCGGTGGAGCCGTGTCGGCCACAGAATCAGGTGAGGGAATCGACACCCGTGGAGTTGCGAAAATCCCCGTGTTCCCTTCTAATTCCTGGACCCGGTCACTGCGGATGAAGCGCCGCCGGGGCTCCAGAATGATCGACACA
>JARRPL010000513.1:1364-2656 GCA_037382905.1 Gemmatimonadota bacterium | reverse complement strand
CGGATGACCTGCGGAACTGGGCCAACCAGGACATCTGGGTGATGGACCGGGAGGAAGACGGGTGGGGAGAACCCTACAACCTGGGGCCACCCGTCAACTCGGAGGAGTCGGAGTTCTTCCCCTCCATGACGCTGGACGGGACCCTCTACTTCACCCGGGGCCTCAACGGTGGCCAGGAGAGCTACATCTACCGGTCCCGCCTGGTGGACGGGCGGTACCAGGAGCCGGAGCGCCTGGGCCCGGGGGTGAACTCCACCGCCAACCAGTTCAACGCCTTCATCGCTCCCGACGAGAGCTACCTGATCCTGTGCACGGGGGACCGAGAAGACTCCCGGGGTGGAGCGGACTACTACGTGACCTTCCGGAGCCGGGATGATCGCTGGAGCGGGCCCATCAATTTGGGGGAAGCGGCCAACACCTCCTCGGGTGGGGAATTCTCCCCCTACGTCTCTCCCGACGGCCGCTACCTCTTCTTCATGTCCACCCGCCCCTTTCCCACGGAGAGCCTGCCGGACACCCTCACCTGGGCGTACCTGAAGCGTTTCCGCCAGCTTCCGGAAACGGGGAACGCGGGCATCTACTGGGTGGAGGCGTCCTTCATACAGGACCTGAGGCCGGAGGAGTTCTAACGCCGGCGGGGCTCGGAGGCCGACAGGGTTCCCGTGGGGAAGGCTGCGCGTCAGGTTCCTTCGGATTCCAGCCCGTCATAAACTTCGCGGCGCCGGTCCCGAAGAAAACCGAAGCCGTCCCGCAGACCAGACACCTGGCTGCGGTCGACCTCTCCGGGAACGACGGATTCGGTGCTGGGAACGGCCACCGCCACCTCGTCTCCCATGGGATCCAGAAGGGCCGAATCCCCGGTGTAGACCAGTCCGTCACCGGATCCCACCCGGTTCACCCCGAGCACGTAGGCCAGGTTCTCGACGGCTCTGGCCCGCAGGAGGAGGGACCAGTGCCTGCGACGGGGTTCAGGCCAATTCGCCACCACGCAGTACAGGTCCGTGTCCACGGCTGCCACCCTGAACGGCTCGGGGAATCGGAGGTCGTAACAGATGAGGGGTGTGACTCTGACCCCCTCCACCGTCACCGTCTCCACCGCCTCTCCCGCCAGATAGTGGAGATGCTCCTCCGCCATGCTGAAGGGGTGCATCTTCCGGTAGTGGAGGATCTCGTCACCGTTGGGATCGAAGATGGAGCAGGCGTTGGCCGGACGGGGGTCGGCAGCCTCCCCGTACCCGCCCAGGACGAAGGCCGACAGCTCCCTGGCCAGGCCGGACAGGAAGTCCCGGGTC
>JARRPL010000513.1:0-1299 GCA_037382905.1 Gemmatimonadota bacterium | reverse complement strand
CATCTCCGGGAGGACGATCAACCTGGCCCCCTCTCCCACTGCCTCTCCGGCCAATTCGCGGGCGCGGGGGAAGTTCTCCTCGGGGTCCTCCCACACGATGTCCATCTGAACGCCTGCCACCTTCATGTTTGCTCTCCCCTTCGGATTCGATGCCGTCCCTCCCCCATCCTCCGTAACCGGTCGGCCGCCTTCTGCAACGTCTCCATCCGCTTGCAGAAGGCGAAGCGGGTGAGGCGCCTCCCCTCGTCGACGCCCACCTGATAGAAGGAGGAAGGGGGAAGGGCCGCCACCCCGTGCTCCCTCGTGAGCCAGTAGCCGAATTCCCGATCGTCGCCTTCGAAGATCTCACCGAAGGCGGCGTAGATGAAATAGGTCCCTTCCGGTGTTACTACCCGGAGCCCCGCATCCTCGAGGGCCGGGATCAGATAGTCCCGGCGGGCCTCATACTCCGCCCTGAACGCGTGGACGTACTCATGGGTGTGGTGGTCCAGGGCGTATGCCACGGCCACCTGGAGGGGGGTGGCGATGGCGTAGGTGAGGAACTGATGGGCTGCCTGGGCTCCCTCCACCAGCGCTCTCGGCCCTGTGCCCCACCCGATCTTCCATCCCGTGAAGGAGTAGGTCTTCCCTGCGCTGGAGAGGGTCAGCGTCCGTTCCCGCATGCCGGGGAGGGTGGCCAGCGGTATGTGCTCCGCGCCGTCGAAGACCAGATGCTCGTAGACCTCGTCGGTGAGGGCGACAAGGTCATGATCCTGACACACCTCCGCGATGACCCCAAGCTCCTCCCGGGTGAAGACTTTGCCAGTGGGGTTCATGGGGGTGTTCAACACGATCATCCGGGTCCGGGCCGTCACCAGAGCTCGGAGTGCGTCCCCGTCCAGTGCGAAATCCGGGAACCGGAGGGTCAGAAAGCGGGGGACGGCGCCGGAAAGGGCCAGCCCCGGCGGGTAGCTGTCGTAGAAAGGCTCGAAGAGGATGACTTCATCGCCGGGGTTCAGGATCCCCAGGAGGGAAGCGGCGATCCCCTCCGTGGCGCCGGAGAAGACCACCACCTCCTCCATGGGATCGTACTCCAGCCCGTAGTACCGCTTTTGGCTATCCGCGACGGCTCGCACCAACTCGGGATGCCCTCGGGACCGTGCGTACTGGTTGTCACCGGAACGCAGGGCCCGAACCGCCGCCTCCACGATCTCAGGGGGGCCCTCGAAGTCAGGGAACCCCTGAGCCAGGTTGATGGCTCTGTGTTTCTGGGCCAGGGCCGTCATCTCCGCGAAGATGGTCGTGCCGAAGGGACGGAGC
>JARRPL010000512.1:0-2547 GCA_037382905.1 Gemmatimonadota bacterium | reverse complement strand
GTAGATGAAGCGGTTCCGCCGGTGGATGATGGTCAAGGCATCCCCCTCTTTGATCGACCACCTTCCGCCTCAGCCCACCCCACCCTAGACATTCAGCCGTAGCTTCCTCGCCACGAACCCTTCCCCATAAGCCGCCCCTCCCGGCGCCTCGATGCCCCGGAGCCGCGCCAGCCCCCGGAAGGTCTCCGCGCTGAACCATGGCTTCCCTCGCTGGGACGGGAAGCCCTCCGCCAGCAGAGACACCTTCCGGTCCAGGACCTCCCCCGTCAGCTCCACGAAGACGTTCGGCTGACCCAGGTCGCCGTCGTACTTCGGGATCTCGTACTCGAGGATCAGGTGGTTTCGGAAGGTGTTCCAGGTGAGATCCGACACGGTCCGATGGTCCTGGTGCCGGTCTTCCCGCAGGTGGGTGAAGATCAGATCCGGCTCCCGATCCTTGAGGGACTCGAAGGCCTCCTTCAACTCCCCTCCCAGATAGGGGAGGCCCCTTTCAGGAATCGCGCCGCGCTGGCGCGGGCCTCCTCCTCCCGCTCCCCGGAGGCGCTGAACACCACCCAGTCCACGTGGAGATCGGACCGCTCCTTCACGAGCCGGAGGAGGGTGCCTCCGCAGCCGATCTCGATGTCGTCGGCGTGGGCACCGAGGCACAGGACTCGTAGCGGTGTGTTCCCTTCGGCCGGTAGAAGCAGCGGAAGGGCCACCGATCACCCCCACACGTACCAGGGAGGACGTCCCGACGCATACAGATCCTCCAGGCGTTCCTTGTCCTTGGCCGTATCCATGGGCACCCAGAAGCCGTCGTAGTGATAGGCCAGGAGCTTCCGCTCCGCCATCAGGCGGTGGAAGGGCTCCTCCACGAGATCGTCCCCCGGCTCCATGTAGTCGAAGATCTCCTGGCGCAGTGCGAAGAAGCCTCCGTTCACCCGGAGGCCCGAGTGGGCGATGTCCCGGAAGCTGGAGACCATCCCCTCGTCGTCGGTGGTGAGGAAGTGATAGCTCAGGTTCGGTCGGACGGAGAGGAAGGTGGCCGTGGCTCCCGACTGCCGAGCGGCGTCGATGAGCCGGGGGAGCTCCAGGTCCGTAAGCCCGTCCGCGTAGTTCGCCAGGAAGATCTCCTCTCCCGCGACGTGCTCCCGCACCGCTGCAAGGCGCTCGCCGATGCTGGACTTGAGCCCCGTCTCCACGAAGGTGATGCGCCAGTCCTCGATGTCGCTGTTGAGGAGCTGTCGCGTCCTCCCCCCGTCGGTGAGGACGAAGTCGTTGGAGAGGGCCTCCTCGTAGTTCAGGAAGTAGTGCTTGATGAGGTCGCCCCGATAGCCCAGACACAGGATGAAGTCCTTGTGCCCGAAGTGGGCGTAGTACTTCATGAGGTGCCAGATGATGGGTCGGTAGCCCAGCGGCGCCAGCGGCTTGGGGACGTTGTCGGCGTGCTCCCTCAGGCGCATGCCGAGTCCGCCGCAGAAGAGCACGACCTTCACGACGCGCCCTCCCTGCCCGGGGCTTCGGACCCGGCCCCCTGGAGCCATCTAAAGTCCGGCCCCAGCCGCCCCTCGTCTATGAGCCGTTGGATGTGACGGATGCGGAAATACCGGGGCCCCTCGAAGTCCGGCGCATCGAATTCGAACTGCTGGTAGCGCATGTAGAGCTCCCGGGCCCCCTTCCCGGCGTTCCCGTGGTGCGACCCACGTGGAAGGCCTCGTCGTGCACCCGCTCCCGGGGCGCATCCAGGGCTGCGGCGAAGGCACGGGAGAAGTCCTCCACATGCACGACGGGGCGCCAGGGTGTCCCGTCGCTCTTGATGAGCACCCGCCCCGACGTGACCGCCGCAGCCACCAGATTGTTCAGGACCACATCGGCCCGGAGCCGGGGCGAGAAGCCGTATGCCGTGGAGCACCGCATGTAGGTGGGGCTGAAGTCGTCGTCGGCCAGCACTGCCAGGTCCCGTTCCATCAATACCTTGGTCTCGCCGTAGGGCGTGATGGGGTTGAAGGGGGCATCCTCCTGGAGGAGGCTGTTTCCCGCCTGCCCGTACAGGCTGCAGGACGAGGCGAACACGAACCTGGACACGCCCGCGGCTTTGGCGAGGCGGGCGAGCCGCAACGACGCTCGATGGTTGATCTCGAAGGTCAGCTCGGGATCCATGTTTCCCAGTGGGTCGTTGCACAGGGCCGCGAGGTGGACCACGGCGTCGACTCCCTCGAAGTCGTCCTCCGTCGCGTCCCGGAGATCTCTATGCACCTCCGGGACGGCCCCGGGTGCCGGGCCCATGAGGCAATCCCGGAACAGGTCGCTGTCCAGACCCCGGACCTCGTGTCCGCGGTCCGAGAGGATCCGCCTCATGACCGACCCCACGTACCCGTTATGACCGGTGACGAGGACTCTCACGGGACATTATCTCCAGATCTCGATGGGCGATGTGCGACGGGACCACCTCTCGACAGGACCACCGCCGGACACAGCACGCTAGAGCCGCTCCAGGAGCCCGACGGACCGGAGGGCCTCGGCTGCTTCCTCCAATCGTGCAAGAGAGAGGCCCGACCGCTCGGC
>JARRPL010000511.1:0-2774 GCA_037382905.1 Gemmatimonadota bacterium | reverse complement strand
CCCAGGCCCGTGTACAGGGTCAGGGAGAGACGGTCCACGTCGTGCCACGCCCTGAGGCGATCCTCGTCGATGAAGTGGGTGCTGAGGTCCAGGGATCTCCCCGGGACCACGGTCACCCCGAACCCCGCCGCCGAGCCCCCGAGGGTCGAGGAAGATGAGGAGGCCTGGAGCTGGAAACGGTCGTGAACCTCCACGACGGCGCCCTCCCCAATCCGCAGGGTCCACTTCAGGCGGAGTACTTCGGCGTTGAATCCCGAGCGCCGGTCCTCATTCGGGATCCGGAAGCCCTGATCGTAGAGCCCCGTCAGGGACCGGAAATACCCCCCCAGATCCAGGGAGCTCTTCTCTCCCTCCAGAAGGGTGAACTGTGCCTGGAGGGCGCCGACGTCTCAATTTGCCCCTGGGCCGGCCGGCTGGGCTCCCGCCGGGGGTGTCGCGGGGGCCCTCTCCGCCGAAGACGCCGGTTCCTGGCATTCCACCGGCCTCAGTTCCCGGTCCTCTGAGCCCTGCCGTCCACCCGCCCGTCCAGGAGCCTGACTACTCGCCGGGCGCGCTCGATGACCACCGGATCGTGGGTCGAGAAGAGGAACGTGGTGTTCAACTCCTGATTCAGCTCCAGCATGAGGTCCAGGAGACCGGCGGAGGTCTCCGAATCCAGGTTCGCCGTGGGCTCGTCTGCCAGGATCAGGGCGGGGCTGGTGGCCAGAGCCCTCACCACGGCCACCCGCTGTTGTTGCCCACCGCTCAATTCGTGGGGTTTCCGGTCCATCATGTCCCCCAACCCCACCCGCTCCAGGAGTGGCTCTACCTTCTCCCGGCGCTCGTGGGGGGAGATCCCCCGGAGGAGAAGGGTGAACTCGGCGTTCTCGTACGCGGTGAGAACAGGAACGAGATTGTAGGCCTGGAAGATGAAGCCCACCTTCTCCAACCTGAAGTCGGCTGCCTCCCCTTTGTCCAGCCGAGTGATGTCCGTGCCCGTCACCTCGATCCGCCCGGAGGTGGGCTTGTCCAGGACTCCGATGATGTTCAGAAGTGTCGTCTTGCCGGAGCCGGACGGCCCAGCGAGGGAGGTGAACTCTCCCTCGGCGATGTCCAGGTCCACCCCTCGGAGGGCGTGGACCTCCAGGGCCCCGTCCTGGTAGGTCCGGGTGATCTGACGCATCCGAATGAGAGCGCCGTTTTGCCAGGTGGCGCCGGCTTCGGACGGTCCTCCAGTCGGTGTCTCTTGGCCGCTCATAATGGCTTGTTCCTCGTTCGTCACTCGTATAGTCGCATGGCTTCCGCCGGTTCGAATCGGGAAGCCCGCCATGCGGGGTAGAGGGCACTGCCCAGGGTCACCAGCGCCACCAGAATCGAGGCCGCGACCCATTTCGTGGGATTGACCACGCTCCTCATGACCATGTTCGAGAAGTCGATCCCGGAGAGCTCCATGTCGTCCACCCCCCAGAGGGCCACGGGAATGCCCCAGTGGCTCGCGGCCAGGTGCCCCGCGAAGCCCAGGACGAACCCGATGGCCATGGCCAGGAGGGTCATGAGAAGAGTCTCGGTGAGGAGAAGCCTGGCCACTCCTCCACCCCGAAGCCCCAGCGCGTTCAGGAGCCCGATCTCCCGGACCCGCTCCATGACGGCCATGAGAGTGTTGGCGATGGCGAAGGCCACGATGGCGAAGATGACCACCAGGTAGATGTAGAGGAACGCGTCGTCGATCTGTATGAACCCCACCATCTCCGGTACGGCTTCCTGCCAGGTCAGGACCTCCAGGTCCTCCCCCACGGGTCGGAGGGAGGCCCGGATCCTGTTGGCCACCGTGTCGGACGGGAGGCCCTCCACCATCACGACGCCCACCTGGGTCAACATGCCGGTGGCGGAAATGGCATTCTGGGCCGCCCCCAGCGTGGTGAAGCCCGCCATCTCGTCCACCTCCCGGAACCCGGTCTTCACGACTCCGGTGAGATGGAAGAGAGCCCGGGTGACCTCCCCGTCGGGCTGGGAGGCCGTCAGCACCACACGGTCACCCAGATCCAACTCCAGCTTCTCCACGATGACCGCACCCAGGACCAGTGGGTCGGACCGACTGGACTGGTCCAGATAGACCCCCGAGGACAGGTCCTCGGAGTAGTCCTTGAGGGCCTTTTCCCTCTCCGGATCGATGCCCTGGAGCAGGAGGGGCCGGGTGCCCGACGCACTGCTCACCAGCCCCGTGATGAGGACCCTGGGGATGGCGGCCCGGACCCCCGGGACCGACTCGACGGTGGATAGGATCTCCTGCCCCCGCCTCATGACCAGGTCACTGGACTTGTCTTCCCAGTAGCCCTTTTCGTGGACCAGGACGTCTCCCCCCGCACCCTTGGCGGCTTCGTCGAGCATCTGCCCGTGGCCATCGTCCCCCATCCCCATGGAGAAGAGGCAGAGGCCGTAGGAAAAGGCCACCGCGGAGGTCATGATCAGGGTCCGGGTCCGGTGGCGCCAGAGGTTACGCCAGGCCATGCGCCAGAGCATCACTGCCTCCCCGCGATGGTGGGTGCCGGGTCGAGGCGGGCCGATTTCACCGCGGGCCACAGACCTGCCAAGAAGGCCACGAGCACCATGACGACGATGGGTTGGATGGCAGCCATGGGTGTGAGAATCGAGTACATCCGCCCGGAGAACGCCACGCCCATGAAGGTGAACTCACCGTGCTCGGTGAAGAGCGACAGATCCAAGCCGGCCGTTGCATGGTACCAGGTCACCGCCGCGCCCAGGGCCGTTCCCAGGAGACCTCCCAGGCTTCCCAG
>JARRPL010000510.1:0-1380 GCA_037382905.1 Gemmatimonadota bacterium | reverse complement strand
TGGGGGCGGATCGGGTGCCCGGGGAGTACGAGAGGGTGACCACCGACCCGGATCTCGTCAGCCGAGTCGTGGCTGAGCTCGGGGAGCCGGGGTAGTCCCGCCCGGCGCCCGAAGTGCGATGGCAGGGTGCAGACCTCCGGCGTCGCCTAGAAGGTCAGTATCTCCCAGTCCCCCTTCAACATCTCGGTCAGGGGTTCTCCCATGTACTTCACTTCGATCCCCATGCCCTCCAGAATCTCCGAGACTCCGTAGGTGTCCGCGCAGGCCCGGCAGGCCACGACCTCCACTCCGGCCTCCTCCATCCGGACGACGTACTCCTGAAGCTCCTCATCCTCCGACAGGAGCCTGGAGGAGGGTCCCCAGACGATGAGGGTGACCTCGTCGAACCAACCTCTGGCTTTTGCATTGTGGGTGTACATGAATGCGACGTTCAGGGCGACCTCCCGATCGCCACTGGTCCAGAGGACGGCCAGGCGGGAGGGCCCCTCCTGGGAGGGAAGCGTTTCGGGACTCATAGGCAGCTCGCGGTGGACCGGATCCGCGAGGAACCCGGAATAGAGAAGTGGGAGAAACCCGAGGGCAAGGAGCCCCCTGAACCAGCGGCCGCGGAAAGGCATAGGAACCACCAGGTGATTGGGAAAGGAACGGGGCAGAGGGGAACCTCAGGACCGAACCTGGAAAGGACCAGCATCTCGCCGGATCACTCCATCCCTACCCTCAACTCACGTGTGCGGTGCCCTACCCCAGGCTAGAACACGATGACGGCGATAACGGTGTAGAGGACCGCGCCGATCCCCGCCGCCACCGTGGCAATGGGCATCTGCGTCGTCACATGGTCCATGTGATCGGACCCAGTGGCCAGGCTGGAGAGGATGGTCGTGTCGCTGATGGGGGAGCACTGGTCCCCGTACACGGCCCCGCCCAGTACGGCTCCAAAGCAGAGGGTGATGAAGAACGGATCCGGGTTCACCGCCCACGCCAGGGGCATGGCGATGGGGAACACCACCGCATAGGTCCCCCAGGATGAACCCACGGAGAAGGCGATGAGCATGCAGATGAGCATGAAGATCGCCGGCAGGAAAGCCGCGGGGATACTCCCGGCGGTGGTGCGGATGAGGAACCCCGCCGTATCCAGGGATCCCGAAACCTGCCCCAGGGTGACGGCCAGAGCCAGGATGATGGCGCCCAGGGAGACGCCCTTCACCCCGTCCACGAACCCGTCGATGACTTCCGTGAGCCGCATCCCCTTGATGAGGGCCAAAACCATGGCGGAGAGGACGGAAAGCACGAAGGCCTCGTTGATGGGGATCCGGACGGCGCCGTACACCATCCTGTTGTAGATGAGGCCTCCCACGGCCACCCCGATGAGGGTGAGGATGG
>JARRPL010000509.1:0-2106 GCA_037382905.1 Gemmatimonadota bacterium | reverse complement strand
CCGTCGTATCCGCCGCCGTGGCTGGCTACCAGCCTGCCACGGTAATCATTCAGGTTCCACCCCAGGCCGTACCCACGGAAGTGGGTGCTGGGCTGGGACCGATGGGCCTCCGGTGAGATGGTCATGGGGGTATGGACGGTCCACATTTCCCAGGAGGAGCCTGCGGAAAAGAGCCTCAGGCCATCGAGCTCCCCATGATTCAAGCGCAGCTTCATCCACCGTGCCATGTCGGACACGGAGGAGATGATCCCCCCGGCCGCAGCCACGGCGTCCCAGTTGTACCATTCCAGGGGAACGGTGCCGTCGGTTCGATTCTTGTGGGGGGTGGCGACGTTATCCATGGTCCCGAGGCCTTCCACGGATGTCACGGTCCTCGCCATACCCAGGGGCCGGAGGATCCTGGCTTCCACGAACTCCGCCCAGGGCATCCCGCTCACAGCGGCAATGACCTCGCCCGCTGCGATGAACATCAGGTTCGAGTAGCCGTAGGAGGCGCGAAACGGCCCCGCCGCGGGAAGGAAACGGGCTCGGCGCACCACTTCCTCCGGCGAGTAGCCCGTCCCGTACCAGAGGAGGTCGCCGCTGAACGTTCCCAGGCCGCTTCGGTGTGAGAGAAGGTCCCGGATTCTCATTTCCTGGCTCACGTAGGGATCGTAGAGCTGAAAATAGGGAAGGTAGTCTCGGACAGGATCGTCCCATCCCAGCGTTGCCCGGTATCCTGCGCCAGGGAGGGCGTTGTCCCCAGGGGGGCCAGACCCATGAGGAGGAGAGCCACAACCCCCGGCCTGATTCCCGGGCGGACGAACCGGCAGAGCCTTCCCAGACGCATACTCATCAGATCTCCCCTCGTTCTACGTGTTTCCCAACCCTGTCCCCGGGATCATGGGGCCTGACATCCCTCCCGACAACACGGGCGGAAACCATTGTCTTTTCCCTGACCGCACGGCATAGTCTATTTGTGATCCTACCTCTCCTTCTTCCATGAGCCCTGTCGGGCCCGGAAAGGAGGCCGGCTGCCATGAAGCCGTCTCTGCCAAGGGTGTGTCGGGACACTCTCCCAGTCTTCCTCATTCTCGCCTTCTCGTCCGTTCTCCTCTATTCCTGCGGTGGCATCTCCCGGCGTGACGGGGTCACTCCCACCCAGGCCCACATGTTCGCCCACTTCGACAGGGCCGGCGAGGTTCACGACGCCCTGGTGAGGGGTGAGCTGGGGCGCGCCCAGGCGGCTGCCGAGTGGATCGCCACTCACCAGGACACCAGGGAGCTCCCCGGGAACCACCCGGAGCTCGAGGCCGAGATGCAGCACTACGCAAGCCTGGTCAGCCTTTCGGGTGAACTCCGGGAGGCGGCGCAGGCGGCCGCTCACCTGGGACGAACCTGTGGAGACTGCCATCAGCTCAACGAGGTGACCCCCCGCTTCCTCATTGGCACTGCACCTCCCGGCGGGACCGGACCCCAGGCCGAGATGGCCAGGCACGTCTGGGCTGCGGAGCGGATGTGGGAAGGTCTCGTGGGCCCGGGGGATCGTGCCTGGAGGTCAGGAGCGGAGGCGCTGAAGAGCGGGTGGCTGGACCCTCAACAGGTGGTGTCGAACCCCGAAGATCGACCTCGCATTCGGGAACTGGTGGGGCAGGTCTACGTGCTGGGGATGGAGGCCGAATCCACCACGGATCCTGGAGCTCGGGCGGAAATCTACGGGGAGTTCCTCAACACCTGTAACGAGTGCCACGTCCTCACGGCGGCGAGAATCCGGTAAGGCATCGTTCGGCGGTCCACCGGCATTGATGGAGCGGGGTGGTAGTCCGGGAACCGCCATCCCGCGTGAGTATGGGGCTCCCCGCTCCCTGCGGGGCCGGGGATCATCTCTTTCGAACGTTCAGGGCAACTCGGCTTCCAGAGCTCGACCCAGTCGTCGGAGCCCCTCCTCCAGGATCTCGGCCCGTCCCCCAAGGGCCACCCGGAAGTGGGCCGGAGCCTCGAAGAAATGGCCCGGGACGACACCGGTGTCGTAGTCCTTCCGAAGCACGCTCACGAAGTCCGACGCGTCCTCCACTCCCCGGATCCTCGGGAATCCCACGGAGCCCCCGGCCGGCGGAACCCATTCCA
>JARRPL010000508.1:0-3082 GCA_037382905.1 Gemmatimonadota bacterium | reverse complement strand
GAATGCAGGCGGGTGAGATCGAAGCACGCAAGATATTGGAATAAAATCGTTAAGCGATCAATTCCTAATGTGGTTTATAAGGAATGGGGGTCCGGTCTCGCTCCAGACCCCCTCTTCCATGGCCCGAGCCCTTGCGCGCCTTCCTCCTCTTCCTTCAGACGCCAGAGCGGGGGAACCCTGTCACCTTTTCGAGAGCACCGGCGCGAGCACATCCTCGAGGGTGGGCTGCCCCAGAACCTGGAGCTCGTAACGGACACGAGTGTTCGGGACAGGGATCTTCACGAGCCGACCCAGATCGATGGGCGTTCCCACAGCCACGGCTTCCACACCACCCTCTGCCGCCTTCGCGAAAGTGGCCTCCAGATCCTTCACCTGCTGCTCCCCATAGCCCATGGCCGGAAGGAGAATGCCCAGCTGCGGGTAGGTTTCGAAGGTGTCCTTCAGCTCTCCCACCAGGAAAGGTCTGGGATCCACCAGGGCTGCCGCCCCGGCCCTCCTGGCCGCAATGGTGGCGGCTCCGTACTTCATGCCACCGTGGGTGAGGGTCGGGCCATCCTCCACGGCAAGTACTCGCCTTCCCTTCAGGACGGACGGATCGTCGACAAAGATGGGTGAAGCGGCCTCGAGGATCACGGCGCCGGGGTTTACCGACTCCACGTTCTCCCGGACCTTCTGGACATTCTCCGGCTCCGGGGGAGCGGTGTCCACCTTGTTTATGATGATGACGTCGGCCCTCCGAACGTTGGTCTCACCTGGATAATAGGTGAGCGCGGGTCCTGGCCGGTGCGGATCCACCAGGGTGATGTGGACGTCGGGCTTGTAGAAGGGAGTGTCGTTGTTTCCACCGTCCCAGAGGATGACGTCCGCTACCTTCTCCGCTTCCTGCAGGATCGCACCGTAGTCGACACCTGCGAAGACGACGGATCCGTTTGCGATGTGGGGTTCGTACTCCTCCCGCTCCTCGATGGTCACCTCGTGTCTCACCAGGTCATCCTCACCTGCGAAGCGCTGGACCCGCTGTTTCGCCAGATCTCCATAGGGCATGGGGTGCCGGATGGCAGCGACCTTGAACCCCGCGGCTCGGAGCACCCGGGCCACGGCCCTGGAGGTTTGACTCTTCCCTACCCCGGTCCTGGAGGCGCAGACCGCCACGACGGGAAGCTTCGACTCGATCATGGTCCGGGTGGCGCTCGGGAGCTCGAAGCCGGCACCGAGGGCATTCACCCGGGCAGCGAGGTGGCCGATGTATTCGTGGGAGACGTCGGAATACGCCATGACGCAGCGGTCGACGGCTAACCGACCGATGAGCTCGTCCAGCTCATCCTCAGGGTGGATGGGAATCCCCTCCGGGTAGAGGCCTCCGGAGATGCTGGGGGGATAGAGTCGATCCTCGATATGGGGGATCTGCTGGGCGGTGAATCCCACCACCTCTACCCGGTCATCATCCCGGTACAGCGTGTTGAAGACGTGGAAATCCTTCCCGGCGGCGCCGAGAATCAAGACGCGCGTGCGAGCCATGGGTCGACCTCATCGGTTCAGGTTTGGCGGGAGTCCTTTTCCCGATGTCAATCCGAACGGGGGCCCCGGGCCCGCCTCCTGACCCGTCGGCCCCCTGCCACTCTAGCGGAGGGAGACGGCCTGGTCCAGATGGGCTCGAAGGAGCCGGGACCGAAAATCCCGCACCGAACGGCCTGCAAAGGGGCTCAGGCGTTGGAAATAGGCCTCGGCGTCAGCGGGTCTATCCAGGATGATTCTGGCCTCCACCCCGGCGTCCAGGATGACCGCCGGGTTGATCCACCTCCGGCCCTCGGTGATCTCCCCCACCAGCGCTTCCGACGGAGACCGAAGCCCAGGCCAGTCTCTTTCCTCCAGGGCTTTCAGGAAGGCCAGCGCGGAGAAGAGCCCTTCAGGCGCTTCCAGACGGTTGGCCTCCCTCTCCTGGAGAGCGCCTCAGGGCCTTTCGATGTTGCCGACGCCTTCCTCCCGTCCCGGACTCTTGACGGCAGCCTCCACGCCCTGATTCGGTTCCTCAGGGTCAGTGCCCTCCACATGGGGATCTGAGGCACCGGGGTAACGAGGAGGCTGCCGTCAAGAGTCCGGGACGGGAGGAAGGCGTCGGCAACATCGAAAGGCCCTGAGGCGCTCTCCAGAAAGCCCGACGCGGGAAGTTGGAGGAAACGGGTCCGTTCGGCCCCCAGGTCCAGGACCGGAAAGAAATCGGAGTTGGGGTAGGGCCAGGCGTCCAGGAGAGGAGCCAGACTCTCCCGACTCAAGAAGTGCGAGGCCTCCAGGAGCTCTGGTGAAAAGGGATAGGTCCGGGTCAGATCCTGCGAGATGGCCGGGAACTCGAACACCTGCCAGTCCGGCGGGGGAAGCTCGGGGTCCCCTCCGGCTACAATGAGCATGTCGGCGGAGTGAACGAGGTAGACCTGGTAGTCCGGGAAGTTCCGGTGCACGGCAGCCAGCACGCTCCAGACCCGGTCGTAGAACTCCGAGCTGAAAAGGCTCGAGACTCCGCTGACCCAGGGGTTCGAAGGCTCGGAGAGGATCAGATCCAGCGGTTCCCCGCCCTTGGCCAGGAAGGATTTTGCGTCGTCGATGGCGAAGACCGACCGGGGATCCTCGAACTCCCGCCGGGTGGCCGGTAGAAAGACCCTCGAGCCTTCCAGCATGGCCGGTTCGATCTCCACCGTCACCAGGGACTCGATATGAGGACTCCCCAGGACCAGCTCCGAGGAGAGTCCGGATCCCTGCCCCACCACCAGAGCCCTCCTGGCATCGGGGTTGTATGCGAGGGTCACCAGGGGAATCAGCACCTGGGTCGGCTCATCCAGTGAAAGGGGGACCCGGGTCCCGTCGCCAGGCTCCAACCAGAGGCCGGTCATGGTGGCGTCGGGTTTCCCATTCGTGGACAGGGCAAAGATGCCCGGGGGCCTCCGGTCCACGGTGACGGTGGCGGTGCGGCCGTCCTTGTAGTAGAGGATCTCGGTGCTCGGGTTGGCCAACTCCCCTGTGCGGTAGACCCCGCTGGAAAGGAGGGCATGGTCCCACCGGACGCCCAGGAGAGCGATGAGAACCACCG
>JARRPL010000507.1:0-2289 GCA_037382905.1 Gemmatimonadota bacterium | reverse complement strand
ATCGTGCACGAGCCCAGCGGGATCATGCTGGTGTTCAGCGAGAGGTCCCGGCTCTCCAGCCTGTGGATGTACCGGAGCATCTCGGTCTCGGAGTGATACGTGTTGAAGACCGGGTGCTCCATGTAGCCCGAGGTCCGGGTCAGGGCCTCGGGGAAGCGACGCTCGATCCCCTGGGCGGCCAGCGTCGCGGCATCCGCCTCCGGCGACGCCCCGCCGTTGAAGACCGCCAGGAGGGCATCCACGTCCTCGGTGGTGACGGTCTCGTCCAGCGCCACGCCCACGGCTCCGTCCTCGTAGCGGCGCAGGTTGATCCCATGCTCCACCGCGATGGCCGCCACCTCGTCCCCGGAGCGGCCCGAGGGGCGCACCTTCAGGGTGTCGAAGAAGTGGTCGTGGACCACCTCGTGGCCCTGCCGGGCGAGCCCGTCCGCCCGCGCCGAGGCGGCATCGTGGACCCGGTGGGCGATGCGGCGAAGTCCCGCCGGGCCGTGGTACACCCCGTACATCCCGGCCATGATCGCCAGGAGGACCTGGGCCGTGCAGATGTTGGAGGTGGCCTTCTCCCGCCGGATGTGCTGCTCCCGGGTCTGGAGGGCCATCCGGAGCGCCCGGTTCCCCTGGGCGTCGACGCTGACCCCGATGATCCGTCCGGGCATCCGACGCTTGAAGTCGTCCCGGGCGGTCATGTACGCGGCGTGGGGGCCGCCGTATCCCATGGGGACCCCGAAGCGCTGGGTGTTGCCCACGACGACGTCGGCGCCCCACTCCCCGGGAGGCGTCAGGAGGGTGAGGGCCAGGAGGTCGGCCACCGCCACCAGATAGGCCCCCTGCTCGTGGAGCGCGTCGGCGAGGCCGCGCGATGGTCTGGGGGTGGCACCGGTCCGACACGAAGAAGCGGCTCCGGTCCCCCTTCACGCTCCCCGCCAGAAGGCTCATGGCCTCCGCCGCGGCGGTCCCCTCGTCCAGAAGGGAGGCGCTGCCGATATCCAGCCCCGTGAGGTCGATGCACATCGTCTGGAAGTTCAGGAGCGCCTCGAGACGGCCCTGGGCGATCTCCGCCTGGTAGGGCGTGTACTGGGTGTACCAGCCCGGGTTCTCCAGGATGTTCCGCTGAATGACCCCCGGGACCAGCGTCCCGTGGTACCCCATCCCGATGAAGGAGCGCAGGACCTTGTTCCGGCCCGCGATCTCCCGGAGCCGGTCCAGGAGTTCGTGCTCCCCCCGGGCCTCGGGAAGATCCAGCGGGCGATCCAGGTGGATGTTTCCGGGAACCGTCTCGCGGATCAGCGCGTCCACGGAGTCCAGGTCGAGGGCCTCCAGCATCTCGTGGACCTCCTCCGGGGAGGGGCCGATGTGGCGGAGGGCGAAGTCCCGATCGGGGGAGAAGTGAAGCGTCATGTCACCGACTCGGATGTCCTGCGGGTGGTCAGAAATGAAAACGGCCGGTGCCCCGGTGATGAGGGGCGCCCGGACCGTCGTCCTCGTGTCGCCCCGGATCTCCGGGGAAGCCGTCTATTCGCCGACGTGGGCGGTGTATCCGGCGGCGTCCATCAGCTGATCGAGCTCGGATCCGTCGGAGAGCCGGATCTTCACCATCCAGCCCTCGCCGTACGGATCGCTGTTCACCAGCGACGGATCGTCGTCCAGCGCCTCGTTCACCTCGACGATCTCGCCGCTGACGGGACTGAAGAGGTCGCTCACCGCCTTCACCGCCTCGATGGTGCCGAAGGAAGCCATGCGATCGAAGGAGTCCCCGGCCGCCGGAAGCTCGACGAAGACCACGTCGCCCAGCTCTCCCTGCGCGTAGTCCGTGATGCCGACCACGTAGACGTCCTCCTCGGGCGTCTTCTTGAGGTACTCGTGCTCGGCGGAGTAGAGCAGCCCGGTGGGGATGTCGGACATGGATCGATCAGCCTGGTTTCCGGGGGATTGGCCGAGCCCGTTCCGCGGGACTCGGGCGAGCCCGTCGAATGTAGGGAATCCCCCGGAGGCTTCATAGTCCCCATGCGGGTTTTCGGCACTCGGGCCACCTTCTACCTTTACCGACCTTCCCGTCGACGGAACGACGGCCCTCCCAGGAGGCACCTTCGATGAATCTGGACGCCCTTGTCGCGCCCCTGCGGGCCGACGTGGTGAGCGGCGCCGCCGTAGTGGCCCGTGCCGCCGCCGCGGCCATGCGCCGGGGGGCGATCCACCTGCCGGCGGACAGCCCCGAGGCCCTGGGGTTGGCGCTGGAGGGGCTCGCGCTCCGTGTGATGGAGGCCCAACCCGCCATGGCTCCCCTCGTGG
>JARRPL010000506.1:0-2936 GCA_037382905.1 Gemmatimonadota bacterium | reverse complement strand
GAGACGTTTCACGGATTCACTCCTTCGTTGCGACGTTCAACACCCGGCGCCCCCGGCGCCCGGGTTCTCGGAATCGGCGTTACTCGACGGTCACCCGGTCCGGGTCGGCCGCCTCGGGATCCTTCAACCAGTGGCCCACACCCTCCTGGATGACCTCGTCGTAGCGGGGCACCCCGGAGCAGACCAGGGGCCGGTCCGGGTTCAGCTCCGTCCAGCTCTCCATGGTCATGAGGACCGAGGACGTGTGGCGGCCCACGCGCACCCCGATGGGCCATCCGTCGTCGTCGATGGACTCGAAGAGGAGGCCCGCCTCCCCGGCCTTCACCACGAACTCGTCCTTCCCCGTCAGAAGCTGCTCGCGGGTCGTTCGCCCCCGGGTCGCGTCCAGGAAGGACGAGTTCGTGGTGAAGGCCGGAGAGGCGGGGCTCCTCTTCGAGTCCATCGACGAGAACGGCTGGCCCATCGACGTCCGGGTGGGCCGGCACACCTCCGCGGTCCTCATGACCATGGAGAGCTGGACTGAGCTGAACCCGGACCGACCCCTGATCTGCACCGGAGTGCCCCGGTACGAGGAGGTCATCGCAACGGGAGTGGGGCATTGGTTGAGGAACCCCGAGACGGCTGACCCGGAACGGTTGGCTGTGGAATAGTGACCATATCCTGCCACCGGAAGCCCCGGCTTCCTGGCATTGAACGTTCGCAAGGAAGGAGTGAACCCGTGAAACGTCTCGTTCGCGAAAAGGCCCTGAGCGGATGGCTCGTCGCCCTGATCCTGGCAGTGACCGGTGGGGCTTCCCATCTCGCTGCCCAGTCCCTCGAGGCCCTCTACTCCGGGCCGGTCTGCGAGAATCCATCGGAAGACGGGTCGGGTTGTGAATGCGGAGCTCCGGATTCGGACTGCGGGTGCACCAGCATTGAGGTGGCGAAGCTCGCCTCCACCGACGGCTCCGTCATGACGGCCCACTCCTGCGACGGCAACTACCGGACCTGGCTCCAGATCGAGCCCAGGAAGGAGTTCCCCGCCGGGTCCGTGAAGCCGATCCGGTGGGGGTTGCTCCACACCGAGACCCCCTGGGACCTCCAGGGCGTGGACGTCAAGGGGACCATCCCCCAGGCTGGCAATCGGGGAGACCACCATCGTGGGTCGTCGGGAGCTCCGGAAAGACGAAGGCCTCATCCTCATACAGAACCACCAGGAGATCGACCACGAAAGGACGAGCACCGAGAGGGACGCCATCCGCCTCATCGGAGAGCTGGTGAAGGAGTACGGATACGGAGACTCGGGTGAATGCCTGACCTTCGCGGACGCCAGCGAGGTATGGCACTTCGAGATCATGGGGGCGGGGCCCTTCGAGGTGGGGGCCGTGTGGGCGGCGGTCCGGATTCCCGACGAGAACGTGGGGGTGAGCGCCAACATCCCCCGCATCAGCACCCTGGACCTGGACGACCCGGACCACTACATGGCCTCGGAGAACGTCCATTCCCTGGCTGAGGAGATGGGGTGGTGGGACCCTACCAGCGGCGAGGAGTTCAAGTGGTGGAGGGCGTATGGTAACGTGGATCGCCGAACCGGCGAGCCCAGCAAGCCCTACTCCACGCGGGAGTTCTTCATCCTGAGCACGCTGGCGCCCTCCCTGAACCTGACCATGGACATGGAGGAGCTCCCCTTCTCCGTGAAACCCGACGAGAAGGTCTCGGTGCAGCGGGTCCTGGGATACTATCGTGAGACCTACGAGGGAACCGAATTCGACGCCACGAAGAACCTCCTGGTTCCGAACCGGTATCGCGAGGACCCCGACGACCCGGAGTTCGTGAAGAGCCCCTTCGCGAACAACTGGAACTCTCCCCGGGCGCAGGCGGAGCTCTACAACGCCCTGAAGCCCGGGAGCGTGGAGTTCCAGCGGACCATCGCGGCGCAGCAGTGCTCGTACTCCCAGGTCATCCAGGCCCGGGATTGGCTCCCCCCGGAGATCGGCACCGTGGCCTATTTCTCCTTCGACAACCCCGGCGAGAGCCCCCGGATCCCTATCTATGCCGGCACGCTGTCCCTTCCCGAGAGCTTCAAGATCGGGTGCCAGAAGAAATATCGGGAGGACGCGGCGTGTTGGAGCTTCCGCCGCGCGAACCGCCTGGCCCAGATCGAGTGGGGCTGGGCCCGGGAATACCTGGAGCCGGAAGTCATGGCGTTCGAGGAGCAGATGTTCATGGAGCAGCCCCTCATCGAGCAGAAGGCCTTGGAGCTCATGGAAAGAGAGGGCGGCGGAGACCCCATGGAGTTCCGCACCTTCTTGACACGGTATACGAATCGGTTCGCCGGGGGGGCCATGCAGCGGTGGTGGGAAATGGGTGACGCCTTCTGGGCCCACTACGCCCGGGGGTGGTAAAGGCGTAGCCACGGTGGCCGGGATCCTGGACACTCCTGCCGAGGAACACCCCTTTTCGGTGGCCCTGGAGGGGAGCGGGGTCCGGTTCCACCCCCTCTTTCTCCCGGGGCGCCGCTACCTGGAGGAGCGGCGGACCGTAGCGGGTCTGCTGAGGACGTTGGATCCCGAAGTCCTTCATACCCACGGATACCGACCGGATGTGGTGGATTCCCCTGTCGCAGCCAGGATGGGGGTCGGGACCGTGACCACGGTCCACGGGTTCGTGGGACAGGGACTCAGGAACAAGGTCTATGAATGGCTGCAATTGAGAGCCTTCCGACGCATGGACACCGTGGTTCCGGTGTCGGAGAAGTTGGGCCGCCAGCTTGTCGGGGAGGGCGTAGAGGTCCACCGGGTCCGCGTGATTCGAAACGCCTGGACTCCGGCCTCTCAGCCTCTGGGTCGCCGTGAGGCCAGGGAGATCCTGGGCCTCTCCATGGACTCGTTCGTCATCGGGTGGGTAGGTCGGTTTACACGGGAGAAGAGCGTCGACATCCTCCTGAGGGCCTTCGC
>JARRPL010000505.1:0-2349 GCA_037382905.1 Gemmatimonadota bacterium | reverse complement strand
GGGTACGAGGGAACGCCCTGTTCTCCGAACCCCTTGATCTCATGGACTTTCTCCAGACCACATTCCTCGGAAACGATCTCGAGAAGTGGGCCCTCTCACTGGGCCTCACCATCGTCTCTTTCCTGGTGCTCCGTCTGGCCACCAGGGTAGTCCTGGCCAGAATCGCGCGTTTGGCAGCGAACACGGAGACCGAGTGGGACGACATCATCGACGCGGCCCTCAACCGCACCAAGGGCCTCATTCTCCTCCTCTTCGCCTTCTACATCGGCGCCAGTCCTCTCTCCCTCCCTCCCCGCGTGAGGAGTGTCCTCACGAGTGTGGCCACCATCGCCCTGTTCTTCCAGGTGGGGTTCTGGTTGAGTGGAGGGATCGCCCGGTGGATCAAGGCCTATCGGGATCGACGGGCTGCGGAGGACGCCGCCGGCGTGATGTCCATGAAGGTGCTCTCCATTTTCGCACGTTTGGGGCTCTGGTCCCTGGTGCTGCTGCTTTCACTGGACAACGTGGGGATCGACGTCACGGCGTTGGTTGCAGGCCTGGGGATCGGGGGCGTGGCCGTGGCCCTGGCGGCTCAAAACATTCTCGGGGATCTCTTCGCCTCCCTGTCCATCGTCCTGGACAAGCCCTTTGTTCTGGGGGATTTCCTCATCGTGGGAGACCACCTTGGCGCCGTCGAAGAGATCGGGCTGAAGACCACGAGGGTCCGAAGCCTCTCCGGAGAACAGCTCGTGTTCTCCAATGCGGATCTCTTGAGCAGTCGGATCCGGAACTACGGACGGATGTTCGAGCGTCGGGTCGCCTTCAAGATCGGCGTGACCTACCGGGCCCGACTACAACATCTACATGGACTGCCAGCAGGCCATCAACCTCACCATCCATCAACGGTTCGAGGAGGAGGGCATCGAGTTCGCCTATCCCACCCAACCCCTCTTCGTCGTGAAAGACTCCGCGGGAGAGGTGGATCGGGGCGTAAGTGCCCGGGGATGAGGCCAGGGTGGGAGCCCTGACTCCGGCGTTACCCGCTCACATATCTCCCCGTGCGATCCCGATGACCCCGCAGGCGACTCTCGCCCCGGCATTTCCCGTGGGCTGGGAGGTGAGGTCGTCGGCGCCGGCGTGGACGATGACCCCGCGTCCGAGGATGGAATGCGGCCCCGAGAAGGAGAGGAAGGTGTCGGTCCACTCCAGGTGCGCCATCCCCATCTCGTCCGCCGAGATGTTTCCCAGGTCTCCCACGTGGCGCTCCGTATCGGTGGGGGCACCGTGTGGCTGGTCGTCGGGGTTGAAGTGACCCCCGGCAGACGTCCCATCGGGAGCGGAGCAGTCCCCGTACTCGTGGACGTGGAATCCGTGGTCTCCGGGCGAGAGTCCTTCCATGTCCACGATGACCCGGATGCCCATCCCGGAGTCGACGAAGTGGGCGATCCCGGAAGCCTCGCTGCCTTCCGTGGGGTGCAGCACGGCTACGGCTTCGGTCACGGGCTCCATCTGCTCTGCGGCCGTGGGTGCGTTCAGGGCGCCCTCGTTCTCTGCCGTCTCTCCCGATGGGGCGCAGCCGAAGGCGCCGGCCATCATGGTCCATGTGGCTATCTGGAGCGTCAGGGTTCTGATTCTCATGCGTGGTCTTCCTCCCGGTGTGTAACCTCTCGCGTTTGCAGTTGAGTGGCGGCGGGACATTGCCGCCGTTTCCGGGTACACCTCGACACGTGTTTCGATCATTCAACGGCACTCAGGCGACCCGACCTCTTCTCGAGGGTCCGGAAGAAGGAGAGCAATGACGGAATCAGGACACCGTGTTTCCTCCCGCTCCGAGAGAGAAGGCGGGGGCTTGTCACCAGGGCGGGAGATCCCCGCAGGCCCTCCCCGGAGTGTCTCGAACCTCAGCCTGACCGACGACGATCTCTACTGGTTCGGGGAGGGGAACCACTATCGGCTCTACCAGAAGATGGGAGCCCACCCGGACCGGGACGGGGACGTGGATGGGGTTCGTTTCGCCGTGTGGGCTCCGGAGGCCCGGAGCGTCCACGTCATGGGCGACTTCAACGGGTGGAGCAAGGGAGATCATCCCCTCGCGCCCCGGGGCGTATCGGGCATCTGGACGGGTTTCATTCCCGGGGTGGGCAGGGGAGAGTCCTACAAATACCATATCCACTCCAATCTCCGGGACTACCGTGTGGACAAGGCGGACCCCTTCGCCTTCTTCTCCCGAACGGCGCCGGAGAACACCTCCGTCGTCTGGAAGCTCGACTACGAGTGGAAGGACCGGGAGTGGATGGAAACGCGAGCCGAGATTCGGCCGGCGGTGGCTCCCGTCTCGGTCTATGAGGTTCACCTCGGCTCATGGCGCCG
>JARRPL010000504.1:1148-2700 GCA_037382905.1 Gemmatimonadota bacterium | reverse complement strand
TCAGCCTCCAACTCGTTCATCAGCTTCATCGCCTCGATGATGCAAAGCGTGTCTCCCACCGCCACCTTCTGGCCCACCTTGACGTAGGGCGGAGCGTCCGGCGCCGGTGCCGCATAGAAGGTCCCCACCATGGGCGAGGTGACATCCGCGAGGTGGTCCTTCCCACCGTCGCCGCCGCCGCTCTCCGCCTCGACGGCCGATGCGGCGGGGGCTGAGGGAGCGGGAGCAGCGGGGTGCAGCACCGGCCCCTGTCCCCCCACCGCGACCCCCGTGGGTGTCTTCGAGATTCGGACCCGGGTGCCGCCTCGCTCGATGTCCACCGAGTCGATGCTGCTCTGATCCACCGCCTCGATGAGGCTCTTGATGAAGCTCAGATCCATCATTCCGTCACCCGCGTGAGATATTTGTCCTCGGTCCGGTCGACCCGGATGATGTCCCCCTCTTCCACGAAGAGCGGGACGTTGACCGTGGCCCCGGTCTCGAGACGAGCCGGTTTGCTCCCCCCCTGGGCCGTATCACCCTTCACTCCGGGATCCGTCTTCTCCACGGCCAGCTCCACGAACTGGGGCAGGTCCACGGCGATCACCTTCTCGTCGTGCACGAGCCCCTCGCACTCCATGTTCTCCTTCAGGTACTGGAGCTGGTCGTCTCCGATGACGTCGCCAGAGAGGGGGATCATCTCGAAGGTCTGGGCGTCCATGAAGAAGTAGAGCTGGCCGTCGGTGTAGCTGTAGTTCACCGGGCGACGCTCGAGGCGAACCGTGGTCACCTTCTCCCCGGATCGGAAGGTCTTGTCCACCACGGCCCCGCTGAGGACGTTCTTCAGCTTCGTGCGGACGAAGGCCCCGCCCTTCCCCGGCTTCACATGCTGGAAGTAGGTGATGGTCCAGAGATCTCCATCCAGATCCAGCACCAGTCCGTTGCGAAAGTCCGCCGTACTCGCCATGACGTCGCCGTTTCCTCTGTCTTCAGTCGGTCGTCTTCAGGTGGGCCTGGAGCCCACGGAACCCTAGAAGATAGCTGTCGGCGCCGAATCCATAAACCACGCCCACCGCCGCGGAGGAGAGGTGGGATACGTGTCGGAACGGCTCTCGTGCCGCGGTATTGGACAGGTGCACCTCCACGAAGGGGAGGTCGACACCCACCAGGGCGTCTCGAAGGGCGATGCTCGTGTGCGTGAGGGCCCCGGCATTCACCAGCATGCCGTCGACCCGCGCCGCCAACTGGTCCACGAGATCCAGCAGAACTCCCTCGTGGTTCGACTGGTGGCATTCGACCTCCACACCCAACTCCTCCCCCAGCGCCCGGATCGCCTCGTCGATCTCGGCCAGCGTCAACTGACCGTAGACCTCCGGCTCCCGGCGACCCAGGAGTTGGAGATTGGGCCCATGGAGCACGGCCACCCTCACGTCTCCGAGGGCCCCTCCCCCTCGGACGTGGCTCGTCCCGGCCCCCAGGCCAGCAGGCGGGCGAAATAGTCCCGGATCGGCTCCCCTTCTTCGTCCTCGACCTCCGGCTCGGCCCCGTGGAAGTCGAAGGGACTGGGAACGTG
>JARRPL010000504.1:0-1105 GCA_037382905.1 Gemmatimonadota bacterium | reverse complement strand
GTCGCCCCCGCGGTCGACAACGGCCGGGCCGTCACCCTCGGAGAGCTGGATCTCCTCCGGACCCGGACTCTCGGTGGGGGACAGTTGGGACCTCAGCTCGTCCAGACGATCCTGAAGGCCCTCGTCCCCCGGGGACCGCCTCACCAGCTCTTCGAACACCTCGACCGCCTGACGCATGAGCCCCTGACGGACGAGGAGTTCCCCCATGGTGCGGGTCGCCAGGGGCCCACCCAGCACGTCCTCCTCCGACGGCTCATCGGCCGTCTCCGACGACTCCGCGAGGCCCGGCTGCTCGTCGTCCTCCCGCACACCCGAGGGCGCCACCGGATCACCGAACTCCACCGCATCCTCCTCCGCGGCCTGGCTCTGCTCCGGGTCCTCAGCGTCGGGAGAGAGTTCCTCCAGAGAGACAAAGGGGAGAGAGGCCAGCGCCGGTTCTGCGACACCGCCTCCTTCGGCGCCCACCGGGTCCGGGGCCAGACGGGCCAGGGGGATGAACGGGAGATCCTCCAGCCGCTCCCGATCGGAATCCACCGGCTCGGGGGCGAGGTCGGAGAGGGCGAGGAAGGGCAGACCCTCGAGCGGCACGCCGTCTCCGGCGCTGACTCGTACGCCAGCCGGGGCCTCGGCTCCCAGGGGGAGTCGCGGCGCCACCTCCCGGACACGGCGATCCAGATCCTCGGCTCGCCGGATCAGCGCTTCGCCCTGTGGATCCCCCGCTCGATCCAGGATCGCCCCGAGCCCGAAGAGCCCGTTGGGATTGTCCGGATCCAGCTCCAGCGTCCGCTGGTAGGCGGTTCGAGCCACCTCCAGGTCGCCGGCCTCCTGGGCGGTCCAACCCAGAACGAGGTGGCCGGGAGAGAAGTTCGGATGCTCGGCCACACCGTCCAGCAGGACGTCCAGGGCCTCGCCATGGAAACCGGCACGACGGAGCGCGTCGCCCAGCTGGGCGAAGACGCGACCGTGAGGGTCCCGGGGCGAACCCATCAGAAGTCGGAGTTCCTCGATCTCGGTGGTGAGGGCCTCAGTCAAGGGATCTCCTGCAGGCGGAATGGTGTTTCCTTTCTCAGGCACCGGCCAACATAGACGAGCCCGGAAAGTGGTG
>JARRPL010000503.1:0-2654 GCA_037382905.1 Gemmatimonadota bacterium | reverse complement strand
CGGGTCCCCGCCCATCACGGAGATTAATATAGAGTCTCGTTATATCGAGCCTCAATATATTTGATTACGTGAGACGCGGTAGATGGTTTCACCGGGGGAGACCCGGGAGGGAGGCCGGCGCGGTGCCGGCCTTCATCCCAGAGGGTCACCGGTTGGAGCACGCTCGGGCGTCCGGCGAGGCCATCACCCGTCCTCGACGCCGGCGTGTACCCGACGTAGCTTCCATGGCTCTGAACCCGACTGTGCCGATTCCAGCTCCGAGGTCGCTGCCCCATGAAGAAGCTCATCCTCTTTGCCGTGTTGCTCAGCGTTTCCTGCGCCCCTCGAAATCCGGACGTCGCGCGATGGGAGGAGAGGGCCGGGAACGTCACCATCACGCGGGACGACTGGGGAGTTCCCCACATCCGGGCCGCCACCGACGCGGACGCCGTATTCGGCCTCATGTATGCCCAGGCCGAGGACGACTTCAACCGCATCGAGGTGAACTTCCTCAACTCCCAGGGCCGACTGGCCGAGGCGGAGGGAGAAGCTGCCATCTGGCAGGACCTCCGGATGAAGCTCTTCATCGACCCGGAGGCGATGAAGACCCTCTACGGGGAGTCACCGCAATGGCTGAGGGACCTCATGGACGCCTGGGCCGACGGGCTGAACTACTACCTGCACACGCATCCGGAGGTGACGCCGAGGGTTCTCACCCGCTTCGAGCCCTGGATGGCCCTCACCTTCAGCGAGGGAAGCATCGGAGGGGACATCGAGCGGGTGAACCTGCGGGAGCTGGAGGCGTTCTACGGGAACGAGTCGGAGGGCGGGATGTCGAGGGGGCTCCTGGGGGACGATCCGGCGGAGAGCGGTCTGAGACTGGCCGCGGCCATGGCCGAAGCTGCCGGAGACCCCTATGAGCCCGGCGGCTCGAACGGCATCGCCATCGCCCCGTCCAATACCGTGGACGGGAACGCCCTCCTCCTCATCAACCCACACACCTCGTTCTTCTTCCGGCACGAGGCCCACGTCACAAGCGATGAGGGGTTGAACGCGTACGGCGCCCTGACCTGGGGCAGCGTCGACAACATCGACGAGTTCCTGGAGACGATGGTGGAGCGGGAAGACGGCCTCTACTACCAGTACGGCGATTAGGAGCGGCCGGTGGAGACGAGGGGGGTGACGGTGCCGTACCGAACCGACACGGGCATGGCCCCACGGGAATTCACGGTGTACCGGACCCACTACGGACCCATCGTGAGAGCGGTGGATGGGAAGTGGGTGGCCGTGGCTCTCATGGAAGACCCCATGAACGCCTTGATCCAGTCCTACTCCCGGACCAAGGCGGGGAACCTCCAGGAGTACCTGGAGATCATGGAGCTCCACACCAACTCATCGAACAACACCCTCTTCGCCGACGCGGATGGGAACATCGCCTATCTCCACGCCAACTTCGTTCCCGTCAGGAACCCGAGCTTCGACTACAGGCGTCCGGTGGACGGCAGCGATCCGGCCACCGACTGGCAGGGCGTCCACTCCCTGGAGGAGAGCCCGAACGTCATCAACCCGCCAAACGGCTGGACCTACAACAGCAACAACTGGCCGTATTCGGCATCGGGACCCAACAGCCCCAGGCAAGAGGACTATCCCCCCTATATGGACACGGGAAGCGAGAACTTCAGGGGTGTCCACGCCATCATGCTCCTGGAGAACCGGAAGGATTTCACCCTGGAGGCCCTCAGGGCCGCGGCCTTCGACAGCTACCTGCCGGGCTTCCAGGACCTGATCCCGGCCCTCCTCATGGCCTATGACCATGCGCCGGCAGCGAGCCCGGAGAAGTCGGCCCTGGCAGGTCAGATCGAGACCCTGAGGGCCTGGGACCTCCGGTGGGGAGAGGGGTCGGTTCCCACAGCGCTGGCCGTCTTCCTGGGGGACGAGCTCATGTCGTCGGTCCGGGACGAGGCGCGGGAGGCGGGAATGTCCGTGTACGATTACATGGCCCGGCGGGCCTCATCGGAGCAGCTGCTTTCCGCCCTCGCTGCGGCATCGACCCGCCTGGAGGAGGAATTCGGGAGCTGGCAGACCCCCTGGGGTGAGATCAATCGGTTCCAGCGGCTCACTGGAGACATCGTCCAGCCTTTCAATGACGAGGAGCCCAGCACACCCGTGGGGTTCACCTCGTCCCGGTGGGGATCCCTGGCCTCCTTCGGCGCCCGGCCATACCCGGGCACGGTTCGGTGGTACGGAACCAGCGGGAACAGCTTCGTGGCGGTGGTGGAGTTCGGGGACTCCGTTCGGGCCCGGGCCGTTACGGCGGGGGGGCTGAACAGCGATCCGGCGTCCCCCCACTTCAACGACCAGGCGGTGCGGTACGCCACCGGCGATCTGCGGGAGGTGCACTTCTACCCGGCCGACATCGAAGCTCACGCCGAGAGAACGTACCATCCCGGTGGTTGAGGCGTTCAGCGAAGGAATCCTGCAGCGTGTGGTGAGGGCTCGCCACCTCTGATCGAGAAGGATTGAAATGGACCCTGAGTCAGGAGCGGTCCGTCCCTGGTCCCCGTCGGACTCCGTCGCTCTCTATCGGATGGAGGACTGGGGACTCGGGTATTTCGGGGTGTCCCCCCGAGGGACGGTGGAGGTCTACCCCGACACCGATCCTTCGAAGAAGATGG
>JARRPL010000502.1:0-1602 GCA_037382905.1 Gemmatimonadota bacterium | reverse complement strand
GAAGCGCCAGGGAGAGAAGATCGTGGCCCTCACGGCCTACGATTTCCTCTTTGCCCGCCTCGTGGAGGAAGCCGAGGTGGACATACTCCTCGTCGGCGACTCTCTCGGCCAGGTGGTCCTGGGGTACTCTTCCACCATTCCGGTGACACTGGAGGAGATGATCCACCACGGGAAGGCTGCCAGAAGGGGAGCCCCAAACACATTCATGGTTCTGGACATGCCCTTCATGAGCTACCAGGTGTCTCCCGAAGAGGCTCTCCGGAACGCGGGTCAGGCCCTGAAAGCCACGGGTGTGGAGGCGGTGAAGGTGGAGGGGGGGAGCCCGGCGACGTGTCGCGCCGTGGAGGCCCTCGTCCAGGCCGGTATCCCCGTCATGGGGCACGTGGGCCTGACTCCCCAGTCCGTCCACGCCCTGGGTGGATATCGGGTCCAGGGGAGAGAGGAGGCCGCGGCGGAACGCCTGCGGGCCCAGGCCCGTGCCCTGGAGGAGGCCGGTTGTTTTTCGGTGGTGCTGGAGTTGGTTCCTGCCGACCTGGCTCGGGAGATCTCCCATGGGCTCACGGTCCCCACCATCGGCATCGGAGCCGGGGGCGAGTGTGACGGGCAGGTTCTGGTCCTCTACGACGCCCTGGGCTTGAACACGGGGTTCCGGCCGAAATTCCTGAAAGAGTTCGGCGACCTGGCCGGGGAGGCCCGCAGGGCCCTGGCATCGTACGTACGGGAGGTTCGGGGTGGCACCTACCCTGGCGCCGAACACTCCTTTTTGAGGGACCCGTGATCCTGGCCCGAACCCGGGAAGAGCTGGCCGACGCTCTTTCCGCCGCCAGGGGGGCCGGTACCCGGATTGGGCTCGTCCCCACCATGGGGTCCCTTCACGAAGGACACCTGTCCCTGGTTGACCTGGCGGGAGAACACGCGGAGCTGGTTGCCGTGTCGGTCTTCGTGAACCCCCTTCAGTTCGGTGTCGGAGAGGATCTCGATCGCTATCCCCGGGATCTGGAGCGTGACCTGACGCTCCTGGAGCAGCGCGGGGTGAAGGTGGTCTTTCATCCGAAGGTGACGGAGATGTACCCGGGCGGGGACTCCTGGGTCACGGTGGATCCCGGGCCCTTGGGGGACGTCCTGTGCGGGGCCTTCCGTCCCGGGCATTTCCGGGGCGTGCTGACGGTGGTGGCGAAGCTCCTTGGGCTCTTTCGACCCCATATCGCTGTATTCGGGCAGAAGGACTTCCAGCAGGCCGTCCTCATCAAGCGAATGGTCCGTGACCTGGCTCTGGGAGCCGATGTGCTCGTGGGACCCATCGTCCGGGAGGCGGACGGCCTGGCAATGAGCTCACGGAACGTCTTTCTCGAGGGGCCAGACCGACAGAGTGCCCTGGGACTCCATCGAGGGTTGCTGGCGGTGCAGGAGGCCTTCGCCGCCGGGAAACGGTCCCGGGCGAGCCTTCAGGCAAGGCTGCTGGAAACGATATCCCGCCACGGCGGCCTGCGCCTGCAGTATGGAGAGATCGTCGACCCTGACGCTCTTCGGCCCCTTGACCCGGTTCCTCCCGGGGCCGTTGCGGTGGTGGCGGCCAGGTGCGGATCCACCCGGCTCATCGAC
>JARRPL010000501.1:0-2805 GCA_037382905.1 Gemmatimonadota bacterium | reverse complement strand
CGCCCTTCGATCACCCCGAGTACGGGCCGGTGGAGATGGGGGGGTGGGGCAAGTTCGGGAGCCGGGTGAATCCCCGCTTCATGAGCATGGAGGTCTTCCACCGGAACATGGCCTTCACGCTCTACCACGCCGACCAGATGCCTCTCGTGAAGATGGGGGAGAGCCGGGTAGAGAGCCTGGGTGGGGACATGTACAGGGTCCAGGTGGATATCAGAAACGAGAGGGCGATCCCCACCATCACCACCCGGGCCATGACCACCAGGGCGGTTCGTCCCGACATCCTGAGCGTGGAGGGTGGGGTGGAGGTGGTGTCCGCTGGCTGGGTCCAGGACAAGAACCGTCCCGGCAAGACGGCGCTGGTGGACCAGAAGGAGCTCGACCGGATCCTGGTCCGGAATGGGATTCCCGGCCGAACCACCCGCACAATCGAGTATCTGGTTCGGGGGCGGGGGAACATGGAGGTGACCTACTCCACGGTGAAGGGTGGCACGGTGAGCACCACCGTGCGGGTCCAGGAATCCTTCCCCGCGGATCGTCTCGTCGGCGGGCGCAAGGGCAGGTCTGACGCCAGCGGGATTGGACACGCAGAGGACCGACGTCTCCCCCTGCTGGCACGACTGCCGTGTCCGTGTCTGTCAGCCGGGGGAGACCGACCCGTCAGTGTACGCCCGGCGGCGGCACCCTGCGCTTCGTGGCCTGCTCGAAGGCATACGCCAGCTCCAGGAGCCGTGGCTCGCTGCACGCCCCACCGGTGAAGCCTACGCCGTAAGGCTGGGGGAGTGGTTCGAACCCCTCAGGAAAATCCGGGCCCCGGTCGTTGGGGACGAACCCGAAGGGCACGAGGACGGTGGGATACCCCGGCTTGGCGGCGATGCCGGCACTGCTGGGTCCCGGGAAGAGAAGTGCGTCCAGTTCGAGGGCGGTGATGACCTCGTCGATGCCGTGTTCCCCATTCAGGCGTAGGTCGCGGGCGCGGTCGGCCTCGTAACGCGGGCGATCCCGCTCCAGATCCAATGCGTCCGACCCGTCCAGGCGTGCCTGCTCGTACTTCATGGAGCCGGCTGCCCGGTGGGCCAGGTTCCACTCCCGGAGCTCGGTGAGGGACTTCACGGGCGCGCTCTCACCCAGTGACGCCAGCCACAGGTTGAAGTCCCGCTTCATCCCGTAGTCCAGCACGATGCTGCCATGAGATTGTTGGCCGTATCGGGGTCCACCAGACTGGGGATGTCCGCAGGGTCTACGATGATGGCGCCCTGCTCCTGGAGGATGGTGATGACCGTGTCCATCATGGCGCGGGCTTCGTCCGACATTCCTCCACGCCACCGGTCGGATCCGGGCACCTGGACGGAGTCGTAGTACATGGCCCGGGGGATTCCGATGCGCGCACCCTGGAGCCCGTCGGGATTGAGGAACCGGGTGTAATCCCCCTCCGACGGAGGCTCACAGGCCGTCGTCGCCGGATCGTTTGGGTCCGGCTCCGCGCCCTCCAGCGCCCCCAGCATGATGGCTGCGTCGGTGACCGTCCGGGCCATGGGGCCGGGCGTGTCCTGGTCCGCCGTGATGGGAATGACGCCGTAGCGACTCACGCGCCCCACGGTGGGCTTGATCCCCACGAGCATGTTCTGGTTGGAAGGCGAGAGGATGGAGCCCGAAGTCTCGGTTCCCACGTTGGCGGCCCAGAAGCTCATGGTGGTCCCGATGCCGGAGCTGGAGCCGCCCGTGGCCATGACCGGTCGCCCGTCGTTGCGGCCCTCTCTCGGATCACGGCGAGGATCGTAGGGATTGCGGCCATAGCCACCCACCGCACTGTAGTTGGTGGGCATCCCGGCAGCCATGAAGTTGGCCAACTCGGTGAGCACCGTCTTCGCCAGGATGATGGCCCCCGCATTCTCCAGGTTCCGGGTGAGGGTGGCCTCGTAGGGTGGTGTGAAGCCTTCGAAGGCCAGGGCACCCCCGGTGGTTGGCATGTCGGTGGTGTGGATGTTGTCCTTCAGGGCCACGGGGATGCCGTGCAGCGGCCCACGAACGCGCCCCGCCGCCCGCTCGCGGTCCAGGGAGTCGGCGATCTGGAGGGCCCGGTGGTTCACGGCGATGGTAGCGTTCACGTCCTCTTCATACGTGGCGATCCGCACCAGAGAAGCCTCCACCAGCTCCCGGGAGGTCAAGCGGCCTTCCTGAAGGGCCTGTTGCATCTCGGGGATGGTGGCTTCCACCACGTCGTAACGGGCGGTTCGGTCCGCCGAACCTGCGCAGGATGCGGTGGCGAACAAGGGGAGGGCCAGGACGAGAGGGCCAAGGTTCACGCGGGAGGGGAAGACACTCATGGGGCACACCCCTGGAAGTCGGAGGACAGATGCAGCGACCCATGAAGATGGACCAAGGCGGAGGCATCGGCCAGAGGGTGGAACGTCCGTGGAGCGCGTCCGAGTCCCGCCGGTCCCGTATCCCTGTGAGCGACCTGGGGATGGGGGCCGAAGGCCCTGCCCCGGATCGTCTCGTCGGTGAACCAAAGGGAAAAGCCCGGGCATCAGGACTCCTCGGCTCGAACCCGCCTCCGGCCCTTCCTCCATCACAGATCCCGGACCGCCACGGCCGTCCTCCATATCCTGCTACGGGCCCTTCAGGCTACGCTGAGGGAGGCCTGTCCAACGGCTCCACGGATCGCCGCCATGGGGGCCGTCAGCTTCCTTCATCGCTTCTGTTCCAGCCTCAATCCGCACTTCCACTACCACCTCTGCGTTGTGGACGGGCTCTTCAAGCGGGTCGAGGATGACACGGATCAGATTTTCAGCTGATCCGGAATCC
>JARRPL010000500.1:0-2437 GCA_037382905.1 Gemmatimonadota bacterium | reverse complement strand
TCCAGATCGTACTCCTCTCTGAGCCGTAGCGCTGTGAGGATGTCGCTGGCCCGGTTGACCGTGAGAACCAGGGGAATCTCCCCCCGGACCACGGGGATCAGCGCCTCCAGGTCCAGACGGCTCAGTGCGTAGTCCCGACGGTTCCCGGCGTCGAAGGCGGCCTGGTTTTCCGCGTAATCCAGTACGTCCTGAAAGACCTCCCTGAGGCGAAGGAGGGCCAGGGGGCGAGCTCCCCCCGCATACCCCGCACCCGTCTCGCCGAGAGCGGCGTACATGGCAACCGGGGTCTTCTCCAGCATGGTGGAGAGGCGCGCACCCCCGAGGTTGATGAGGGCACTGGTTCCGGCGATGAGGGAGACACCGCCGCCGGGCGCCACGACTGCCCGGGTGATTCCTTCGACCCGGGTGACGGGGATCAGCGTGGAGTTGGGGTTGATCCCCTCCGACACGTTGAACGCCGCCGTCATCCGGTCATTCCCGGAGGATCCATCCGACGTCCCCTGATAGGATCCCACTTCCGTGATCCCGAGGCGCGTGCTGGAGTCGAAGAGACCCGGCGTGACGACCATCCCCGAGGCGTCGATGATCCGGGCCCCATCCGGGATGGCAACGTCCTCTCCCACAGCCGTGATGACTCCGTCCTCCAGGACCACGGTGCCTCCACGGATCACCGGCCCGGACACCGGGTGGACCTCACCGTTCGTGATGGCGATGGACTGGGCCAGGACCGACCCCGACGGGAGGGAGGAGGAGAGGGCCAGGAGGACAAACAGAATAGTGATGGGCGAGGCCCAGGAGCTGGCGCACCCCCAGCCACCTGACCTGCCGACCGAGACACGAAGATCGAGACGCTTCCGTGGGGCGTTCATCGGTTCACCTCCCCGGGGAGGATCCCCAGCATGAAGTCGCCATACAGGTAGGGATTGGGGGCAGACCGATCGAAGAGGAGCGCCCCGTCCACGAAGACCTTCTCGGTCTTGGTATAGATGCTGAAGGGATCGCCGGACCAGATGACGACGTCGGCGTTCTTGCCCACCTCCAGCGAGCCCGTGACGTCGTCGATCCCCAGGGCCCTCGCTGCGTTCAGGGTAAACCACGCCACGGCCTCCGCCTTCGTGATGGAGATTCCCGCGTCGTTCGCGGATCGGAGGGCCTTGGCCGCCTCCAGGTTCAGGAACTGGCCGATCTGGGCGTTGTCGGAATGCATGACCGCGCAGGCGCCAGCCTGGTGCACGAGGGCGATGTTCTCCTTGATCCCGTCGTAGGCCTCCAGCTTGAACCCCCACCAGTCGGCCCACATGAGGGCGCAGACCCCGTAGTCTCTGAGGTAATCCCGGATCTTGTACCCTTCCACGGCGTGCTCGAAGGTGGCGATATGGAACCCGAACTCGTTGGCGATGTCCATGGCTGTCACCATCTCGTCCGCCCGATAGCAGTGCCAGTGTGCGTCCATGTCGCCCATGGGGAGCACCGGGGAACTTCATCCCCTGGTATGTCCGGGAGGGCACCGGCTTCACCGTCACGCTCCGACCCCCGATGAGGTTCGCGGACCCCGGCAGGGTGTGGAGCGCCGTGACCCCACCCGCCAGGGCCAGGCCAAAGGCCGGGTCCTGGGGCCAGATGGAGTGCTCGGCCCACACCTCGGCGGTGTTCGGGTTCGTCATCTCGTTCCCGTCGGAGAGGGAGGGGATCCCTGGGGAGGCGTAGACCCCCAGGTGGGAGTGGGGATCGATGACCCCGGGGGTCACGAACCTCCCGTCGGCATCGATGACCGTGGCACCCGCCGGGGCAGAGACGCTGGGTCCGATCTCGGCGATCTTCCCGTCCCTGAGCAGCACCGAGCCACCATCGATGCGCTCCCCCGTTCCGGTGAAGATGGTGGCGTTCCGAATGACCGTGGTCTCCGACGGAAAGGGTTGGTATGTGGACGGGAAGGGATCCGGGAAGAGGGGGCCGGCTTCGGCGGCCGCGGGTGAGGGACCGGGCGCCGGCGATACGGGCGCCGGTCCCTGTGCCTGGGACGTGGCGCACCCCGTCACGAGAAGCACGGCCAGTCCCATGGAGTGGAAACGAATCCGCATGGCGGACCTCCGGGGAATGGGCAACCAGGTTGATCAGTGGGGCTGACGGTAGTGGGACTGGGAGGCGGGGGTCAAGGCATCCGAGGGTTTTCGTTCTCCGAAGGTCGTCCGAAGCGCTTCCGCATGCAGTGCGGGGTCCCGACGGGATCCCACCTCTACATGAGCTCAGCTCAGAGAGCAGGCCCGCTCGGCTACAGCATTCACCAGGTCGTTGAAGATCAAAGCGTGTAGAGGATAAATCCCGTACCAGTAGAGCCAACCGAGAAAGCCGGTGGGTGCGAAGAGGGCAGCCTGGATGAGTTGCGTCTGGTCTCCCACGGGCCGGGTCTCGAACTGTAACCAGGCCTCTCCAGGGA
>JARRPL010000499.1:715-3601 GCA_037382905.1 Gemmatimonadota bacterium | reverse complement strand
CCCAGCTTGTCCACCTCGTCCAGGAGGAACACGGGGTTCTTGGTCTTCGCCTGGCGCATCCCCTGGATGATTCGCCCGGGCATGGCCCCGACGTAGGTGCGGCGATGCCCCCGAATGTCCGCCTCGTCACGGGCTCCTCCCAGGGAGATTCGGACGTACTTCCGGCCCAGGGCCCGAGCGATGGACTGCGCGATAGAGGTCTTTCCGGTCCCCGGAGGCCCCCCGAAGAGGAGAATGGGGCCCTTGCCGACTCCATCGTCCCCCTTTTCGCTTCCTCCCCCCTCGCCTTCGTCTTCGGGTTCGGGTTCGGCGCTCTCCTCCGCTTCGGCGTCCTCCGCAGCCCGTTCGAGCTGAAGCTTCCGTACCGCAAGGAACTCCAACACCCTGTCCTTGACGTCCTCCAGCCCGTAGTGATCCTCCTCCAGGATCTCCGAAGCCGTGGCCAGATCCAGCTTGTCCTCGGTACGGTCCCCCCAGGGGAGCTCGGTCACCCACTCCAGAAAGGTCCGGATCACCTGGTATTCTGCGGATTGCGGGCTCGTGCGTTCCAGCCGCTTGAGCTCCCGCTCTACCTCGGTGCGAGCCTCCTCGGTGAGCTCCAGGGCAGCCACCCGTTCCCTGAGCTCTTCGACGTCATTTCGCTCGTCCTCGTCCCCAAGCTCCTTCTGGATCTGCTTCAGCTGCTCCCGGAGAAGCATCTCCCTCTGACGCTCTCCCAGCTCCTCCTGGACCTTGGCCTGGATATCCTCCTGGGCATCGATACGGGCCAACTCCCGCTCAACCGCCACCAGGGCGGCTCGCATCCGCTCCTCGTCGGGCAGGATTTCCAGGAGCTTTTGCTTGTCCGCGGTTGGAAGCTCTAGATAGAAGGCCACGAGGTCCGCGAAGGCCCCGGGATCATCCACCCCCTGGATCAGCTGGTTCAGAGCCTCCACCGGAACGCCACGGCGGGTCCCCAGCTCGGCTGCTCGCTCTCTCAACTCACCGTCCAGAGCCTGGAACGCCGGGTCCCCTGGTTGAGAGGGGGCCTGCCGTTCCATGGTGATGAGGTTGGCCTGCAGCATTGCCTCACCCTCCCTCACATACGAGAGGGATTGAGCACGCCCCTCACCCTGGACCAGCAGCTGCATACCACCACGAACCCTGTGCGTCTGGATGATCCTCACCACCGTGCCCACGGAATAGAGGATGTCCGGGTGAGGATCATCGACGTTCTCTCGCTGGGCTACGGCGAAGAGCCTCCGGTCCCCCTCCAGAGCATCCTGCACCGCCTCCACCGTACCCGGTCTCCCTGCGGAGATGGGGACCGCCACCCCGGGGTAGACCACCGTGTCCCGGAGAGGAAGTACCGGGAGGGAGTATCGCTCACCCATGAGTCCTCTCTTCTATCCGTTCGTTTGATCCTTCCTCGCCGCCTCTCGGAACGGCTCTTACCATGAGGCGGGAGGGCGGAAAAACCTTCATCAGCAGGAACCTTGCTCATACTTCTCACCCATCCCCACTACGACAACTTTTCGGAGGAGGATATCGCCAGGGTCCGCGGCCCGGAGACCATTGTCGTGGCACCTCACAGCATGAAGAAGCAGCTGGGAGAGGCTGACCATTTCATGCATCCCGGGGACGTGATCCAATTGGACAGGATCGACATACTCGCAGTTCCCGCCCACAATCGGGAGAGGAAGTTCCACCCTCCCGATTCGGCATGGCTGGGCTATGTGTTCACCGTTGGTGACGTGACCTATTACCACGCCGGTCACACGGACTTCCTGGAATCGATGTATCGGATAAACTGTGACGTGGCCTTCCTCCCCTGCTGCTCGGATTACACCATGGGCCCCGAGGAAGCCGCCAAGGCAGGAAAAGCCTGTGGGGCCTCCGTCATCGTGCCGATCCACTGGGGTACTCCCGCAGAAGATCCCAGGGACGCCGACCGAATCGCCGAGATCTTCGGCGGAAGAGTCTGGATTCTGGAACGAAAGGCACCATGATGAGCCATCGGCTCCCGCCCCTGCTGACGACCCTCGCGATCCTGTCTCTCTTCCTCCCACCCCGAGAGGTCGAAGCTCAGATGACTTCATCGTCCCGGCCATCCACCCTGGCGGGCCGCTCCACGGTCTACGCCCCCAACGGAGTCGTGGCTACCAGCCAACCCCTGGCCACAGGCCAAGCCCTTCGAGTCCTCCAGGCGGGAGGCAACGCCTTTGACGCCGCGGTGACCGCAGCCGCGGTCCTCAATGTGGTGGAGCCGCAGATGACGGGGATCGGGGGGGACATGTTCTCTCTCTTCTGGTCTGCCAGGGAGGGGCGGCTTCGGGGTTTGGATGCCAGCGGACGCTCCGGGTCGCTGGCCACCCCGGACACGATCCTCGCCCTCGGCCTGGACGAGGTTCCCTACCGGGGAGCTCGCGCCGTCACGGTCCCGGGGGCCCTCTCTGGTTGGGCCGCCCTCCTGGAAGAGTACGGAACGATCACCTTGGCCGAGGCTCTCGCCCCTGCCATCGAGATCGCCCAGGGCGGCTTCCCAGTGACCCCCATCATCGCAGCCCAGTGGCGAGGAACGGAAGAGGTGCTTCGGCGGGACCCTGGCGCCAGCGCCACCTTCCTCCTGGAGGGAGAACGGGGACCGGATCCCGGGGAGTGGTTCCGAAATCCTGACCTGGCAGAGAGTTTCTCTCTCATTGCCCGGGAGGGGCCGGAAGTGCTGTACGGGGGATCCCTGGGAGCACGCATCGTAGAGACGGTCCGTACTCAGGGTGGGTTTCTCACCCTGGAAGACCTCAGGGATCATCGCCCCGAGTGGGTCCAACCCCTATCGGTCACTTTTCGGGGGTTCGAAGTCTGGGAGCTCCCGCCGTCGGGGCAAGGTATCGCGGCCCTCCAGATGTT
>JARRPL010000499.1:0-693 GCA_037382905.1 Gemmatimonadota bacterium | reverse complement strand
CTCGTGGGGATGGGCCATAACTCCTCCGAGTATCTCCACCACCTGGAGGAGGCGAAGAAGCTGGCCTTCGCCGACATAGACCGATACGTGTCGGATCGCGATTACCTGGAGGGGGACCCGCGGGCTCTCCTGGATGAAGGCTATGTCTCGGATCGGCGCGCCCTCATCGACCCTGCCCTCGCCGCTGCTGGAGTGGAGCCGGGGCAACCCTTCCAGAACGGAGAGACCATCTATCTCGCGGTGGCGGACCGGGAGGGGAACATGGTCTCCTTCATAAACAGCGTCTTCGAATACTTCGGGTCCGGGGTCGTGGCTCCGGGAACCGGCTTCGTTCTGCAGAATAGAGGCGCGGGCTTCACCCTGGAGGAAGGGCATCCCAACCGGATCGGCCCCCGGAAGCACCCCTTCCACACCCTCATACCCGGCTTCGTCACTCGAAACGGCGAGCCCCTCATGGCGTTCGGAGTCATGGGGGGATCCATGCAGCCCCAGGGACACGTCCAACTCCTCCTCAACCTATTCGTTTTCGGCATGACTCCTCAGGCCGCGGTGGACGCACCCCGCTTCAGGAGCTACAACGGCACCCGGTTGGCTCTGGAATCCCCGATATCCGACGAGGTCAGGATGGCGTTGGAATCAATGGGCCACACGCTGATGGACGAGACCGATGTGGCATTCGGCGGAGCCCAGCTG
>JARRPL010000498.1:0-1680 GCA_037382905.1 Gemmatimonadota bacterium | reverse complement strand
AATGAGTTTTTCCCGTCTTCGATCAATGGCACCGGCAAGTAACTCTTGGGCCACGACCGCGTGGAAAAACTCATTGAGGAGAGCCTCATCCAAACGATCGAGAGGAGGCGAAGAGTACTGACCCCCAGCTTCGCGGCTTGGAAGGCTGCGGGACGGATTCTGTCCCAGCTCGTGCAGCGGAAGCTGATGAGTCCGGGGGGCTTCAAGCGGTCGTTCCTCAACGATTGCGTGCTGGCTGCTTCCTGCCGAGAGGTCGGAGCAACCTTGGTTACGCTAAACCGGGATGATTTCGCACTCATCGCGAAGGTGATGCGATTCGAATTTACAGAACCTTGGCCGGAATAGGTCCGGAACGCGCCAGCGTGTAGAATGCTGGACCAATGTCGAGGTCAGGTGAGCGGGGAGGCTGCCACTTCCTCTAACACGTATCAGGCCCCCAGAGTCAAGAGCGCGCACTCCTCCTATGAAGTCGATTTTCGACGTCAAATTTGGTTGTTCAGATCAGGCTCGGTCGTCGGCCTCTGACTTGATTTCAGGGTCGGGTTGCGGAGCCCCACTGGAGCTCTGCACCAAACACGTATCGAGACTCAGCCGCCGTGTTTCTTTCCGGAACTTCAGGAAAGCGGCGGTGCGGGGACGGCGTTCTCCCCGCGTTCTAGAAATGGATCCGTTCCCTCATGCCGTCCCATTCAAGAGAGGAACAGGGTCGCCCTTGAGGGGCGTCCAGTTATCACCGGGTTCGGGGGAGGGGCAGAGCCACCGAAAGACCGAGGTTGGGAGCGAGAGAGGGTGTCCAATCAAAAAACCGCGCTGCCGGGCTGTGTGTCCGAGGACGCCACGGGGTGCTCGAGGCACAGATCGTGGGATCATAATCGGGCGTCGTGAAACGGATCGGCCCTTGAGGCTCGAGTTATCAGCCGGGCTCACCCTCTCTCCTCCGGATCAGGCGTTTGCGAGGAACCGGTGGGCGTCGAAGGCCTGGTTCCGTTTGAGCATGAAGTAGACGGTACGGCCGAGCTTGTGGGCGAGGATGCTCAGGGCCTTTCCTTTCCCGTATTTGCGCTTGAGGCGGTCGTGGAGCCGCTTGCTCTGGGGCAGGTGGCGGATCATGGAGACGGCGGCCTCGCTGAAGGCCCACTTGAGGTGGACGCTGCCGATCTTGTGGCCGGAGGTGCCGAGGCGTTTTCCGGCCGAGGACTTCTGGCATTTGACCAGTCGGGCATAGGAGGCGAAGTCCTGCACGGAGGGGAAGCGACCGATGTCGTGGATCTCATAGAGAAGGGTGAGGGCCAGGATCTCTCCGATGCCGGGGATGGTGTTCAGGCGAAGGAGGGTCTGGGGATCATGGGACCGGGCCTGACGGAGGACGGTCTTTTCCAGGTCCCGGATGAGCGCATCGTAGGTGTCGCAGAGGGCGAGATCGGTCTGGACGCTCTTCTTCAGGATGGGGTCGTCGAAGGCGTCGGGGATGGGTTCCCGCTGGTACTTGTAGACGAGGCGTCCGGGAGGCCTGGGCAGGTTGTACTGATGGAAGGTGTTCTGGATATGGGCCATGAGCTGGGCCCGCTTACGGACAAAGTGGGTCCGCCGGCGGAGGAGATCCCGGGTGGATCGCATCTGGGCGGGATAGACGTAGGCCATGGGGAGGAGGCCTCCCCGGAGCAGGCTGACGGTCTTGAA
>JARRPL010000497.1:0-1683 GCA_037382905.1 Gemmatimonadota bacterium | reverse complement strand
ACCGTACTTCCCCCTTCCCTTCTCATGCGGTATGGGGGAGAGCTCCCAACGGAGATGGACGGGGAGGCTTGCCATCTTGACGGTCCGGACGGCAAACGCCACCACGAAGACCGCCAGGAGGAGGTAGGAGAGCGGGAGAAGAATGGAAAAGGCCATGTGCGCGCCGTTGCCTCTTGAGAAACAGATTAAATCCAGATTTCACCGATCTAGAGAACGACTCCATCGACCTCGAGACACCGTAAAAGAGGGCAATTTCCGGGCCAACAAGCGTCGGGATTTTCGGGGAGTTTTGGGGGGGAGAGGGAGGGGGATAGTTGAAACTTGAATAACCACGAGAGGTTAATGGGGGAAATCCTGACACATCAAGGACTTCTGGGGCCGGGCAAGATAACCCCTCGCCCCGGCCCTCGTCGGCGGGTTGGCGGAGAGAATCCATACGCGGCGGGTCGCCAGCCCACCCTGTCCCAGGCCCCTTCCTCAGGGCGTCAGGATCTCCTTGACGGCTGCCACGAAGGCGTCCCGATCGATGGGCTTGTGGAAGAACCCCTCTGGTGCGGGCACCAGACGCCGGTTGCTGATGAACTTCTCGTAGGCGGTCTCGTCTCCCCCAAGCCCCGTCACCGCCGTGACGATGAAGACTGGAACCGCTTTCGTATCCGGATCTGTCTTCAGTTCCTTGTAGAACCGGGTTCCTGAGGCTTCCGGCATGGAGATGTCCAGGGTGACCAGGTCCGGCCGGTCGTCTCGGACTTTCTCCAGGGCCTCCTTTCCGTTCACCGCCGTGTCCGTCTCAAAGCCGTTGTCCTGGAGGATCATCTCCAGATAGCTGACAATGTCCGGCTCGTCGTCGACGATGAGGATCTTCTTCATACGATCTCCCTCCGCACCGAAGTGCTTATCTATGTTCCCTCCGCGGCGCCCGACTTCCGGACGCTACCTTTCTCCCGTTTCCTTCTTCAGAGCCTCCAGCGCCCTCCTGAGGGCATGAGGCTCCGCGCTGGGCAGAGCCTTCTGGAGCTCCTCCTGGAGGGTGAGCTTGTCTTCACTCTCGGGACTCTCCTCGATCCCCAGGGCTCGCTGGACGCATCGCACGTAATCCAGAGGCTTAACGGGCTTCTCCAGGTACACGCCGGGGCCCGCGATGACCCGATTGTCGACGATGTCCTTCAGATCCCCCTCCCCCAGCTCGTCCCTGGCGTGGGCAGTGACGATGAGAACGGGGATCTGGGAGAGCTCTCGGTCCTTTCTGAGCTCGTAGAGGAGCTTGTGGCCGCTCTTCCGGGGCATGACCAGGTCCAGGGAAATGAAGTCCGGCGGGTCCTCCCTGATGATCTTCATGGCCACGTTCCCGTCTTCGGCCGTGACCACGTTGAATCCGGCATCCAACAGAATCTGTGCCAGGTAGTCCCGGACGTTCGGCTCGTCATCCACGACCAGGACGGTCCTGTCCTGGGGTTGAACCATCTCGCCACCCCCTTCTCTTGTGCGTGGCTGCTCATCCATCACGGTCATGCCTCCTCTTCCGGAGCCGGCAGGGCAGTTCGGGGAAGCTCGATGCGAAACACCGAACCCTCCCCCTCCCTGGAGGTGAACCAGATCTTCCCACCATGTTGATGAACGATGCGCTTCGTCGTAAGGAGGCCCAGGCCCGTCCCCCGGTCGGAGCCCTTGGTGGTGAAGAAC
>JARRPL010000496.1:0-2320 GCA_037382905.1 Gemmatimonadota bacterium | reverse complement strand
GACGTCCTTCTCTACGATCTCGGCCATATTCCCGGCGCGGTGCGGATCGATTGGCATACGGATCTCAACGATCCCCTGGTGAGAGATTACGTCTCCGCCGAGGGGTTTGCCGGGCTCCTCTCCAGGAAGGGGATCCGCCGGGACCACACCGTCGTGTTCTATGGGGACAACTTCAACTGGTGGGCCGCCTACGCCCTATGGGTCTTCGACCTCTTCGGCCACCCGGACACCCGTCTCATGGACGGCGGGCGTCAGAAGTGGCTGGCGGAGGAGAGGCCGTTCACGGGGGACATCCCCATCCGAGACCCGGTGGAGTATCCCGTCCCCGAAAGGAACGACGCCCCGATCCGAGCGTTCCGGGACGAGGTGTCGGTCCATCTGGAGAGGGGGGGAAGGCTGGTGGACGTTCGGTCCCCGCAGGAGTACAGCGGCGAGCTGCTGCACATGCCGGATTACCCGCAGGAAGGAGCTCTGAGGGGCGGACACATCCCGGGGGCGGCGAACGTTCCGTGGAAGAGAGCCGTCAATGACGATGCCACCTTCAAGGGGAGCGAGGAGCTTCGCGAGATCTACGCCCGGGAGTTGGGCCTGGGTGAGGAGGAGGAGGTCATCGCGTACTGCCGGATCGGTGAACGTTCCAGTCACCTGGTTCGTCCTCAAGCACCTGTTGGGGTACCCCAATGTACGGAACTACGACGGCTCTTGGACCGAATGGGGGAACATGGTAGGAGCGCCAGTCGAAAAGTAGAAGGGGGTCTTGCCGTCGTTGTCCGACGACGCAAGTGTGTATCCATGGTCGCTTATCTCAGCAGCGCCTTTCTGGCGGGCCTCGTGGGCAGCCTCCACTGTATCGGAATGTGTGGTGGATTTGCCGTGGCCTGTGGCGGTAGGGCCAGGGACACCCTCCTGTGGCACGGCGGTCGTATCGCCACCTACGCCATGCTGGGTGCCCTCGCGGGAGCCTTTGGCTCCATGATGCCGGGTCCCGGTTGGGTGGTCGGGCTCCTCTCCACCCTCCTCATCTTCTGGTTCGCCGCAGGCCTGGCCGGCCTGGTCCCGGAACCTCACCTGAGCATCCCCGGGGTGAAGAACCTGACCGCGAAGCTGGCCGGGAGAACCAACCTCGTGGCTCGTTTCGCCTTCGGCATGGCCACCGGACTCCTTCCGTGCGGACTCGTGTACGCGTCTCTCGGAATTCCCGTGGCCGCTTCCGACCCTCTCGTCGGGGCCCTCGCTATGGTGGCCTTCGGGGTGGGAACGGCGCCGGCCCTGACAGCGGTCGCGATGGGGCTCCGGAGGATCGTCCTGGGAAACATGGCCCTCAGGCGGGCCCTGGCGGCCGGAGTCCTGGTGGCCGCCCTGTGGTCCATCGGGATGCGGAGCGGAGTGTTCGGTGGAGGTCCCATGCACCATGGGCACGGCGGTGAGGCGGCCCCCGGTATGGAGCACACCCCTGAGGGCGCTCCGGTGGGCCAGGGGCTGCGTTACGCTCGCCGGAACGCTCCTCTCCAGGAGGAGGCTCCGGCTAGCGTAGCGAGATCTTCCTCAGGCTCGTTTGAGCCAGGCCTTCAACATCCACAGATCCGCCTCCAGCCCGTCGCGGATCCCGTCCAGGATGTTGGCGGTGGTCCGGTCTCCAGAGGTCTCCGCCTCCTCGATGATGGAGTCGATGGAGCCCCGGACAGCCAGGAGATCGGCGATGATCCGGTTTACCATCTCCCCGCCATCGGGAATCTCCTCGTCCTCCTTCAGGGTGCCGTGCTTGAGCATGGCATCGAGGGTGTGAATCGGAACGGTGTCCAGGGCGATGATACGCTCGGCGAGCTCGTCGATGAAGAGGTTCCACTTGTCGTAGATCTCTTCGAACTTCACGTGCAGCTCGAAGAACTTCTGCCCCCGCACGTTCCAGTGGTAATGACGCAGCTTCTGATAGAAGAGGGTCGTATCGGCGAGAAGGATGTTCAGGGCATCAGCTACGGGTGTGCTCATGATTCTCTCCGGTCTCTCGACTCGGTTGAATAGTGTCGTTCTCTACGCCGCATTGAGGCTGATCTCCGAGATCTCCACGGCGGGTCACCGGGCGGATCACCCTCCAGGGAACACGATCGGGCTCTCGTTTCCGTCCACGCCCACCGAGGCCACGCCAAACAAGTAGTTGTCGATGATGACATTCTCCAGGGTGAAAGTATCCACGAGGCCGGCCCACCGCGCATGCTCCCATTGGGGTGCCGTCGTGTCCCTCCAATAGACTTTGTATCCTGCCAGCATCGGCTCTTGGGAAAGATCCCAGGAAAGGGTTGTGGAAGGCCGGTTTGCCCCG
>JARRPL010000495.1:0-2303 GCA_037382905.1 Gemmatimonadota bacterium | reverse complement strand
GGCCGCCCTCCCCACCCGCAGGAAGAAAGTCCTCCATCACCCAGACCTCAGACTCCTGACGATAGGTCGTGTATGCCACCTGTCGGCCGTCAGGGCTGAGGTTGGCCCAGGCGTTGAAGTAGTTTTCTTCGAAGATCCAGGTCCTCTCCGCAGCGCCTCCGGCCACCGGAACCCTCCACAGGGCATCCCCGTCGTCCTCACCTATTGTGTACAGGACATACTTCCCATCCGGCGTCCATTGCAGGCTCCAGACCCTTCCCTCCTCCGGAAACTTGTGGAACTCCCGGACATTTCCGTCGTCGAGGTCCATGATGAGGAGGCGTCCTCCGACCTGGATGGCCCAATTGCCCTCTCTGACACCCCTCAGCGCGAAGACCAGGCGACTGCCATCAGGTGAAACGGCGAAGTGCTGGCTCGCAAGATAGGGATCTCGGAAAAGCTCCCTCTCTTCTCCGGACTCCAGATCGAGCCATACCAGGCGCCCTTCCCCAAGGTTCTGGTTGTAAAGCGAGTAGATGATCGCCGTCCCATCCTTGGACCACTCGCCGCCGAGCTCCCAACGAGGGTGCGACCCCGATTCCGCATTCAGTTCCACGACCTGTGTGGTTTGGCCACTCTCTACATCGACCAGATAGAGACCTGGTTCCCTTTCCTGCTCCTCCATCTCGCCCGCAAGACCGGCGGAGAAGAGTATGAATCGGCCGTCGGGGGACCACCTCTGATTTCTGGCGGCCCAGAGATGGGACGCCAGCTCCCGCTCCATCCCGGTGTCGAGATGGTGGATGCGCAGAGTCGGGCCGTCCCCGACAAAGGCCAGGTACTCACCGTCCGGCGACCAGGTGGCCGGCATGTTGTTGCCCAGAATCCCGACCCCGGATTCCATTTCCACGGTTCCAGCCGCTAGGTCGAAGGGTGCCACCCCCGTTGAGTACACAGCTTTGACGATTGTGTAGGAGAGGGTCCCATCGCTCGTGAACCCCAACGGGTCGACCCGCCCCATGTTGCGTTGGACCATCCTGGGCGGCCCCTCCGGTGCGCCGTCGATGACCCGAATGGCCCAGAGGTCTTCGGTCCCGTCTCGGTCGCTTAGGAACAAGACCTCATCGGTTCCCGGTACCCAACCGACGAGTTGGTCATTGGCAGGGTGCCGGACAAGCGGCAGGTCTGGACCCCCATCCAGGGAGAGCAATCTGATGTCGAAGTTGCCTCCGCCCGCCTCCACGGCGACGCCGTAGGTCAGGTATCGACTGTCCTGCGAGAGAGAGAGCCCACTGAAACGTCCCGGATCCAGTTCGTTGATCACTTCGGTTTCACCACCGGAAACAGATATCCGCAATATTCTCGGGCTTTCCCCACATTCCACGAGGGCGATGATGTGCTCTCCGTCCCCTGTCCATTCATGGTAGCTCACGGTGCATCCCGCCTCCAAGTAGAGGACCCGTGAATCGGACCCGTCGATTCCCAGGAGAAGGAGGGATACGGTGGGCCGACTCAGGAATCTGGAGCCTTCAAGCATCTGGCAGGAGACAGTCCGGCCGTCGGGAGAAACCCGCGCGCCCCAAGCCCCCCAGGAGGAGTCCGGGGTCAGATTCCTGCTTTGCTCGGTCGTGAGATCATGAATGGCCAAGTTGCCATACGTGGTGATGCCACGTGACTCTTCGGCTCCCGCTTGAGCGGCACCTCGCAGGTTTGCCAGTAGCCCCTGTGCCTGAGCTACGGACTCTGTCTGATCGGCATACTCGGTGATCACGCGTTGGTAGGCGCTCGCAGCCTCCTCGCGTCCCAGCTTCTCGTAACAGAGACCCATCTCCACCAAGGCCTTCGCCGCCAAGGGCCGATCGGTGCCGAATTCCGTGATGATGCGCTGGTACAGTTCGATGGCGCCCTGGAGGTCTGCCTCTACCCGTTCCTTGACCAGCGCCTGCTGGTAGAGGTCGTTACCGCTCTGTGCGAGCGCTCGCCCACCGCACATCACCGTGAGCGAGAGCGTAACCAGGGCTATCGTGATCGTCTTCATGATTGCCTCCCAGCCATGGGGTCCCTAGTACCCAAATCATAGGGTTGGCTGGAGCGCGGAGTGTCACGGCACGGACGTGGCATCGTCATCTGTTCTGAACGTCGTGTCGTGCCGGTGTTGGGCGCAGGTCATGGGAACGTCACCTCCGGAACATCCCTCGGATGAAGGTCACGGCACGAACTTATACCCTATCCCCCGCATCGTAAGCAGATGTCGGGGCTTGGAAGCTTTCTCCTCCAGCTTGGCTCTGAGGGATGCCACGTGGTTGTCCACGGTCCGCACGGTG
>JARRPL010000494.1:0-3822 GCA_037382905.1 Gemmatimonadota bacterium | reverse complement strand
CGAGCCGACGGACGGACCGGTAACCCGAGGTGAGAGTATAGTCTACACCGTTGCGGTCGCCGCGCAGGGCGGGGAGTTCGACGAGGCGGTGACCCTCACCTGTAAGGGTGCACCGGCAGACGTCACCTGCACCTTTTCGCCCGCCACGGTCACTCCCGGAGAGACCCTGGGAACCTCCGTTTTGACGATCGGCACCGGTGCGGCAACGCCGACCGAGAATGTCGAGCTGTCGGTCGTCGGCGCCTTCGGCACCCTCGAGTCTTCGGCCAGCCTGACCCTCCAGGTCGTGGACTTCTCACTTTCAGTCTCACCGCCGACCGCCACCGTCGTCAGAGGAGAGACGGTGGATTTCGAAGTAGCCGTAGAGACCGTCGGGGCGTCTTTCGATCGGTCTGTGTCCCTTGGATGTTCAGGGCTCCCCTTGGGGTCCTCCTGCTCGTTTTCGCCCGCGACCCTCACGCCGGGGGAAATCGGGGCAACCGCAACGATGACCGTGTCCACTGCGTCGACAGGGGCTGGGACTGCAGAGCCGGTTGCGGGCTTCGCCAATCGGGGAGGCAGAGACGCTTCCCTCACGACCCTGTGGGGACTCCTCTTTCTCTCGGCTCTGGTGGCGTGGAGGTGGAGTTCCTCCAGGAAGTGGGTGGGGGTGGCCCTTCTCTTGGCGCTGGCAATGAGCGCCTGCGGAGACAATTCGACGGGGACAAAGCCGGAGACCGTCACGTTTTCCGTCTCGGGGACCGACGGCATCAGTGAGCGGTCGGCGCCGGTGACGCTTACCATCCGGTAACCGAGCGGTTCCGCTCCTTCCACGCCGGAAAAGAGCCTCGTCAACAACCGACCTCGGGTCCAGCGTCGTGCCTCACCCTCACACCCCGCTCCTCCAGTTCCTCAAAGAGGTGATCCCCCAGCCCTTCGACAAAGAGCTCCTCCGGGAACCGGACGCCCCGGTCCGTAACCTCACCCCGGGCGATCATCCGAGCAGCGATGGTGGCGGGGAAAGCGGTGGTCCGGGCCATGGCGGTGTCCCCGGTGGCGGGGTCCATGAAGTCCACCAACTCGAAGGTGTGGGACACGTCATGCCCGGCTGCGACCCCCTTCACCACCACCCGCATCGCCAGGATGTCCCCCTCGGGCCCCAGTTCCAGGGTGGATCCCAGCTGGTGGACCAGTACGTCCCTGGGCACCACGCTGACCTCCCCCACCTGGACGGGCTCGGCGTCCAGGAGGCCGCAGTCCTTCAGGACCTTCACTTTCTCGGCGAAGCCGGGATAACGGAGCGTCTTCTCGGAGAGGGATCCCCGGATCCTCTGAGGCACAGTCAGGACCAGAGAGGCCAGTCCGTCGGTGTAGAACGCCTCCAGGGGGCCGATGGGAGGGGGGAACTCCAGGATCTCGATCCCCGTGAGAGGTTCCGCCGTGGTCTCCTCGCCGTCCACCCAGATCTGGGCCGGTCGGAGGTAGGCGCCGAACATGCTCACCAGGGAGTACACGGTCTGGTATTCCAGGGGAGGCGTCCGTTCCATGGGAATCCCACCCACGTAGATCACGGCGTCCCGGGTCTCGTCCAGCGCCGCCATCCCCCGGGCCACCAGGACGTTGCTGAGCCCGGGGGCCACGCCCAGTCCCGGGACCACCAGGATTCCTGCCTCCCTGGCCCTCTGGTCCAGAGCCCGCCGAAGCTCGGGTTTGCTCCCCACCAGGTCCACGAAGGAGACCCGGGCCTCGATGGCGGCCTGTATGGCCTGAAGGCACTGCGCGTGGGGGAGGGCCCCCACGGCCACGTCATGCCCCCGCAGGGCTTCGGCGGCTCGCTCCCGGTCCGAAACGTCGAGCTCCAGGGGTACGAGGCGTGGGGAGGAAAGCCTCTGGGCCACCTCCTCCAGCAAACCAGAATCGATGTCCAGAAGGGTGACGCGAGCGTCGGGCTCCGTCGACAGGAGGTCCTTCGCCGCGACGCTCCCCATCATGCTGGCACCCAGTACGGCATAGCTGTTCATGACGATTCCACGGGGTTAGCGGGTGTAGGCGAGTCCGAGCATCAGGTAGAGCAGAGAGGCCACCCCGGCCAGGACACGAGAGCCAGGGGACCCACCTCGCCACCGCCGAATTGGAGGGCCATGGGGAGGACGATGGGGATCATGATGGCGTAGGTCCCGAAGGAGGTCCCGGTGGAGAAGGAAACGAAGGCGGAGATGACGAACGCCAGGACAGGGAGAAGACCCGGCGTGAGGCTGCCCTCGGTGAGGGTCACTACGTAGGTCGCCGTCTGCATCTCCCGACTCACCGTGTTGATGCAGTAGGCCAACGCGAGGATCAACACCGCGCCCATGACGCCCTTGACCCCGGCCAGGGCCGTCTGCACCAGCCCCTGGACCGAGTCGATCCGTTTGAGCCACATGGTCAGGCCCAGGACGGCGCAGGCCAGCATGAAGGACTCAAGCACGCTGGCCCGTCCCGCCACCACGAAGGTCCAGACGTTGGTTCCCACCACGAGGGCCACCGGGAGGAAGAAATTCAGGAGGATGCTCCTTCGGGGGGACTCAGACGGCTCGATCCCGTTGAGCTCCCGCCCCATCATGGGGATGGCTCCGTCCCGGAGGAGCTTCCCTGTCTCCAGCGCCCGCTTCTCCGCCGTCCGCATGGGACCGAAATCCGGCAGCACCCCCAGGACGATGAGGCCCACCATGACCACCGCCAGGATGGCGTAGAAGTTGAGCGGTGCACTCCGGATGAAGAGACGCAGACCCGCCTCCAGGTCCCCCATCCCCGAATTGGCCGCCAGGCCGCTCATGTACGCGGCCCACGCCGAGATGGGGACCAGGACGATGACGCAGGCCGAGGTGGAGTCGCAGATGTAGGCCAGCTTTTCCCGGGAAATGCGATACCGATCCGTCAGGTCCCGCATCACGGCCCCCACGAAGAGGGGGCTGAAGTAGTCGCTGAAGAACACCGAGAGCCCCAGGACCCACCCCATGACCCCTGCCCTCCTCCGGTTCGTCACGATGCGGGAAGCCCGATCCCGGAAGAGGGCGATGGCCCCGGAGCGCTGGAGGAGGGCCACCAGCACGCCGATGCACAGCTCGATGGTGCAGAGCCAGATGAAGTCCTCGTTCCCGAGAGAACGGGTGATGAGTCCCGGGAGCCCCTGCAGCCCCTGGCCCATGAGGAGGACCCCGGCCAGGCAGGCGATGAGGAGACTGATCACCGCATCCTTCAGGATGAAGGCCAGGGTTACCGCGAGAAGGGCCGGAACGAGGGAGGTCCAGTTGGGATCCAAGGCGCCCTCGAGGGCAGGGGTCGTGAAAGGGGCGAGGGGCAATCTGGACCCCGGGGGCGGTCTTTGTCCACCAATCCCCAGGGGCTCCGGGCGTTGGGGGTCATGCTATGGGCGTTCCGGTCATCCCAGGAAAGGACCCACCGCGACCTTGCGCGCGAGATCCGGCGGGAGGATCATGCCCCCTGGACTCCTCTCCCCCGATCCGCCCCGGAGCCTCGCCATGATCCAGCGCCGCGCCACCGCCTCTCGCCTACTCGCTCTCGCTCTCGCCCTCGTCGCAGTAGGGTCGCTGCAAGCCCCACTCTCCGCCCAACGCTCCGACCAGGTGCTCCGGAACGCGCTGGTGCATGGCGCAACCATGGGGATCCCCGGGATCTCCGTGGCCATCGGCGTGGGGGACAGCGTGGTGTGGGCCGGAACGGCGGGGTTCAACGACGTGCTTCGCCACACGCCCCTCACCACCAACGACCGCTTCGGTGTGGGGAGCATCACCAAGACCTTCGTGGCCCGGGTGATTCTCCAACTGGTCCAGGAAGGGACAC
>JARRPL010000493.1:0-3318 GCA_037382905.1 Gemmatimonadota bacterium | reverse complement strand
CTCTACGAGGTGTCACCCGACCTGAGTGGCGAGTCCGCCCTCGTGCTGCCGCGTGGAGAGCATATTCTCGCGCCGGGCTCGTACTCCGCCGACGGACGCACCTTGGTCTATACGGAGCTGAACAGTCGAACGCTGGGAGATCTCTGGATCGTGTCACTGGCCGACGGCTCCGTGACGCCGCTGCTTCGATCACCCGCGAACGAACGGTCGCCGACATTCTCCCCGGACGGACAATGGCTGGCCTTCGCCTCGGACGAGTCGGGGATCGACCATGTCTACGTGCAGGCCTTTCCCGGTCCTGGCCCAACCATCCGGATATCTCCCGATGGTGGACGCGAACCGGTCTGGTCGAGGGACGGAAGTGAGCTGTTCTACCGCTACGGAGACGCGATGATGGCGGTGCCCGTAAGCACAGAAGGGTCCTTCGCCGCCGGCCCGCCGGTTCGTCTGTTCCAGGACCGATACGCCCCCGAGTACAAGGGCAGGTCGAACTACGACGTCGATCCGGACGGACGCTTCCTCATGGTGGAGGTTCAAGAGGGGTCAGGCCCTTTGCGCCTGGACGTGATCCTCAACTGGTTCGACGAGCTCCAAGACCTCCTACCGGTGTCGGAGTAGCGGGAGATCCGGGGGGCTGGGTGGAATTCCTGAGTCTAACGAGCGCGGGCGAAGCAGACGTCGCCGTCGAACGTGGTCTGGCCACCCTCGCTGTTGAAGACGCCGCTCCCGGTCGCCCCCTCGAAGCGCCCCGTTCCACCCGCAATCACGTAGGTCCCGTGGCCGCCGGCGACCGGGCCGGGGAGGAAGTCTCCCGTGTACGTGAAGGCGAGATCGTCGCCGTCGGCTGCCGTGAAGGTCCCGCCTCCATCGAAGACCGCCGTCGTCGGGGATGTGAACGTGACCACGGCGTTGGCCGTGGACGAATACTGCCCGAGATGCGTGGCCTGCCCTTCGGCGCTGATCGTGAGGTTGAGCGGTGCGGGCGGAGGACCTCCCGTGACCTGTACCGACCCGGGGTTGCCATTCACTTTGAACGGGACGCAGACGGCAGCGGGCGCCGCGACGGCGAATGCGGACACGGAGGCGTCGGACTCCTCCGACGTGGATCGATCGGGCAGGACCGGGTTCCCCCCGCATCCGACGATGAGCGTAGGCATCGCCATCATTCCGATTGCGACTGAGCGGTTCAGCATGATCTCCTCCTCCTGGTTCCGGTTCCGTGCAACGGCGCATCACCTGCGATGCGGGGCACAGGAGAAAGTTCGATCGGGTGAGCACGGTGCGGGATTGCAGGAATCTGGGATAGGGGCCGGTCCGCATCCCGGGATTCTGTGATCAGGTGTCGTTCAGGCCCTGCTCGAGGGCGTGGCGCACGGCCTGGGCGCGGCCGGTGACGCCGAGCTTCGAGTAGACGTGGGTCAGGTGACGCGTGACCGTGTTCACGCTGATGAAGAGCCGCTCGGCGATCTCGGCATTCTTTGCGCCTTCGACGACGAGGGCGAGCACTTCGCGCTCGCGCGGTGACAACTCCTCGAGACCGCTCGCCACGCCTTCGCCGAGCCCGAGTTCGAGGACAGCCTCGAGTGCGTCATCGCCAGGCGTGCCGTCCGCCGTATCGCAGGTAACGAGACGTGCACCGGCGATCCCCGCTGCAAGCTCCCGGGTCCGCTCCCCGCTCACGAGCGGGTTCGAGCGATCGTGGAAGATCAGCGTCGGCGCCCTCACTCGCCCAAGGTATTCCGCCACGTCCCATCCACGCCGGATCCGCAGAAAAGAGAGAAACTCGGCCTGCGTGGTCGCATCCCGACACACCGCGGCCCAGCGTCGCGCTTCGTCCGCGTTGCGCCAGCCGAGCGCCGCCTGGCTCATCGACTCGGTGAAGAGCTCCCAGTCCGTCGCCGCCATCTGAAAAAGCGCCTTCAGTCGCGGTGCCTGCCCGTGCGTGACGTCGCGGGCGAAGCTGCTCCACAGCACGAGGTGCGATACGCGTGACGGATTCTGCGCCGCCCAGGCGATCGCGGGGAGGCCGCCGCTGAGCCAGCCCAGCAGGACGACGGGCTCGGGCGATACCCTGTCGGCCACGGCGTCGATGTCGCGAACCAACGCGTCGATCGACTGGGCGCCGCCGTCGCGACTCGAGAGTCCTCCCCCCCGGTGGTCGTAGCGGACCACGGTGAAGTGACGGGCGAGGCGTTCGTACCAGCGCCGCATCCCCTCGACCGACCACTCGGCCCGCGCGTGTCCGAGCTGCACGTTCGGCGCGTGCAGCAAGACCGGTCCGCGGCCGAGCTTCCAGTACGCGATATCGACGCCGTCGCCCGTTCGCACGTAGCGGATCGGCGGAGGATTGGACGCCATGAGCCTCATTCTGCCCGGGCCCGCCGCGATGTGGCAAGGTTCACGCAGGGGACAGGTCGACGGCCCGTTCCAGGTGCCGGACCGCCTCCCCGTGCAGCCGGGCGTAGGGGCGCGTCCATCCTCTCAGCCAGTGGACGTAGGGGCCCAGGGGATCCAGGACCCGCGCCCAAGGATAGGAGTTTCAAACGGGGTCGCGGTGATGCGACCGAGCATGGGGATGTGGACTCCGGTTCGGCAAGAGGCGCGAAGCGGGCCTTCGCGTTTCTGACCGCTACGCAGGCCCTCCAACACCGCCTCGTGTACCAGCCGGGGTCGACAGACCGGATACTGAGCGTGAGATGGAGGAAGGAGGGACGTCGGAGGAGGGGTCTCCGGATCGAACTCCGGGTCGGTCGGCCCCCAAGTACCCGGCTGGGTGACCCGCCGGTTGGCGGGGACGCGCACCCGAACGCCTAGACGTCCCCCCGGCGCGCCGCCTCGGCGAGGTGCTCGGCGGCACGGAAGGCCAGGGCCTGGATCGTCATGGTGGGCTGGCCCCGACCGGAGGTCACGAGGCTGCTGCCGTCGCAGATGAAGAGGTTGGCCACGTCGTGGCAGCGGTGGTATCGGTCGACGACGGAGGCCCGGGGGTCGTCGCCCATCCGACAGGTCCCCAGGAGGTGGGAGCTGCCGGGAGCCCATTCGGATCCGTTGTCCCCCCAGACCCGGGTCGCCCCCGCCGCCTCCATCAGCTCCTGGGCCCGCTCCTCGAAGAAGACCATCGTCCGGCCGTCGTGGGGATGGTCGGCGTAGGTGGTCCGGAGGGCGGGCCGGCCCCATCTGTCCCGGACCGTGGGATCCAGCGACACGCTGTTCGTGAGGACGGGCAGAGAGGTGGTGTGCCCGACGAAGGCGGCGGTGTGGGTGAACCACTCCTTCAGCGAATCCGTGTACTCCCGGCCCCACTGCGGGCCGTCCAGG
>JARRPL010000492.1:0-3161 GCA_037382905.1 Gemmatimonadota bacterium | reverse complement strand
GAGAGGCGGTGGGCGATGACGAACACGGTCCGGCCCTCCAGAAGCCGGTCGATGGCCTCCTGGACCAACCGCTCCGACTCGGTGTCCAGGGCGCTGGTAGCTTCGTCGAAGACCAGGATGGGCGGGTCCCGGAGGATAGCACGTGCGATGGCCAGGCGCTGACGCTGGCCCCCGGAGAGCTCGGTCCCCCGCTCCCCCACCACCGTGTCGTACCCCTGGGGCCGACGAGAGACAAACTCGTGGGCGTGGGCGGCGCTGGCCGCCCGCTCGATCTCTTCCCCTCCGGGGTTCGCGCTCCCGTAGGCGATGTTGGCCCGCACCGTGTCGTGGAAGAGGATCGTCTCCTGAGACACGATCCCCAGCGCACCTCGGAGACCCTTCAGGGGGAACTCCCGGATGTCGGTGCCGTCGATGCTGATGCCTCCTCCGGTCACGTCGTAGAATCGAGCCAGCAGGTCCAGGAGAGTGGTCTTTCCCGCTCCGGAGGGTCCCACCAACGCCACCACCGAGCCCTTCGGTACCCTGAAAGAGATGTTGGACAGCACCGGCTCCCCGGCCCGGTACTCGAAGGAAACGTCGTCGAATACGATCTCGTCCATCAGACCCGGGAACGGTTTCGCCCCCTCAGGGTCCCGAATGTCGACAGGCGCATCCATGAACTCGAAGATCCTCTCCGCTCCCACCAACCCCGGCTGGATGAGGGCCGGGAATTTCGCCAGGTACTTCACGGGGGAATACAGCTTCATGGAGAGAATCAGGAACCCTATGAACTCCGGGCCTGTCAGCTCCTGGGAGACCAGGACCAGGCGAGCTCCGAACCACAGGAGGATCACCGTCCCCACGGCAGAGAGCATCTCCGTGATGGGCGAAGCCAGGGCCCGGAGTCTCTCGGAGCGGAGGAACCGCTGGTAATACCGCAGGGTGAGATCGTGGAACCGGCCCCTCTCGTATCCTTCCGTGGAGGAAGACTTGACCAGCCGGATCCCCGTCAGCGTCTCCTGAATGTGCGTGTTGACGTCTGCGGCCGAGTCCAGGACTCGCCGATCCCTGCGCTTCAGCTTCCGAATGAGAGGGCCCCACACTCCCATGGTGAGGGGGACCACCACGAACGCCACTGCGGTGAGCTTCCAGGAAACGATGACGGCAGCAACCAACACTGTGAGGAATTCGAAGACCGACGAGACGACCTTCCCCAGCTCTTTCGCCACCAGGACCCGGAGCTGTTCCACATCATAGGTGAGGCGGGACAGGATCTGACCCATCTTCGTCTTTCCGAAGAAGGCCATGTCCAGCTCCAGCAGGTGGTCGTACACCCGGTCCCGGAGGTCCCGCGTCACACCCTGCTGGACCCTTGCCATGAGGTAGGTCTTGAGAAAGTCGAAGACGTTCTTGATCGCGAACACCACGAGGAGAAACAGGATGATCCCCTGAATCGCGTCCTCGGGCGCCGCCCGGAAGTCCACCATTCGGCCGATGGTCCCGTTGAGGACTCGGTCCAGGAGGGCGTCTCCGGTGCTGATGCTCTCGGGTCGCGGACCGGACGGATCCACCAGGAGGACGTTCAGGAACGGGATCACCAGGAGGAAAGAGAATGCGTCCAACCCGGCGAAAATCCTCAGAGCATCCGCTACCTGCGCCGGGGAGTGAGATGGGCCACGGGAATGATCATCTCTTCCGGCGAGATCCCACCGTGTAGGAAAGAGTTCCGGTACCGGGCCTGGTACTCCCGCAGCTTGGTCGGATACACGAAGAAGTAGTCCTCCATGGCCAGGAGGTAGGTCGTCCCCAACCTCCCCGGGGGAAACCCCAGGTCCTTCTGATCGTTTGTGGCCAGCACGGTCCCCGAGTCTTCCGCCCTGAGGTCCCCGCCGAACTTGTAGCGCAGGTTGGCTGTGGCGTCCTTCCGGGCGAAGACGGTAGCCGGTCGCTGACAGAGGATGGACCCGTGGTCGGTTGTGAACACCACATGGTGCCCCCCTGCGGACGCCTCCTTCAAGACGCTCAGGTGAGTGGAGCGCTCGAACCAGGACCGCGTGATGCTTCGCAGTGCTGCCTCGTCCTTCGCCACCTCCATGAGAATCGGAGACTCGCTTCGACCGTGAGTCATGAGGTCCACGAAGTTGAAGACCAGCGCGATGACGGCCCCCTCCCTCTTGAGGGCAGACCGGACCCGGGCCCGGACTTGTTCCTCCTCCCTGTCGGAGAAGATCTTGTCATAGTGGACGGGGACGTCCCGGCCGGTCAGCCTCTTCAATTGGCCCTTCAGAAGATCGTCCTCGAAAGCGTTCAGACTCCCCTCATCATCCGAGAGGTCCCACCATCCCGGGTGGCTCCTGGAGATCCACTCCGGGAAATGCCCGCTGAAGATGGCATTCCTCGCGTATGGCGTGGCGGTAGGAAGAATGGAGAAATGGAGGCGTTCCTCGATCTCGAAGTGAGGGGCCAGGAGGGGTGCGATGACCCGCCACTGGTCCAGCCTCATGCAGTCCAGAACCACGAAGAAGACCGGTTTGACACCCAACAGCGGGATCAGACACTCACGGACGATATCCACGGACAGGAGAGGGCCTTCCTCCCCTCCTCTCACCCATCGTGGGTAGTGTTGTCGGATCCAGCTTCCAAAATCGCGGCGGATCTCGGTCATGAGAGAGGCCACGGAGTCCATGAGCCCCGGCTCTCCCGCTGTCTCCAGCCGGACGTGCCAGTCCACCAGCTCCTCGTAGAGGGCGGCAAACTCACCGGCACTTCGGGCCTCCTGCCTGAGAAGTCCCAGCTCCCGGAATCGGGACGCGAAGGCCTGGGCGGCCCGCTGCTGGCGAATCGCTGATCCCTCCAGGATCCGGGTCACCACGGAGAGGACCTGGCGGGGGCTGGTGGGCTTCACCAGATAATCGTCCACCCGACGCCCGATGGCTTCCGTCATGGTTCGGTCTTCCTCCGACTTGGTCACCATCACGACCCTGGTATGTGGGTCGTCCCTCCGGAGGACGTCCAGGACCTCCAGGCCCGAGGTGCCGGGCATCTGCTCGTCCAGGAGCACCAGATCGTAGGGATTCTCCTTCAGGAGCTCGAGGGCATCGTCGCCATTCGTGATGGCATCAACGTGATACCCCCGTTGCTGGAGGAAGAGGAGGTGAGGCCTGAGGAGGTCGATTTCGTCG
>JARRPL010000491.1:0-1767 GCA_037382905.1 Gemmatimonadota bacterium | reverse complement strand
GCCCTCTTCCGGGTCGCCGAGCTCCGGGCCCGGGAGACCACGCTGGAGGGCACCCGGTCCGTGTTGATCCTGGAACTCCTCTACGGGAGCGGCCTCCGCCTCGCGGAGCTCCACGGCCTCGATCTCCAGGCCGTGGATGTGGCGGGCCGGCAGGTCAAGGTACGAGGCAAGGGGCGAAAGGAACGGATCGTCCCGGTGACCTCCAGGACGCTGACGGCGCTCCGGCGCTACGAGCCGCGTCGGGGGGAAGTGTCGGGCAAGGGTCCGGATGGGGATGCCCTGTTGCTGAGCCGGACGGGTCGTCGCCTGTCCCGCCGCAGCATTCAGCGGACGGTATCCCGCCTCCTGGACACGGCGGGGAAGGGGGAGGGCTTGAGCACCCATTCGCTGCGCCACTCCTTCGCCACCCATCTGCTCGAGGAGGGGGCGGACCTCATGGCGGTCAAGGAACTCCTGGGACACGCCTCCCTCTCCACCACCCGGATCTACACCCACACCACGACGGAGCGCCTCAAGCGGGTCTACCGGCAGGCGCATCCCCGGGCAGAGTAGTCGCAAGAGGGACACCTCCTGCCAAAGCGGCGGATTCTGTTAGCTTTCGGGCTCCAATGGGAATCACCTCCGACGGGCGAGCGGATGGGCGAGTTGAGGATCCGGGCCACCACCGTGGTGGCGGTACGAAAAGACGGGGCGGTGGCCCTGGCCGGCGATGGTCAGGTCACCATGGGTGACACGGTGGTGAAGACCCGGGCCCAGAAGGTCCGGGCGCTTCGTGAGGGCCAGATCCTGGCGGGTTTCGCCGGGGCGGTGGCCGACGCGTTCACCCTCTTCGAGCGGCTCGAGGAGAAGCTGGAGCGCTATCCGGCCAATCTGGCCAGGGCGGCGGTGGAGCTCGCCAAGGAGTGGCGGACGGACCGCTATCTCCGACGGCTCGACGCCATGCTGGTGGTCGCGGACCGGGACCAGATCCTCCTGGTGAGCGGGACCGGGGACGTGATCCAGCCCGACGACCAGATCGCCGCCATCGGTTCGGGAGGGAGCTACGCCCTGGCGGCAGCCCGAGCCCTGGTCAACCATTCGGCCCTGTCGGCGGCGGAGGTGGCCCGGGAGGCCCTCACCATCGCCGGTGAGATCTGCATCTATACGAATACGGACGTGACCGTCCTGGAACTGGCAGCGGAGAACAGCACGGAATGACCGAGGACGTGGTACGGCCCCAGGAGGGCGGGATGACCGGGACCCCCGAGTCCGAGCCGGATCCGGATCGGTGGCTTTCCCCGCGGGAGATCGTGCGGGAGTTGGACACCTACATCGTAGGGCAGGACGCCGCCAAGAAGGCCGTGGCCATCGCCCTCCGGAACCGGTGGCGTCGTCAGCGGGTGGACGACGACCTTCGGGATGAGATCGTCCCGTCGAACATCATCCTCATCGGTCCCACCGGGGTGGGGAAGACGGAGATCGCCCGACGCCTGTCCCGACTCGCGGGAGCTCCCTTCGTGAAGGTGGAGGCCAGCAAGTTCACCGAGGTCGGATACGTGGGCCGGGACGTGGAGAGCATGATCCGCGACCTGGTGGACGTGGCGATCAACATGGTCCGGGCGGAGATGGAGGACGACCTGGCCGAGGTGGCGGAGGCCCGGACCGAGGAGAAGCTCCTGGACCTGCTTCTTCCCGGGAGTACTTCGGAATCCGAGCCTGTAGAGGCCGGCATCGAAGGCCCGGTCTGGGTGGCAGGGCCCGGTGGCGTCGCCGCCGGAGGTGACGGGG
>JARRPL010000490.1:0-2388 GCA_037382905.1 Gemmatimonadota bacterium | reverse complement strand
TCCCGGGGTGCCTGCCCCAGGGCCACCGCATCGTAGGTGGACCAGCGGGGCGTCGGAATCTGAAGCACCCGCACGTAGTAGAAGGCGTGCTGGCTCGCGTCGAAGTCCGGGTCCTGCCACACCACCGAGAGCTCCGGTGCACCGATGTCGTTGGTGTAGCTCGCGTCGGTGGGATCCACCGTGTTCCCCACGGCAGGGATCCGTCCGTTCCCGTCCGCCTGCCGGTCCCCGGACCAGGCCACGTTGTAGACCCGCTCCTGAGGCTCCCCGTTCTCCAGCCAGCCCTTCACCACCTGGATCCGGTCCAGGTTGGCGCCGTCCGGCTCCATCATCGCGTGGATCAGGAGAGACGGAGCACCGTCCCCCGCTCCGAGGTCACCGCCCATCGGCACCCCCTCGGCGTAAGCCCGCTCGAGCCAGTCTCCCTCGAGCATGGACTCGTCGAACCCGTATCCCGCGAAGGTCCGCACCCGCATCCGGGGGCCCGAGGTCCCGAAGGTCTCCCGGCGCCGCATGGCGTCGAAGATGGCGGCCCGTGTGTTGGATTCGGCCCAGACCCCCGCCACGGCGCCGGAGCTGAACTCCCGGATCTGCTGGGACTCCGCGACTCCGCCTCCGGATAGTTCGGGGGCCCGTTGAGCCGATGCTCCGGGTCCCGTTCCACGCCGAACTTCCCCGTGTAGTTGTTCTCCTCGATGGACGAGGCGGCGTTGTGGGTGTCCGAGTCACCGATCACCCCGTACTTGAACGGATTCCCGTTGCCCGCGGCTTCCAGGGCGAGACCCCGCTTGAAGGCGGAGCGGACGTAGCTCCCCTCCCGGCTGTCTGCCGGCGGCCGCTCCCCACCGGGCCCCAGCGTGTAGTCCCACAGCTCGAAGCCGGCGAACTCGTCGTTGGGGCTCAGCGCCGGATGCGTCTCCGAGGTCCCCTTGATCTGGGAGATCTCGTAGAGGGGCTCGTTGCGCATGCGGGTCTGGGCGTACTGCAGCGTCAGGGCACTTCCCCCGTAGGACTCCTCGACGGGAAACATGAGACCCGCGCTCGCGTTGCCGTTGTGGGGGACGGCCAGGAGGGGCGTCCCACCGGCCCGCACACCGTCCATCCACTCCCACAGGTCCTCGGGACGGTCGGACTCGAAGATGCTGTACGGCTCGTTCGGGATCGTGCCGTCGCCCCGGAAGAGGACCACCCGGTGCATGTTCTGGGCACCGGGGTTCGACGTCCACTCGAAGGCTCCGAAGGTGGTGAAGCGCCCGGGCTCGTTGTGCGCGTCGGCCGTCGCCACGACGTCGGCCCAGATGGTCCGGTTGATCTCGGGGTCGGCCAGCTCGGAGATGGGGGACCCGGCGTTGATCGAGTTCAGGAGCTCCGTGTAGGCGCCCAGTGCGATGCCGGCATCCTCCGAAGTCACCCGCTCCGCCAACTCGAGCTCGCTGAGGGGGCTTTCGGGATCGGCCATCTTCGGAACGACGCCCAGGTATTCGGCGTGGTCCGACACGGCGTACCAGTCCAGCGGCTGGAGCATCCGCATCATGGGTGCCCCGGTGCCATCCGAGATCGCCTCGCCCTTCGCCCAGCGATACGCGTCGTCCGGGGTGGTCCGGCTCCCGTTGGTGAATCCGTCGAAGGAGTAGCTCGTGTGCACGTGCAGGTTGCCGAAGAAGGCCTCCCGCTGGGGGTAGGTCGTGACATCGGCGGCCGTCGAGCCCTCGGCGCCCACGGAGGCGCTCGACTCCGGAGCGCCTTCGTCGGTCCCGCAGCCGGCCAGCAGAACGACGGTCAGCAGCGAGACGGCCTGGGCAACGAACGAACTCCGAAGGCGGGCGTGGCGAGGTGCGGACGTCATCTGATCTCCTCGGTCGAGAAGGACGGGGTTCCTTGAGGGGTCTCCCGTTTCACGGGGTTCACCCGGGCGGGAGGATAACAGGGTGCGGGTTTCATGTCACCCCGTGCCTCGCATGGGCGGCCCGAGCGACACGACGCCGTCGATCTCCTTACCCCGGCGCCGGATACGGCCCTGCGGCCCCCGTCCCCCCGCCTCAGCTCCCCCCGCTCCAGACCGTGGTGCCTTCCTTGATCGTCTCGAGGACGTCCACATCGGCCAGCGAGTTCGGGTCGACCTCCAACGGGTTGTCCGAGAGGATCACGAAGTCGCCGAGCTTGCCGACCTCGATGGAACCCTGGCGGTCCTCCTCGAAGATCTGGAAGGCGGGCCAGTTGGTCATGGCCCGCAGCGCCGTGTAGGGATCGACCCGCTGGTCTTCGCCCAGGGACGATCAGGACCGGGATCTCCTCGGAGACCTGGTCGAGATCCTCCTTCGTCGGGTGCCGCACCTCCGCCAGCTGGGCATTGTCGTAGCCGAAGCCGATGATGACGTTCGACGCTTC
>JARRPL010000489.1:0-1786 GCA_037382905.1 Gemmatimonadota bacterium | reverse complement strand
GCCTGATCTTCCGGCGTGCGGAGGTCGGTCGGCAGAGCCAGGAAAGCCTTCAAGACTTTCGGCACGGTCATGACACATGCCGGCAATAGAGAATCGTCCACCACGAAACAACCAAACCCGAGGCCCGGCTGAAATCGGTGACGGCAGAGGTTCAAGGCCGCACGCGTGACCGGGTGCTCCGCCAGCCCGGAGCGAATCAACACCAGGGCCATGTGGGCGGTGAGACAGGCGATGGGGTACTTCCAGTAGACCCCATCCTCCAGGCCCCGGAAGGGCGCGGCGCGAGCGCCGGTCATCTCGCCGGCGGGACGTGCCGTCTCCATGAGACGCTGGACCCCTGAACGGATCGGTGCCAGGTCCATGGGTGCCCCGACCTCACTCAGGTGCAGCAACACCCAACTCGTCCCGTCATACTTATGATAGAAACCGCGACCCCAGGTGCCATCGCCGTTGTGGGCAGCCAGCGTCGCCTTCACCCACGGCTGTTCAGGGATGCGTTTCCTCGCTGCCCTGACCTCGGGATCGTCCGCCTTCCGTCCCAGCAGGTCGGTGAGCACCCGTACCCGGAGGGCTGGATCGGCAGGGTCGAGGAGCCGGTCCAGCAACTCGCTCTTCAACCTCAGGGGGCACACTCGCTCCTCCTTTCCTGATTACCCGATGGATCGTGGGGCCATCCGCGGAAGTGTCGAGTCCGGTCAGCCGTCCACCCATACCGCGCGCCACTCCGTTGCGGGGGAATCGGTGAGATTCTTGAGGCCCGTACCGTCCCGATTGACGATGTAGACGTCCCAGCTTCCGCTTCGATCACTGGAGAATACCAGGCGGGAACCGTCGGGGGACCATCCGTCGAACCGATCCGCACCGGCGTGACTGGATACGTTCACGACTTCGGTTCCATCCGCAGAGGCCACATAGACCTCGGGATTCCCGTCACGCTGACTCTCGAAGGCGAGCCTGGATCCATCGGGAGACCAGGGATTCCGATAGGAGTTGGCGCGGTAGCCCGGATCGAACGAATCCCCTCCAGGAGCTTCGCTGAGCTCCAAGAGGCTGGTACCGTCGGCATTCAGGATGGAGATGGTTTCGCTCCCCGGCTGGCCGGTCATGAACGCGACCTTGCCCCCCGACGGAGACCAGAAAGCCGCATGCCCATCCACCAAGATTGGGAGTGCCGCCAGGGAGCTCCCATCTGGGCTCACCGTGAATATGATGGGCGCCCCGGTATCCAGATGGGAAAAGACCACCTTCCCTTCAGGTGACCAGCCGAGGGGAAAATCCCATCCCGTCGCCCCACTTCCCCCATTATCCGAAACGTTATGAGGATCCGAGCCGTCCGATGCCATCACGTAGACTTCCCAACTCCGGTCAATGGTCTCCCGCGAAGTCGTGAACGCGATACGGGAGCCATCCGGTGACCACCGGGGCATCTCGTTGCATCGATCGGCGACGCCCCCCGTAAGCTGCAGAGGCTCGGTACCATCCACCTCCATCACCCAGATGTTGTAGCATCCCACCCGATCGGATTCAAAGGCCAGGCTGGAGCCACCCGGAGAGAGGCTCAGCTCCCGGTAGACCTTGGCAGGAGCGTGGGTGAGATTCTTTACCTCGCTGCCGTCCTCCAGGACACTGAAGACGTCGGACAGCATCTCCCCGTCGCTTCCCACTGCCCCTTCTCGATCACTGACGAAGAGAATCAAATCCTTCGGGCCGGCGGCGTCCTCTCCGGGCCCCACGGAGTCCGCGCATGCAGTCAGGGCCATGGGAGCGATGAGGAGGGCGAGAAGTG
>JARRPL010000488.1:0-1795 GCA_037382905.1 Gemmatimonadota bacterium | reverse complement strand
ACCCAAACGGCGCGAGTACGGGTGGAGCCCGGAATCGATGGTAGGAGTCATGGATGAGGGCGGGGCCGGTGGACGTGAAGACGGCGCCGCTTCGGCAACCCTAGAACGTTGATATGGAAGGGCCCGTCAAGTCATTCGAAAGGCGAGAGAGGGAGCCCGGGGCGTCTTCGACGATGAATCCTGCTGATATTCGATGGTTGGACCGGGGGTCCAGAGCATCATGAGACGGATTCGTCGGGAGCTAGCCGGAGTCTATACACGGGGGTTGGGCCGAGGCCGGACCCCATAACGTTTTGGGGCGTTCTCCAATCGTGCCCCGGGACTCCTCGATCTCGCGGATGTGTTCAGGCGGCGGCACTCACCTCCTGGAGCTTGGAGACATCGACCTCGCGAAGCACGGCCCAGAGGAAGCCGACCATCTCACGGGCGATGGCGGTGACGGCGACCTGGGCGGGCTTCTTGACGGCGAGGCGGTGGAAGAGGGTGTAGAGACGGTGCTGGCACTTCCAGGCGTGGCGGATGACCCCTGGGTCCTGACCCTGTTGGCGCCGTCGGAGGGGGGCGCCGACGGCGGGGCGTTTTCGGTACTGCCAGGCGGCCTGAATAAGGGTGTGGCGTACGCGGCTGTTGCCGGCCTTGGTGATGGAGCCCAGGCGTTGTCGAGGGCCAGAGGAGTGCTCGCTGGGCACGAGGCCGACGTAGGCCATGAGCTGGCGGGGGCTGGAGAAGCGGCGCAGGTCGCCGAGCTCGGTGGCAATGACCATGGCGGCCTGGGTCTTGAAGCCGCGGAAGCAGCAGAGGCGATCCACCAGGGGCTTATAGCGGGGCGTGAGGGCGATAGCCTCAATGCGGCGGTCGAGCTCATCGCGGCGCTGGAGTTTGTACTCGAGGAGGGCGAGGTACTCGGAGAGGACGGTGTGATCCTCCTCGGCGAGGACACCGGGGGCGAGGACCTGGCGGATCCAGTTGAAGTGACGGACGGTCCAGTTGTTGGCCTCGCGGAAGACGAAGCCCCGCCGGCGCATGAACTTGAGGATGTAGTGGCGGCTCTTGACGATCTCGCGCTGGAAGGTCTCGCGGCATCGGACCAGGTCGCGGACGCGCTCGTCCTCTTCGGTGGGAATGTGGATGAGAACGAGGCGGTCGTCGCGGAAGTCGCGGCCGATCTTGATGGCATCGCGGCGGTCGGTCTTGCGGCGTTCGCCAGGCCGGCGGGGAATGAGAGAGGGAGCGGCGAGGTGGCACTCAACGCCCCACTGGAGGAGGGATCGCTGGAGGACGTAGCCGGCGCCCGAGGCCTCGTAGCATGCACGCACGGTGCCCCGCGCTTGCAGCCGCTGGAAGTAGCGGCGGATCTTGTGGAGATCGTAGGGCAAGCGGTCCACATGCAGAGGCTCCGGATCGCGGTCCTTGAACACGGCGGCAGTAATGGAATCCTTGTGGACGTCGAGTCCGACCCAGAAGTTGACGGAAAAGGACATGGGACTGGTCTCCTTCGGTTTGCGGCCTGAGGCCGCATGTGGCTCTGGTGTTGCCTCGAACAAGCGACGCTAATCCACGTCCCTCGCAGGAGGCCAGCCCTTCCATTGTGTCTTTCGGAAATGCGCTGGGGACGATCCTTGGGATCTGCAGCGGGAAATCCCTCAGGGACCCGGAAGCACGGGACAATTGGTCAAAAGGCGGCGCGGGAGATTCAGCTCGGTGGAATCGAGGTCGGGAGAATCCCATCCCGCTCGTTGTTCCTCGGGCCTCAACATCCAACAAGGACGGTCTAGAACGACGGGTTGTTCGGATC
>JARRPL010000487.1:0-4382 GCA_037382905.1 Gemmatimonadota bacterium | reverse complement strand
GCCACTCCGGAGAGAGTCTTCAGCGCCGCGAAACCGCCTTCCGGGGAGCCACGGTGGACCATCGCCTCCCGTGGTTCGGCATCGGCCCGGGCCCGGACATGTGGGGTGACCGGAGTGGCGTTTGAACCAAGCCACTTGACGGGCGGATGACCTGCCATGTACCGTCGGGAAGTTTGTTCGCCACCAGAACAAAGGTGTCGCGGTCTACACCCAGACGATGTAGACCGGAAGACCACGCCTGATGGAGCGTTTTCAATGAGAAGGTTGCTCGTAGCGCTGGCGCTGATCGGCTTTCCTCTGGCAGGATCGGCCCAAGAGCCAACGGGGAACATCGTCGGCAACATTCGGGATGCCGTCACCGGGGCCCCGATCTCCGGAGCCGAGGTCTGGGTGGAGGGGACCCGGGCTCAAGGCATGAGCCGGGATGACGGTCGTTTCGTCCTCGTGGGCATCGCTCCAGGCGAGCAGGTCGTTCGCGTATCCCGGATCGGGTACAGCTCCGGGGAGCAGACCGTACTCGTCACCGCAGGCGCTACGGTGGAAGTCAACTTCGACCTGACGCTGCAGGCGATCGACCTGGAAGAACTGGTCGCAACGGGATACGGCCAAGCCAGCCGCCGGGAGCTGACGGGAGCGGTCTCGTCGGTGTCCGGCGACGAGGTGCTCTTGAAGGCCGCGCCAAACGTGACCATCTCCGGTGCACTCCAGGGCCGCGCCGCCGGCGTGCAGGTGTTGACCGCATCAGGGATGCCCGGCGTGGGGGTCAGCGTGCGCGTCAGAGGCTCGAACTCGATCACAGCCAACAGCGAGCCTCTATACGTGATCGACGGCGTACCCGTCACCCAGGGGACGGATTCTTCGGATCCGACCCAAAATCCCCTGGTCACGGTGAACACGAACGACATCGAGTCCATCGAGATCCTGAAGGATGCCTCGGCGACGGCGATCTACGGATCCCGGGGGGCGAACGGGGTCGTCCTCATCACCACCCGGAGCGGTGGCGATCGTGCGAATTCCATCACCTTCGAGACGAGCGCCGGACTCCAGCAGCTGTCCCGGACGATCGACGTGCTGAACGCTCAGCAGTACAGGGAGCTCCGGAACGAGGCGATGACCAATGTGGGGCTCTCGCCCCAGTACACGCCCGAAGAGGTCGCGGGAGCGAACACCACGGACTACCCCGATCTGATTCTCCAGAACGCGGCCCAGCAGAGCCACACCCTGACCTTCTCGGGTTCGGGTGGAGATACGGATTACCTCATCTCCGGGAACCTCCTGGACCAGGGGGGCATCATTCAGGGGACGGACTTCCGGCGATATTCGGGCCGGGTCAATCTGGAGCGTCGGTTCTCCGACCGATTCCGGGCGGGAACGAACCTGAGCGTGACCCGCATCAAGCACGATATCTCGCAGGTCGAGAATGGTCAGCTGGCCGGGGCGGTCCTCGGGGAGTTCATCAACAACCCCGTGGCCACGGCGAACGAGCTGGTGGAGCAGCGGAACGAGACCCGTCTGGTCGGGAGTCTCTTCGCGGAGCTCGAAGTGATCGACGACCTCCGCGTCTCGAATCGCTTTGGGGTGAACACCTGGGATGCCTACAACCCCTACTTCGCTCCAAGCAACATCCAGCAGGGATTCACGACGAACGGGGCCGCCAACATCTGGCAGGGCCGGTCGACCGAGCTGCTGAACGAGACGATGCTCAACTACGAGACGAGCGGCCTCGGCCCCGGCGACCTGGCCGTCCTCGGTGCCTTCTCCTACCAGAGTAGCGACTATGACTTCACCAACATGTCCGCCGCGGACTTCCTGGTGGAAGAACCGATGTGGAACTCCCTCCAGGGTGGAGCCCAGCGCCCGACCGTCGCGAGCGGCAACACCGACTGGACCCTCCTCTCCTATCTGGCGCGGCTGAACTACAACCTCTCCGACCGCTACCTCTTCACCCTGACGGGTCGGTACGACGGGTCGAGCCGGTTCGGGGACAACAACAAGTGGGCCTTCTTTCCCTCCGCTGCCTTCGCCTGGCGCCTGATCGAGGAGGGGTTCATGGAGGACCAGGGGTTCTTCGACGACCTGAAGCTGCGCGTCAGCCTCGGTCTCACCGGCAACCAGGCCGTGAGTCCCTACAACTCCCTGGCGGGGATGGACGTCACCGAGAGCGCCATCGGCAACGTGAACACGATTGCCTTCGCCCCGGGCTCCCGGTCTCCCAATCCGGACCTGAAGTGGGAGACGACCCGACAGTTCAACCTGGGCGTCGACATGGCGTTCCTGGACAATCGACTGTCGCTTTCCGCCGACGCCTACACGGCACGAACGGAAGACCTCCTCCTCATCGTCAACATGCCCTGGACTTCGGGTTTCGCGGATCAGCTCCGCAACGTGGGGTCCGTGAAGAACCGGGGGGTCGAGCTGTCTCTGAGGTCTCTGAACGTACAGTCGGGACAGTTCTCCTGGAGTTCGACGCTCAACGTCGCGGCCAACCGCAACGAGGTCGTGGCGATCGACGAGCGCGACTACATCGAGACCGGTGGCGACCGTTGGGGCTGGGCAGTGGGAGGCAACAGCCACCTCATCAAGCCCGGGGAGCCGCTGGGTTCCATCTACGGCTACCGGATCAACGGTCTCTGGCAAGAGGGCGACGTCTGTGATCTCAACCAGCCCAGGCCCACTCTGGACTGCGTGCCCGGCGAACTCCGTGTGGAGGACGTGAACGGGGACGGACAGATCACCCCCGACGACCGAGCGATCATCGGGTATGCGGACCCCGACTTCTACGGAGGCTTCGACAACAACTTCGGGTTCGGCCCGTTCACACTGGACGCGTTCTTCACGTTCTCGGTGGGCAACGACATCGTGAACGCCTCGAACGCCTTCCTTCTGAACGCAACGGGGCAGTTGAACGAGCGGGCCGAGGTCATGGACCGTTGGACTCCCGACAACACGAGCACGGACATTCCTCGGGCGAACGCCAACCGACGGACGCTCCTCTACTCGACGCTGGTGGAGGACGGAAGCTACCTGAGGCTTCAAGCCCTTACGCTGGGCTATCAGCTCCCGGCAAGCCTGTTGCCGGGGATCCGGAATGGACGCGTGTACGTCACGGGTCAGAACCTGTTCACCATCACGGGCTATTCGGGCTTCGACCCTGAGGTGAACAGTCCTGAACGCACTCCCACACGGGACAAAGAGCATGATGAAGATCCGATCCCTTTTCCTCGTCCTGGCGCTCGCGGTGGTGGCCACCGGTTGTGAGGACACGCTCACGGAGGAACCGGCCTCCTTCATCACTTCCGACACGTACTACAAGACGCCGGCAGAGCTCGATGCTGCCGCTGTCGCCATGTACAGCCTGGTCCAGGACTGGAACATGTTCAAAGTCCAGTACCACTGGACCTTCGAACTGGCCGCGGATCAGGGGCGATTCCATCCCGACGAGCCGAACGTCGAGACCCAGGCGCCGGAGTTCCTGAACTGGACCTCCACCAGCCGGGACGCGATCCAGCCCTGGAAGACCCTCTACTGGAACATCCTCCGGGCCCACCAGGTGCTGGACAACCTCGATCTCGTGGACTTCCAGGACGACGCATGGCGAGCCCAGCTGGAGGGAGAAGGCCGGTTCATGCGGGCCTTCCACTATTTCTGGCTCGTGCGGGCCTACGGAGACGTGCCCCTGTATCTCTCCGAGGAGGAGCAGCTCCAGTTCGACTCGCCCCGGACCCCCGAAGAGGAGGTCCTCGACCAGATCATCCTCGACGCCGAATTCGCCGCGTCCACCCTGCCGGAGACCCGTCCCGGCGCGGAAATGGGCCGAGCGACCCGGGGCGCCGCTCTGATGCTCCTCGCCGACGCCTACCGCTGGAAGGCGAACGTGGTCTCCGGATCCGCCGACGATTGGCAGGGAGCCCGGGACGCCGCGTTGGAGGTCGTGACCTCCGGCGTGTACGCCCTCGAGGCGGACTACGCCGGAATCCACCTTCCCGGCGCGCAGGATCGTTCGGAGGAGATCTTTGCCGTCCAATCGATCGGGGGCGGCGGGTTCTTTCAATCGAGCCTCTATGGCTCGGTGTACTGGCCCCGTAACATCGGCGCCGGCGCTGGATGGGCGGTGGTGGTTCCCACCCCTCAGTACTACGAGGGCTACAGTCCCGGGGACTACCGCCATGAGGCCACCTTCTGGAACACGGGTTGCCCGGCGGTCCATACGGAGAACTGTGATAACCCGGTGGCCTTCAGCCCCGCCGGGGAAGGGTGCCCATATCCTGACGGCTATCCCCACGTCAACAAGTTCAACCCGTCGGATCGCGGGCTCGACTTCTATGGGGGTGGCGACGTGAACATCCCGCTTTACCGGTTCGCCGTAGCCTACCTGATCCTGG
>JARRPL010000486.1:0-2426 GCA_037382905.1 Gemmatimonadota bacterium | reverse complement strand
CCTCCCGGATGGTGAAATGCATCCAGTTCCTTTTCGCCTCCTCCCCTTCGGGCATGGCGACCACGGGGTTCACATCCCGCTTTCCTCCAAGCTGGGGGACCCAGAAGGAGTGGATCACGTCACCGGACTCCAGGCGCAGGCTCACGGGCCGTCCCACCGGAAGGTGGAGCTCGTTGGCCGTGGTCACACCAAGCTCCGGGTAGTGGAAGGCCCACCAGTATCGCTTCCCCGTCACCTCCACTACCAGGGCGCCCTCCTCCGGAGGCCGCTGCACCGCGAACACGCCCTGGATAGTGGGAATCACGATGGCCACGACGATGATCGCCGGAGCAATCGTCCAGGCGATCTCCAGCCCCATGTGACCGTGAATGGGCTTGGGCCTCTCCTGGCCGGGTCTCTCCCGGAACCGGATCAGGACGTAGGCCAGGACGGAGAGGACTACGACCAGTATGATCATGGTCCACCAGAAGACCTGGACGTAGAGGTGATGGGTCACCTCTCCAGAGTCCGTCACCGGGTTGATGGTCGACTGGAGATGCTCCTCCCCGCAGGCCGACAAGAAGGCCACGGTGAGGAGCGCTCCCAGGCTCCGGATCCAGCGCATCAGTTTGGCGTTGCCAGCGCATCAGTTTGGCTTTGTTCATCCCACTCGCCTCTTTGGGCGTTCTCCTGCTGGTGCCTTTCCACGATTCCTCAAGAGCCCCGGCAAGCCTGGAACCGCACGAATCCCTCCGGTCCCGTGAGCCGGAGCTCAAGGGGCTAACATCCATCGACCGCTGGGTTGAATGGACCCGAAAGGGTCCGGAAGACAGGAGGGGCAATCCCGCCGATCCTCTTGGCGCTGAGAGGGCCGGGTCTCGCCTCCTCTACCTCAGGGTGTCCAGCCGAATCGCCTCATCCAGGAGCATGACGGGGATGTCTTCCCACACCGGGTACATGACTTTTCCGTCCTCCCGAATCAGTCCCTCCTCGATCCGATCTTTCACACGATCCCCGCCCTGGTTCCGGAGATACCCTTCCTCCACCGCTTGGTTCACCCGTTCCAGGATATCGTCACCCGCGGGAGTCAGCGTCTGCTTCGTCTCCGGGCACACGAGAATCGCGAGGAGCTCCGGGTTCACCATGCTCGCCCTGGCGTTGATCGCGCCGTTGTGCATATGTATCGATGGTCACCACGGCCCTTGTCGGGCATGGCCTGAGCCGGTAAAGGTAAAACGAGAATTACTCTTTGTGGAGTGGCGCCGCTAAATGCCCGGACTCGATCGGTTTCGACGCACTGTCAGGCTCTCACCCGGAAGCTACGTGCCCGCCCCCTTCGTAGCGGGGTTACTTCTGGCCTGCAACGCCTCCGGCGGCCAGACCATGAGCGGTGGAGAGTCTGCTTCCGGCCTTCGGGAGACACCCTCGGACGCACAGGAGCGCCTCCCTCCCAGGGGGGAGGCATGGGTCATCTTCGAGGCCGATACCGTACTGGCCGAGGTTGCCAGAACCGCCTCTGAGCGGGAGGAAGGGCTCATGTACCGCGAATCCCTGGAGGAGGGTAGGGGGATGCTGTTCGTCTTCTCCGACTCCCAGATTCGCTCATTCTGGATGCGGAACACTCTCATTCCGCTGGACATCGCCTACCTCGACGAGAGTCTCAGGATCGTGGATATACAGGGGATGGAGCCGGAAACGGATGATGCCCACCCATCGGCCCGGCCGGCGATGTTCGCACTGGAGGTCCCCAGGGGTTGGTTCGGGAGGAAGCGGATCCAGGTGGGGACCCAGGCTAGAGTCGTCTTCGGCCCGGGCTGAGTGCCTACCGGGAACAGGGGAAGCCCCCCTCTCAGGACAGGCGGTCCTCCTCCATCCTCCCCTCTGGATCCCCTCGTCAGCGCTCCACAGCCCGTCTCAGGGCCCGAAGAAGGGCAGCCATGTCCGCCTCGTCGTTGTAGAGATGCGGGGAGATCCTGAGGGCGCTTCCTCTGAGGGAGGCGGACACCCGTTCTCCTTCCAGAGCACCCTTCACCGATGCCAGATCCAACCCCCCCGGCATCCGGATTCCGAAGATGTGCCCCACCCGGTACTCGTCATCCTCGACCGTGTAGCCCAGCTCTCGTAGCTCCTCGAGGAGTCCATCGGAGAGGCCCCTCGCATAGCTCTGGATTCTCTCTGGCCGCCACCCACCCAGGAGGCGGAGGGCCGAAACCAGCATGGGAGCCAGGATGAAATTGCTCCGCTCACCCACGTCGAATCGGATGGCTCCGGGTTGATACGTGTCACGATAATCCACAAGAGCCCTGAAGTCCTCACTCCCCTCCCGGGCGATCCACGTCTCCTCCAGGGGGAGCCCGTCCATGTACCGCGGTCCGAAATATCCGACGCCGATCGAGTACGGCCCCAGGAGCCATTTGTAGCTGGCCACGATGAGCGCATCGGGTTGG
>JARRPL010000485.1:0-2472 GCA_037382905.1 Gemmatimonadota bacterium | reverse complement strand
CAGCCCTGGCTCGTCTACTCCGACGCTCAGGGGGGGTACTTCCGCATCACCGACACCCGGTCCGGAACCACCCGATCCATCGAGCCGCACCCATGGATGGTGGGTTCCCAGGGGCAGAACATGGGCCAGGCTCGGTACCGCTTCAACTGGGACGCCCCGATCCACATCTCCCCCAACGATCCGTCCGTGGTCTACTGGGGCGGGAACGTCCTCTTCCGGAGCCAGGACTACGGCTATTCCTGGGAAATCATCAGCCCGGATCTCACCACCGACGACCCTCAGAAGCAGCTGGATTCCGGAGGTGAGATCTACAACGACAACACCGCGGCGGAATTCCACACCACCATCTACACCATCGCCGAGTCCCCGGTGGAGCCCGGCGTCATCTGGGTAGGAACCGACGACGGGAACGTGCAGCTGACCCGGGACGATGGCGAAAGCTGGACCAACGTCCGGGACCGGGTCCCAGGCCTCCCGGCGGAGGCCTGGATCGGAAACATCGAGGCGTCACCCACGGAGGCCGGTGGCGCCTTCCTGGTAGTGGACAACCACCGGATGGATGACTTCACCCCCCACGTCTGGGAGACCACCGACTACGGCCAGAGCTGGCGGGACCTCTCCGCCGGGCTGCCCCAGGACGACTATGTAAAGGTCCTACGACAGCACCCGGAGAATCCCGACCTCCTCTTCCTGGGGATGGACCGGGGGCTCTTCGCCTCCTTCGATCGTGGGGGGAGCTGGGTCGATCTCCGACTGAACCTGCCCCGGGTTTCGGTGCGGGGGATCAAGATCGAGCCCCGGTACAACGACCTGGTCATCGGCACACACGGCAGAGGGGCCTGGATCCTGGACGACATCCAACCGCTGGTGGAGCTCACGACGGCCATGGACGCCCCGGTCTACCTCTTCGATATCCACGAGTCTACGGACTGGGAGTCCTGGAATCGGGACTCGAACCTGGGGCGCAGCACCTTCCAGGGGGAGAACCCCCAGGAGGGCGCCTACATCGACTTCTGGCTGTCAGAGGAGACGGCGGGAGATAACGGCGCCCAGGTCACGGTCCGGATCACCGAGCCGGGGGGCAGGATCGTGCAGGAGATGGGCTCTCTTCGGGGCGAGGCCGGTGTCAACCGGGCTATCTGGAACTTCACGTACGACGGGGCCGAACCCATCCCCGGAGAGGAGCGAGGCGGTGGGCGATTCGGGTCCTCGGGACCCCCGGCGGCTCCCGGCACCTACGTGGCGACCGTCGTGGTTGGAGACCAGGAGGTGAGCAAGGAGTTCCGGTTCCGGGGAGACCCGGCCGTCACGATCTCTCAGGATGAATACAGGGCCCGAACCGACGCAGCTCTGCGGGGGAGAGCCATCGAGTCCCGCTTGAACGGGATGATCGGTGCACTCGTGACCATGAGCTCGCAAATCCAGGATCTCGTGGGAGCCATGCGGGGGAAGGATGTAGCGAACGCGACCCAAATCCGCGAGCAGGCTTCCGTAGCCCTGCAGGCCATCGGCGACCTGGAGAACGAGCTTCGTCGCCCTCCTCCCCGCATGGGATACCGCCAGTGGCCCCGGTTGGCTGAACAGCTCTCCTTCGTCACCAGAGGAATTGCCCAGGCACAGGCCCGGCCCACGGAGGGACAGCTTCAGGTCCTGGGTGAGATCGAGGAGGCCCTGGAGGCCCGGGCCGCCGACCTTCGTCTTCTGATCGACGGCCCGGTGGCGGCGTTGAACCGCCTCCTGGAGGGCCAGCGCAATCCCGGAGAACCGCCGACCGGTGGGGAAGACCGCATGCGGGGTGGATTGTGGCGCTGCTATGAGCCACCCTCTATCGCGGCCATGGTGTTGACCTCGGGTCGGCCATTGCCGTCTACTCCGACGGCGGCTCTCGTGTCCCCAAGGGCGTCGCTGAATACGATTCGGGAAGCCCCGTCCGGCGTAAGTGCCAGGACTGAGCGTGCAATCGATCCTGCATCGGCAAAGACCAGCGTGGTGGTTCCGTCCGGCAGGAACCCGAGGATTGCCCGCGTGTCCCCGTTCTCGTCCAGGAGACTCACGCCGGGGGAACCGTCTACCAGAACGCTGAGACGCAGCCGGGCCCGGGCATCGTCGTCCCTGAGCGAAAGGCTCACGTTCCCGTCCTCCCCGACCCGGAGAGCGGCCCGCTCCAGCCCTTCCCCATCCCGGAGAACCAGTGCCCGCATCGCCAGCTCAGGATAGACCTCTCCCCTCACCAACGCATCCCTGGCGCGCGTGAGGCCGAGGATGGAGAGGCCCAGGGCCACAACGGCCGTCAGAAGACTCGCCGACCGACGCCGCCGCCGGGCATGGATGTTGTTCTCCAGAGCCTCCATCCGCCGATCCAGGGTGGCGTGAAGCTCCCGAACTCGATATTCGCGATCCCTATCCGTATGGGTCATGGTGTCAGTCCTTTCTCGGGAGGATCTTTCGCCGGCATCTCCCCCGGTGCCATGG
>JARRPL010000484.1:0-4605 GCA_037382905.1 Gemmatimonadota bacterium | reverse complement strand
CGTCCCCGATGCGGCGCCACAGGGCCGAGACGTTCCAGCGGCGGTCCCGGTAGGCGGCACCGAAGCGGGCCGCGGTCTGATCTCCGGTGGCGCCCCGGGAATCGGTGGCCGCCCAGTACGCATTGACCCGCAGGGGGCCCCACAAGCTCAGGTTGGCGTCCACCCCGTAGCTCCGGTTGTCCGTGGACGCGGTCCCCCCCACCGCCGACCGATCGATGAACATGGCCCCTACGTCCGACCCCGGCGCCACCTCCTTCCGCACCCGGGCCAGGGCGAAGTTCTCCGCCGGCAGCCCCGCCTCGCGGCCCGTGCGCATGTCCAGCACCCCCAGCTCCCACGAGCCCATTCGGCCGCTCACCCGGCCGCCGGCCACGATGGGCACCGGCTCCCCGTCCAGAAGCCCGATGGCCCGGGAGTTGAACAGGCTGAAGTCCCGGAGCGACGCCCCCATACGGTAGTTCCGTTCGGTCTGATCGCCGAAGGTGAAGGACCCCGAGTTCTCGACGAAGAAGTCCCGCTGCTCCGGGAAGAAGAGGGGGAAACGGGTCAGGTTCACCCGCTCCTGATCCACCTCCACCTGGCTGAAGTCCGTGTTGACCGTCAGGTCCAGGGTGAGCCCTGGGGTCAGGCCGTACTTCATATCCAGCCCGACGTCGGCAGAGGTGTCCCGCCCGCCCAGAAGCGATCCGTCCTCCGTAGCCGTCAGCGCGTAGGGCTTCACCCAGACGGCGCCCGCCGAGGGCAGGTCCACCAGTCCGTCGAGCGTCCCCGCCTTGGACATGCGATGCAGGGGGTCCCGCCGCTCCAGCGGCGCCCAATAGGAGTCCTCGTTGATGCGCCGGACCCGCCGAAGGAAGTTGAGACCCCAGCGCTGCTCCCCCTCCGCCGCCACGTACCGGAGCCCGCTCCAGGGAATCCGCACCTCCACGCTCCAACCGTCGTCCCGGAAGGCGGTGCGCACCTCCGCCGGAGCGTCGAAGCCGAAGTCCTGGTTCCGGGAGTCGTCGAAGGTCTGACCGTCCCGGTAGGCTCCATACGGGTTGATGAGGATCAGATAGGAGTTCTGCCGGTCCAGGAAGGTGTCCAGAGAGATCCCGAAGATGTCCGCGTCCCGGGTGGAGAGGGACGGGAAGTCCCGCTCCAGGCTCTGGACCACGTACTCACCGGGGTGGGAGTCGTAGAGCATGGCGCCGACGTAGAGGTACTCGTCGTCGTACACCACCCGGACCTCGGTGCGCTCCGTGGCCAGCGCTCCGGGGTCGGGTTGGGACTGGACGAAGTCGCTGAAGACTGGAGCCGCCGACCAGGCGGGGTCATCCAGATGCCCGTCCAAGACGGGGGGGAGGTCGGCGCGGACCGCATGACCCGTGGGCCGGGGGTAGGCCTCCGGGTCGTCCAGGGAGCCCCGGACCGGCGAAGGCGCCGGCTCGGTCTCCTGGGCCGAGAGCTTGCGCCGGGCGCCCGGCAGGGCGGGCGCCAGGGCGAGGACGCAGACCAGGAGGGTCACCGCGGATTTCATGGCTCGGGAGACTGGCGTCTCCGAACTCCTACGGCAACGGCACGGCGTGTTCGTCGTCGGTTCCGCGAGGCACGTACTCGCCGCCCCGTCCTTCCTCCCGCCACACGCTCCGTAGCCGTGATTGCCGTGCCGCAGGCATCCAGCGAAATTCAAACTGCGGGGCGCGCCCCGCAGCGGGACGCCCCGCAGTACAGGAACGGGTCTGGGAGGCATCATGCTCATGCGTAAGGTGATGGCGTCTTGCACCGCAGCTCTTCTGGTTGGCGGCCTGGCGTCGTGCGGGGATGTCGACCCGCTGACGCCCGACGCTCCAGGGATCTCGACGCAGACGAGGGTCCAGTCCGCGAACGAGGTCCAGACGTCGCCGAACGCCACCATGGTTCCGATTCACGGTGAAGCCGCAATCGCCGTCGACCTGACGGCAGGTTTCATCCCGTGCGTCCTCGAAGGCACCGACATCGTCGTGGCGGAGTTTCCGGCACGCTTCCGTTCGGAAGGCCAGTTCTCGCATCTTGGCCGCACCACGAGCGTGATCGACCTCCTGACCTGCACGGCGGGTACGGACGGCTCGGTCTTCGGTCCAGGCGAGGCCGTGCACACGGCGGCCAACGGCGACCAACTGCACGCCGAGTGGACGGGCCGGTTCCAGCCGGACGGATCCAGCGAGCTCTGGATCGTCTTCTCTGGCGGCACGGGCCGGTTTGCCGGCGCCACCGGTGGAGGCGCCGGAGGCGGATCCTCCGACCCGGCGACCTTTGCCGGGAGCTGGTGGTTCGACGGAATGCTGTCCCGGGTTGGAGCGAAATAGCGATCGGAAAGCCGGGTAGCTGTCGGCGACAGGGGGCGGTACAGGCCCCGGGCCCCGGGCCCGGGGCTCATCCGCTGCGTACGAGCCCCAGCGCCCACACCGCGTGCTCCCTCACCAGCTCCGACCGGTCCTGCGCTGCCCGCTCCAGGACCGGCCGCACCCGGGCCCCGGCCTCCCCGGACTTCGCCCCGTAGTTCCCCAGCGCCACGCACAGATTCCGCAGCATCCCCTTCCGCCCGGGACGGGCCAGGGGAGACGCTGCGAACACCCGCCGGTACTCCTTCCCCGACATGACCAGGATGCGCTCGGTGAGCTCGACGAGTTCGGGGCCGTCCAGTGAAGGGACCGCCGGGTCGCCCTCCCGGTCCCCGGGCCAGACGGTCGCCGCGTATTCCGGATCCGGCTCAGCCCGGTCGCCGAATCGCCGGTTCCACGGACACACCTCCTGGCAGATGTCGCACCCGAAGACCCGGTTCCCCATGAGAGGCCGCAGCGCCTCCGGGATGGAGCCTCTGTGCTCGATGGTCAGGTAGGAGATGCACAACCGGGCGTCCATCACCGGGGCGCCGTCCTCGTCACGGCCGAGCAGCGCCCCCGTAGGACACGCATCGAGACACGCCCTGCAGCTCCCGCATCGGTCCGCCGCGAAGGGGGGATCCGGCTCCAGCTCCACCGTGGTCAGGAGAACGCCCAGGAAGAAGTAGGAGCCTCTCCGAGGGTGGATCAGCATGGTGTTGCGGCCGAACCAGCCCAGGCCCGCTCGCCGGCCCAGCTCCCGCTCGAGCAAGGGACCCCCCGGGAGGCTCCGCGTGGGCTCCAGCCTCCGGGCCACGGACTCCTCACGGCCCAGATACTCCATTCCCCCAGCGAAGCCCGACGCGAGCCAACGGCGATAGAACGCACCGTGCTCGCTCGGGCCGGGCCGGGCGATCCCGACCTGGACGAGCCCGAGCCGGTGTCCCTCCTCCTTCAGCCGGGGCGCGAGGGTGGACGACGTCATGGGCGGGGGTGGCTGCGGTTCCGGAGAGGAGCCTCAGGCGCATCGCTTGGATCCTGGTATCATGGGGCCTCGGTCGCTCTTCGGCATCCCTCGGGAAACCCGGTCCGACGAACCCGGGTACCGCGACCCGATGCCACGTCCCCCGAACCCTGGACCCCGATGTCTTTCCTCCGCCGTCTCCTGCCAGCCCTCTGCGGCCTCACCCTCCTCGGCGTGGCCGGCCCCGTCGATCTCCACGCCCAGGACGAGGTGGACGAGGCGACGCTCCGCTGGCTCTTTACCGCCGACTTCTCCGCCGTCTTCGCACGGGGGAACGCCGAGTCGGCCACCCTTGGTCTGGGAGCCACGGCCCGGCGGAAGTGGGAGCGGGACGAGATCCGCTTCGACCTCGGATGGGTCCGGGTGGAGACGGGCACCGTCGTCCGGCGGGCCGTGGGCGACGCCGACGACTTCACGGTGGAACGGGAGGTGAACACGGAGAAGACGGCGGAGAACATGTTCGCCCGGGGCCGCTACGACCGCACCTTCTCGGATCACTGGTTCGGATACGGTGCCGTGGACTGGATGCGGAACACCTTCGCCGGAATCGACAGCCGCACCCTCCTGGCGCTGGGTGCCGGTACCCAGTGGATCGACACGGACCGGACCGACTTCTCCACGGACTACGGCGTCACCTGGACCTTCCAGGAGGACGTCGTCCCGAACCCCGATGTGGAGGACAGCTTCGGGGGACTCCGGCTGGGTTACGACCTGCGACACGACCTCACCGCCTCCACCGTGTTCACGAGCCGCCTCACCTTCGACCAGAATCTGAACGACACCGAGGATCGCCGCCTCGACTGGGGCAACTCCGTCACGGTGGACATCAACGACGTGTTGGCCCTCAAGCCGAGTCTGTTGCTCCAGTGGCGCAACCTGCCCTCCCTCGGCGAAGTCCCTCTCTTCTCCCCCGGGGGCGTGGATACCGGGACCACGGTGCTCGCTCCTTTGAGGAAGCTCGACACCACCTTCACCATCGCGCTGGTCCTGACCCTCTGACGCCGACACCGGGGCCGACCAAGGTCGTGGACCCCTCCTTGCACATCCATCTGCCAGGAAGAATCATGACGTCGACGCCCTGACGGGGCGTCTATCCCTCGACGCCTCCGGACACTTCGGAGGTGTATCCTCGCCACCGCAGTCTGTTGCGCGGCGGCCACAATCCTTCCTGCCGACGCTGTGGACCTCAAGGATCTCCGAGACCGGAGGATCATTCAGTTTCTCGCCACCTATGCGGCA
>JARRPL010000483.1:0-3126 GCA_037382905.1 Gemmatimonadota bacterium | reverse complement strand
GCCGCCGTCCCGGCGCTCCTGGCGGCCCTGGCCTACGCCGTTCTGGCCTCGGCCATGCCCCGGGCCGGCGGCAGCTACATCTACGCCAGCCGCGGACTTCACCCCTACCTGGGGTTCGTGGCGAGCTTCGCCCAGTGGTTCGGCCTTTCCATCGCCATCGGCGTCGTGTCGTACGTCACCATTCCCTTTGCCCGGGACGTGGTGGCGGCGCTGGGATGGGCGGGCACGGCGGCACTTCTGGATACGGGGCCGGTGCGGGTCGGGCTGGCCCTCGCCCTCCTCTGGGGAGCGGTCTGGATCAACGTCCGGGGGCTGGCGGTCTACCAGCGCATTCTCGTCCCCCTGATGCTGGTCATGTTCGTCCTGGGCGCCATCGTCATCGTCGCGGGCTTCCTCCACGACCAGGGGGACTTCGCCGCAGGCCTCATGGCCCGAGAGGGCGTTCCGGTTCCGGAGCTCCCGGACCCCGGCTTCAACTGGTGGACCTTTCTCGCCGCCTCGGCCGTGCTCTTCAGCAGCTTCATCGGCTTCGACTCCATCGCCCAGGCCGGGGGCGAGGCTCGAAATCCCTCCCGCACCCTGCCGCTGGCCATCGGGATCGCCATCGTCACGGTGGGAAGCTTCTACCTCCTCTTTACCGCCGCCGTCTACAACACGGTGCCCTGGAGCTTCATCGCCGAGCGGGCCCGGACCCAGGACCTGACGGCGCCGGGGCTACTGGGATACGTCCTGTCCCCCGGCTGGACCATCCTCATCGTCGCCGGCGCCGCCATCGCCCTCATCAACGATCTCCCGGCCATGTTCCTGGTGATGTGCCTGACGGTGATCACGCTGCCCCGGCGCAACCCGGCCCTGGAGCGGGAGGTGACCGTACTTCGGAACCGGCGCCTGCGGACCGGCCTCGCCGGGGCGGGTGTCCTCCTGCTCCTCCTCTTCCTGGGGGTGCACACCATCAAGGATCTGACCGCCGACGTCACCGCCTGGTACTTCCGGTCCACCCCGCTCTGGCTCGGCGTCATGGCCCTCGCGTCGGCCATATTCCTGCGGGAGTGGCGGGGCCTGCAGGTCGAGACCGGCGGGCAGGCCCGCCGGGTCTTCGAGACCCTCCCCCCGGAATGACCCGCCGCGCCCGGCGGGGCGCCGACGGGATTCTCGGGCCGACGGTACTGTCGGCCTTCTCATCCCCTCGTGAGCAGGACCCGACCTCATGACCATGGAACGCAGCGAGCTGGCCCCCGGCCTCGAGATCTCCCGGGTCGTCACCGGTCTCTGGCAGGTGGCGGACATGGAACGGGACGGCAGCCCTCTGGACGCCGAGGCGGCATCGCGAGCCATGGACCCCTATGTGGACCGGGGTCTCGATACGTTCGACATGGCGGACCACTATGGCTCCTCCGAGCTGATCGTCGGTGCCTTCCAGGCCCGTCGTCCCGGAGAGGCCCGCCTCCTCACCAAGTGGGTCCCCGAGCCGGGCCCCCTCACCCGGGAGGAGGTGCGGGAGGCGGTGGAGCGAGCCCGGGAACGGATGGGGGTGGAGTCGCTGGATCTCCTCCAGTTCCACGCCTGGAGCTACACGCACCCAGGCTGGCTGGACGCCATCTTCGCCCTGGACGAACTCCGGCGGGAAGGGCTCGTCCGACACCTGGGCCTCACCAACGTCGACACGGCCCACCTGCGCATGCTCCTGGCCAGCGGCATCCCCATCGTGTCGAACCAGGTCTGCTACTCGCTTCTGGACCGGAGAGCCCGGGGCGCCATGACGGAGCTCTGCCGGGAGAAGGGCGTGAAGCTCCTGGCCTTCGGAACCCTCGCCGGGGGCTTCCTCACGGAACGGTGGCTCGGACGGTCGGAGCCGGACCCCGACCAGCTAGAGACCTGGTCCGAGATGAAGTACTTCCGCTTCATCCAGGCCGCCGGGGGGTGGACGGCCTTCCAGCGCCTTCTCGAAGCGGTGCACGAGGTCGCGGAACGGAGGGGCGTGTCCATGGCCAACGTGGCCTCCAGGGCCGTGATGGACGAGCCCTGCGTCGCCGGTGTGATCATCGGCGCGCGACTGGGTCGCAGCGAACATGTCGAGGACAACCTGGCCCTCGGCGACTTCCGACTCGGACCCGAGGATCGTGCGCGGCTGGAGGAGGCGGGCGCCGCGCTGACGCCCATCCCCGGCGATTGCGGGGACGAATACCGGGTGCCGCCGTTCCTCACGGCATCGGGGGACCTGAGCCACCACCTGGAGAGCTTCCCGCCGCCGTATCCGGTCCAGGAAGGGCCCGGGACACGGCGTCGGGCCCTGAGCGGTACGGTGTGGGAGGAGCTGGCGGGCTTCTCCCGGGCGATCCGGGTGGGGAACCGGATCCTGGTCTCGGGGACCACGGCGACCCACGGGGATCACCTCGTCGGCGGCCAGGACGCCTACGCCCAGGCCGTGTTCTGTCTGGACAAGGTGCAGGGGGCGGTGGAGTCCCTGGGTGGGTCGCTGGAGGCGGTGGTCCGCACCCGAGTCTACATCCACGATCCGGCGGTCTGGGAGGACGTCTCCCGCGCCCACGGCGAGCGGTTTCGTGGGATCCAACCCGCCAACACCCTGATTCGCGCCGGGCTGATCGGTGAGGGCTACCTGGTGGAGATGGAGGTACACCTGACCCGACCCCTTTCATCGGAGACGGCCGCCGTGCGTACCCCACGACCTTCCTGCGGACTCCCTCTCGTCCTGACCCTCGCCCTTCTGGCCGTCGGTGAGCCGGCCCTGGCTCAGGGTCCGCCCGGGACGCGAGGCGGTGGGCAGGCGGCAGCCTCCGTGGAGGTCGTGTTCACCTCCGTGGAGCGCGACCGGATCCGTTCGTTCTACGCCCAGCGGTCGGGAGCCTCCGTAGAGGCCCTGCCGCCGGGGATCCAGAAGAAGCTGGCCCGGGGAAAGCCGCTGCCTCCCGGCCTGGCGCGGCGGGTCCTCCCTGCGGCTCTCGAGGACGGGCTCCCTCTCCGGAGCGGCTACCAGAGGGTGGAGGTCGGGCTGGACGTGCTCCTGGTGGAGGTGGCCACCGGGATCATCCACGATGTGCTTCGAGATGTGATCGTGGGCGGATCCTGACCCCCGGCCGTCCGCCTTTCGGGCGGCAACCGGCGAAG
>JARRPL010000482.1:0-2402 GCA_037382905.1 Gemmatimonadota bacterium | reverse complement strand
TCATGGACCTCAGCAGGAAGCCCTCTCGCTCCAGGTGGGCCAGGATCTTCCCGGCATGGCCCGACGCCACGGCGTCGGGCTTGATAATGGCAAGGGTTCGACTCATCGCCCTCTCTTCTTCTTGTCTGAGCGTTCTCGTGGTGGCTTCAGGTGCCGGACAGCCGGAATGACTCCCGGTTCCCGTCCGGGGTATTCCTTCCACCGGGGCCGAACAGGAGGTGAAGCGCGGAATCGACTGACTGGCTTACCCCCTTGTTGACCATCAGGTTCGCCGCTTCGACAAGGCTCTGATCCTCCGAGATGCACATGATGGAGCGGACCATCACTTCCCTCGCCAGTAGAGAGCCCATCTCCTTTCCCCCCTTCGAGCCGGTCAACCGCTCCGGCAGGAGGTATCGAATGGCGTCGCCTGAGGTGATGAGGCCAAGGAACTCCAGCTTCTGACCCACGACAGGGACGGCCCTGATTCCCTGGCGAACCATGAGGCCCACGACCTCGGCCAGGGGCGTGTCGGCGTAGACGCGGTATTGGAGGGCCGTGAAGCGGTCCACCTGTTCGCTTCGAGCCGCGGCCAGGATGACCCATTCGTTGACCCTGATCACCTCTCCCCGGGCGCCGGAGAAGAACTCCCCCGCCAGGCGGGGTCCGGCACCCTTGGGCAGCGTGCCGGACGTCTCCAGCCCGTGACAGAGGAGGCCGATGGCCTCCTCCAACGTCTCGGCCTCCAGCGGAACCAGGATTCGGTCCTCGGAGAGGATCTCGGAGAGTCTCATTCTCCCCCGGTGCCCCCATGCCGCATGGGAGCGATACAGTTAGGCCAAGGCATCCCCGATCAGCTCGGCGATGTCAATGGGACGAGCCGCCACCGCGATACCGTTGTCCCGGAACGCCTTCATCTTCTCCTCTGCGGTACCTGCCGAGCCGCTGATAATCGCTCCCGCGTGGCCCATGCGACGTCCAGGCGGAGCGGTCTGCCCCGCGATGAAGCCCACGACCGGTATCTGAAGGTTCTCCCGAACCCAGTCCGCGGCCTCTTGCTCGTCCGTTCCACCGATCTCCCCGATCATGACGATGGCCTCGGTCTCCGCATCGTCCTTGAAGGCGGAGAGGGCATCGATGAAGTTGGTGCCGATGAGGGGGTCTCCACCGATCCCCACACAGGTGGTCTGCCCGATTCCAGCGTTGGTGAGCTGAATCACCGCCTCATAGGTGAGAGTGCCCGAGCGGGAGATCACTCCTACCGGTCCCGGCGTCACGATCTGGGCCGGGAGTATCCCCACCTTTGCTTTGCCGGGGGAGATGATCCCGGGGCAGTTCGGCCCCAGGAGCCTCGCGCCGCGGTCCCGGACGTATTTCAGGGCCCGGGTCATGTCCTGAACCGGGACTCCTTCCGTAATGCAGACGATGAAACCGATCCCAGCCCCCGCGGCCTCGAGAATCGCCCCGGAGGCAAAAGCGGGGGGCACGTAGATGGCCGAAGTGTTGGCCCCGGCCTCCTTGACCGCATCTTCCACCGTGTTGAAGATGGGGACCTTCTTTCCCTGGGGACCCTCGAAGGACTGTCCGCCTTTGCCCGGGGTGACACCGGCCACCACCTGGGTCCCGTATTCCATCATCTGACGGGTGTGAAAGGACCCGTCCCGTCCCGTGATCCCCTGGACCACGAGGCGCGTCGATTCATCTACGAAGATAGCCATCTGAATGGACTCTCTTTTTCTCGTGTTCCGTTGATCAGGCCTGGTTGGCCAGGGCTACGGCCCGTTCGACTACCTCATCCATGGACGTGGCGGCAGACATCCCGGCGCCCTCCAGGATCTTCACCCCCTCCTCCTCGTTGGTCCCCGTCAGGCGGATGACCAGAGGCACAGTGATTTCTATGCGTTTGGTGGCTTCAACGATTCCGTTTGCCACATCGTCGCAGCGCGTTATCCCCCCGAAGATGTTGAAGAGAATCACCCTCACGTTGGGGTCGGAGGTGATGATCTCCAGGGCCGCCACCACCTTGTCGGGGTTGGACGAACCTCCGATGTCCAGGAAGTTCGCCGGCTCCCCGCCGTAGTACTTCACCAGATCCATCGTGGCCATGGCCAACCCCGCCCCGTTCACGCAGCACCCGACATTCCCGTCGAGCTTGACATAGGAGAGGTCCGCATTCCTGGCTTTCGTCTCCGATTCGGGCTCGGCCGAGAGGTCCCTGAACACGGCGACGTCGGGCTTTCTGAAGAGCTCGTTGTCGTCGACGCTCATCTTGGCATCGATGGCCTTGACCTCCCCCGACGGAGTGGAGATGAGGGGATTGATCTCTGCCATGGAGGCCCCGGCCATCTGGAACGCCGTGTACAGCTGGCCAACGATCTTCGCCGCCTGCTTCACCAGGGAAGGATCGTCGTACAGCGAGTTCG
>JARRPL010000481.1:0-4126 GCA_037382905.1 Gemmatimonadota bacterium | reverse complement strand
ACCATGGCGACGCCCCCGGTGAAGAGGAGCACCGGCAGGTTCAACGCCACCTCGTCGACACGGGGGAGATCCGGGGCGAGGCTCACCAGGATCGGCAGCCCCACCCATGCGATCCCCAGCCCCACCGCGGACCCGATGGTGGCCAGAACGAGGCTCTCCGTGAAGAGCTGACGAACCACCCGGCCCCGGGGGGCCCCCAGGGCGGAGCGGACCGCCAGCTCCCTGCGCCGGCTCGACCCCCGGGCCAGGAGGGTGGAGGCCAGGTTGGTGCACGCCACCAGGAGCACCAGCGCGGCGGCCCCCATGAGGAGGAGGATCGGGGTCCGTGCCGAGGCGGTGAGTCGGTTTCGCAGGGGAGTGACCACGGCGCCCTCGGCGTCGTAGTCGCCTTCGGGGAGGCTCTGACCGATGCTCTGGGCGATCCGGTCCAGCTCCGCGTCGGCGGTGGCGAGGTCGACCCCCGGCCGCAGCCGCCCGGCCACCCGGTGGTTGTGGGCGGTGCGACTCGTCGCCTGCTCGTTGTACTCCACCGGGCTCCAGATCTGGGAGCCGAAGGGGAAGTCGAAGTCTCCCGGAACCACCCCCACGATGGTGGAGGTCACCCCGAAGATCTCCAGTGTCCGCCCGAGGACGTTCGGATCTCCGCCGAGCTGGTTCTGCCAGAAGCCCTCACCGACGACGACGGCCGGGCCGACGCCGATGCCGTGATCGTCGGGGGTCGTGAGGCGCCCCATGATCGGCTCCACGGGGAAGACCCGCCAGAAGTCGCTGGAGACGGCGCCCACCGTGGCGCGGACCGGCTGATCCCCGCCCAGGACCGTCGTCCCCCGGGCGCTGAACGTGGCCATCGCCTCGAAGCTGCGGCTCTGCTCCTGCCAGTCGACGAAGTTCGTCCAGGGCACCGGACCCGGCCGTCCGTCGGGGCCGTCGTGCGCCTCGTCCATCCAGGCGATCCGGTCGGGCTCCGGATAGGGGAGCGGCCGCAGGAGCACGCCGTTGAGGACCGAGAAGATGGCCGAGTTGGCGCCCACCCCCAGGGCCAGCGTGAGGATCGCCACCACCGCGAACCCGGGGCTCCGGGCCAGACTCCGCACCGCGTATTTCACATCCTGCATCACCGCCTCCCATCGATACGCTCGTTCGAGGGCCCGGTCCCGCGACCGGACCTCGGCTTCCGCGGCCAGTCGCGCGGCATCCACGTCTCCGAAGCGCCGAAGCGCCTCCTCCCGGGCCGTGCCGGGATCCCAGCCCTGGGCCACGAGATCGTCCGTGGCCATGTCGAGGTGGGCCGTCAGCTCCTCGCCGACATCCTCCTCCACCGACGGCTGACCGACCTCCGGCCGATCGCCGTGGAATCCCCGGGGCGGGTCGGAGCTCACTCCAGGGGCCCTTCGGCATAGAGGACCCGGGACATTGCGTCCACGTACCGCCCCCAGGTCCGTACCTCCTGCTCCAGCGTCTCCCGACCGTCGGCGGAGAGCCGATAGAACCGGGCTCGCCGCCCGGTCTCCGTCTTCCCCCATTCCGCGGAGACCTGACCTCGGCGCTCCAGGCGTCGCAGCGCCGGGTAGAGAGCACCCTCCTCCACCTGGAACGCGCCTTCGGTGGCGGCGCGGATCGCCTTGGAGATGCCGTAGCCGTGGCACGGCCCCCAGCTCAGGGCCTTGAGGATCAGCACGTCGAGGGTGCCCTTGAGGAGGTCGAGGACCATCATAACTACGATGCATAAGAATACAAGGGGTCTGAACCCGATCCCTTCCGTTGGCGTCGCACCAGGTGACCGCTTCTTCGGACCCTGTTCGAGGGCCCAGGGTTGGTACCGGAGGTCCCCGCCCCGCCGCAGAGGGTCACCGCACCCCTGGACTCCAATACGTTGACCGTTCGCTCCGGCGGTCCGACCCTTTCTCCATGCCTCCGGAACGCACCCCCGCCTCCGATTCCCCACCCCCTCATCTCAAGGTGGGCGCCCTGGCCCGGATGACCGGTCTCACCGTCCGGGCCCTGCATCACTACGAGGAGGTCGGGCTCCTGGCCCCGGCGGACCGCACCAGGGCGGGCCACCGTCTGTACGGGACGGCCCAGGTCCGGCGGCTCCACCAGATCACCTCCCTCCGACAGCTGGGACTCTCGCTGGACGAGATCGCCCGGCTCCTGGACGACCCGGCCCAGACCCTGGAAGCGACGCTGGACCGGCAGCTCGAAGGGCTGCGGGAGCGGATCCGGGAGGAGGAGGCCCTCTGCCGCCAGCTGGAGTCCCTCCGGAGTCGCCTCGCCGACGGGGCGGAGGGGGTGACGGTGGAGGAGCTGACCCGGAGCCTGAACCAGACGGTGCGGATCGAGAGCCACTTCTCGCCGGACCAGCTCGAGCGGCTGAAAGCGCGTCGTGATGCGCTGGGAGACGAGGGGATGGCTCGAGGTCAGGCGGACTGGGCCGAGGTCATGGCCGCGTTCGAGGCCGCCATGGACGAAGGACTCCCTCCCGATCACCCCCGTGTGGCGGTGCTCGCCCGGCGGGCGTCGGAGCTGGTGGAGGCCTTCACCGGCGGCGACGCCTCGATCCGGGATTCCCTGGCCCGGATGTACGCCGACGAGGGCCCCGATCGGGTCATGGGCACCCACGGCGTCCCTCTCCGGCCCGGCCTGTGGGAGTACATGGGCAGGGCCCGGACCCTCCTCGACTCGTGAGCGGTCCCACCGCCACCGCCGAAGGACCGGAGTCCTCCCCGGGGATGCGGACCGGGAGCCTCCCGATCCTCCTGGGGATCGTCTTCGTGGACATGCTGGGGTTCAGCATGATCGTGCCCCTGGGTCCCTTCTACGCGGAGCGCTTCGGTGCCTCGGCCACGGTGGTGGGCTTCCTGGTGGCCTCCTACGCTCTGGCCCAGCTCATCGGGGCACCGGTCCTGGGACACCTGTCGGACCGGATCGGCCGGAAGCCGGTTCTCGCGGTGAGTCTCCTGGGGACCTCCGTGGGCTTCGTCCTCTTCGGCCTGGCCCACACCCTGTTCCTCCTCTTCGCCGCCCGGTCGCTGGACGGCCTCACCGGCGGAAACGTTTCCGTGGCCCAGGCCTACATCGCCGACGTGAGCACCCCGAAGAACCGGGCCCGGAACTTCGGCTTCATCGGCGCGGCCTTCGGGGTCGGGTTCATCATCGGCCCGGCGCTTGGTGGATTCCTGAGCCGGTGGGGGCTCTCCACACCGGCCTTCGTGGCGGCGGGCCTCGCGGCGGTCAACGCCGTGGCGGTGATGGTGGTGCTTCCCGAGTCCCGGCCGGCGACCCCCGGGCGCGAGGCGGGCGCCGAGGAGGAGCCGCCTGGAGCAGCCCGGGGACGGGAGACGGCCCGGGCCGCACGGGACCGCCCGGCGGGTGCCGCCGCCCCGGCCGATCAGGCGCGGCCCCCGGCGGCGCCGGAAGGACCGACCGCCGGTAATCCCTCGAGGGGTCGGGACGAGCCCACCGCCCGCGCTCTGGGCCCAGCTCCACCTGGGGGTGGACGCCGAGACCACTGGATACCTCCTGGGGTACGTCGGCGTCCTCATCCTCCTGGTCCAGGGCGTGCTGGTGGGGTGGGTCTCCGAGCGGTTCCCGGAGACCCCCGTCCTCCTGGGCTGCATCGCCCTGCTGTGCGTCTCCCTGGTCGGCTGGTCCCAGGTGGACACGATTCCGGCCCTGATGCTCGTGCAGATCCCCCTTTCGGTGGCGGTGGGACTCTTCCAGCCCACCATGAACAGCGTCCTCTCCCAGTCGGTGATGCCCCAGGAGGTTGGAACGGTGCTGGGGATCGGGACCTCGCTGGAGAGCGTCACCCGGGCGGTGGCGCCCTCCCTGGGAGGGGTCGTCCTGGATCGGGCGGGAAGCTGGGCCCCGGGGCTCTTCGGCGCTGTGATCCTGGCCCTGCTCCTCCCCTTCGCGACCCGGGCCGTGCGGCGGCCGGGCCCGGAATCGACACCCTCTCCGGACGGGACCGGTGAGCCGGGCCTCGGAGCCCGATAGGGCGGAGCCGACCCCCTCGGGCGCGAGAGCGTACACGCCTCGCATCCACCCGGACCCCGTCGCATCTTTCAGGATCATCGACTCTTTCGACCTCACCGTCCCCGTCGCCCTTGCCTGGACTCTCCGAACG
>JARRPL010000480.1:0-2900 GCA_037382905.1 Gemmatimonadota bacterium | reverse complement strand
CCCTTTCCGAGCGCTGACCCACACGTGCCGATGCGGTGCACTGTGGCGATTCTGAAATGTGTCCCCGGTTGCCTCTCCCTGAAACCTTCTGGACGCGTCTCCGTAAGATGACATAGACAGTCTATATAGACCCTCCATGTCAGGGAGACGCTTCATGGGCGGCGTGCGCGCGGGAAGTCTCTACGGAACGCTGGAGATGCTCATCCTCCGGGCCCTGGAGCTGGCCGGGCCCATGCACGGCGTCGGCGTGGCGGACCACATCGCGGCCCGTTCCGGGGGTTTCTTTCAGGTGGAAGAAGGCTCGTTGTATCCGGCCCTCCATCGGCTTCAGGCCAAAGGGCATGTGGACTGGGAGTGGGTGAAGACCGAGGAAGGGAAACGGGCCAAGTACTACGAGATCACAAAGAGCGGGCGGAGAGCGGTGGAATCGGAGCTCCGGGGATGGCTCGACAGCACTCGAGCCATTCTCTCCGTTCTGGACGTTCCGGTGGAGGGCGTGCGATGAGGAGCGTCCGCCGGCGCAGACTCTTTCGCCTGGACCGCTTCGGCAAGCGGCTGGACGAGAGCGTGGACGAGGAGGTGCGCTTCCACCTGGAGACCCGCATCGAGCAGCTCATGCGGAACGGGCGCTCCCGGGAAGAGGCCCGGATCGAGGCTCTGGAGCAGTTCGGGGACCCCGGGGAAGTTGCGGAGCGTTGCCGCCGGATCGATGAGCGCGGAGTCAGGAGGCGGGTGATGGCTGAGCTCTTCTCCGACACGCTGGCCGACGTACGCTTCGCCTTTCGTTCCTTGCGAAAGGCCAGGAGCTACACGGTGGTCACCGTGTTCTCCCTGGCCGTGGGCATTGGCGTGAACTCCGCCGTCTTCTCTGCCATCCACGCCGTGTGGGTGGCCCCGGTTCCCGGGGTGACGGGCCAGGACCGGATCGTGGATCCCGTCGTCGTGCAGGACGGAGGGGACTGGTGGGGGTGGAGCTACCCCGATTTCGAAGTCGTCCGGGAGTCGGACACTCCCTTCGAGTCCCTGGCCGCCTGGACGGAGGAGGAGGTCACCGTCGGCGGGGAGGACTCGGCCGAGCGGGTCCACGCGGCCTTTGCCTCCGCCGCCTACCTCCAGGTGATGGGCGCCCTTCCTGCGCAGGGCCGGGGGTTCCTCCCAGCCGAGGACATCGGTCCGGGCCAGCATCCCGTGGCGGTGCTGAGCCACGACCTCTGGCAGCGTCGGTTCGGTGGGAGGGAAGACATCCTGGGCCAGGTCCTCACCCTGAACCGGACCCCCTACACCGTGGTGGGCGTAGCTCCTCCGGGGTTCCGGGGAGCCAGGGTGACCCTGAGCACGGTTGAGCTGTGGGTACCCCTGGTTCAGCACCCCCGGATGGAGGGCGACGGATCCCTCTTCGCGGACCGGGACCGGTTCTCCGTTCAGGTGCTTGGACGCCTCCGCAACGGGGCCTCACGTTCCGAGGCCCAGGCCGCTCTTCAGACCGTCTTCGGCCGTCTGAGCGCCGAGTATCCCGAGACCAACCAAAACCGGACGGTCCGGGCGGACGCCTACGGGCGCTTCCCCGCCCAGAATCGGGTGTGGGACCTGGTGGCCGTGGCGGGTCTCTGGGGACTCCTGGGGGTGCTCCTCCTGATCATCTGTGGGAATCTGGCGGGGACCGCGCTGGCCCGCTCGGCAGCGAAGGAGCAGGAGATGGGGGTCAGGATGGCTCTGGGATCGAGCCGCATCCGCCTGGTCCTTCGCCCTGGCCCTGGCCGCGGCCCTGACCTTCGGGTTGTTGCCCGCCATCCGGTTCAGCCGACCGGAGCTCGTGTCTTCCCTGAAGGACGATGCCGGCGGGGGAGGGAGGCGAGTGGGGAGGATCCAGCGGATCGCGGCGTCGGCCCAGACGGGGGCGGCCCTTTCACTCCTGGTGGTGGGGGTCCTTTTCCTCCGCTCCCTGAACCGGACCCAGGACGGCACCCTGGGATTCCAGCCTCGCGGGATGGTGGTGACGGACTTCCGGGTCGGGGACCTCTCCTCGCCTCTTCTGGATTTCTCCAAAGAGGGCTATCCGACGCTGGAAGGAGGAGGAGGCGCCCTCCTGGAACAGCTCACCGAGGCCCTTGGATCCCTGCCGGGGGTGACCAGCGTCGCAGTGGGAGACGGGTTTCCCCTGGACCGCAGCGGGAACTTCGGGCGGGTCGCTCCCCTGGACTGGCCCGACGAGGTCGAGAGCCGGGTGGCGGTGGAGTTCACCAGGGTCACGGAGGACTTCTTCCAGGTCATTGGCGCTCCCCTCCTCCAGGGTAGAGCGTTTCGCCCCGGAGACGACACGTCCTCCGAGCCCGTGGTGATCATCACCCGTGGGCTGGCCGATCGTTTCTGGCCGGGGGCGTCGGCGCTGGGGGAGCGGCTCCTCTGGCCGGCCGGGTCAGAGGCGGCGACCCCCCGGACGGTGGTAGGGGTGGTGGGGCCGGTGGCGTCCAGCCGAATCGCCGAAGACTGGCCCCAGGTATTCCTCCCTCTGCGGCAGGGGTATTCCCCGAATCTCGCCCTCGTCCTCCGGACGGTCACCGACGTCTCGGCGTTGGCGGACCCCTTCCGGGAGGTCTTCCGGTCGGTGGATCCGGGGCTTCCCCTCCCCCGCCTCCTCCCTGGAGAGGCCATTGTCGCCCGGGCGACCCGGGACCAACGGGCCACCGGAACGTTGGGGGGCGGCCTGGGCCTGGTAGTCCTCCTCCTCTCTGCCATGGGGGTCTACGGCGTCGTGTCGTTGGCGGTGATCCACCGCACCCGGGAGATCGGACTGCGCATGGCCATGGGGGCCACCAGAGGGGAAATCGTCCGGCGGGTGCTGGTGGATGCCCTCCGTCTCTCCGCCCCGGGGATGGTGGTCGGTGCGCTCCTGGCCGCCG
>JARRPL010000479.1:0-2704 GCA_037382905.1 Gemmatimonadota bacterium | reverse complement strand
GAATCGCCGCCGAGCGCCGGCGAGGTTCTCGGACCGGGTGGGTCCTGGTCCCCGAGGACCATCACGAATGGCGGCCCGATCGTTGAGTGCCTGGAGGCCAATCAAATGGTATGGCACTCTTCCACACCTTCGACAATCGCCCCAACGACCATAAGCCGTTGGGGCGCTTCATTTTACAAATCGGTAAGTGGTCGCTACTGGACTCGAACCAGTGACTTCTACGATGTGAACGTAGCGCTCTACCAACTGAGCTAAGCGACCGTCCCTACGAGAACCGCGCCGCGCCGGCGGTGCGACGGGCGCGGTTCCCAGTACCCCCACGGGGACTCGAACCCCGGTCTTCGCGCTGAGAACGCGATATCCTAGGCCACTAGACGATGGGGGCAGGTACCATCCCTTTCGGGAGAGCTTAGAAAGCTAAATCCGGCGCTGAGGTCGTCAACCCCCGCCCCGGCGAGGCCCCGCCCACACCTGGTGCGTCTCCTCGGTATCCCGGGGACCCTCTCGACGTCACCGGGGTTCGTGCTGATCCACTCGAGGGTCCCTTCCGCCGACGAGATTCCATGCTTCTGAACGATGCCTCCCTCACCGATTGGGTCGACAACCACCCCGGCTGGGCCCGGGCCGGCGACCTGATCGAGAAGACGTACTCCTTCGAATCCTTCCGGGACTCCGTGGTCTTCGTGAACCGCGTCGCCACCCTGGCGGACGAGGCGGATCACCACCCGGACATCGACATCCGCTACGACAAGGTCCGGATCGGGCTGGCTACCCACTCCGAGGGCGGCATCACCGAAAAGGACACGAATTCAGCGGTTCGACGTGGCCCGGTCGATCTGCTCCCCCAGGTGACGGCGACGGTGACGACGCCCGCAGCCTGGCCCGCCAGCACGTCGTGGGGCGAGTCGCCTACGAACAGCACCCGCCCCGCCTCCTCCGTCTTGAGGTCGGCAAGGGCCAGATGGACGGGTTCCGGGTCGGGCTTGCCCCGCTTCACCTCGTCTGCGGTGATCATCACCGGAAAGGCGTTCTCCAACCCACACACCCGAAGCGTGCGCAACGCCATCTCCCTGGCCTTGGACGTGACCAGCGCCAGGGGCACGCGACGGTGCTCCAACCCCTCCAGGAGCTCCCGGACTCCGGGGAAGGGCGTCACCATGCGGTCGTGGGCCTCCCGCTGGAACTCCAGGTAGCTACGGCGAAGCACCTCCGCGTCCACCTCGTCCCGGGCGAAATGCCGCACGGCATCTCGCAGGGGACGACCGATGTACTGTCGCCAGGCGTGCTCACCCGCCGCGTCGTATCCACCCCGGTGGGTCGACATGGCGTGCCGGTAGCTGGCCATGATGAGCGGCACGGTGTCCGCCAGGGTGCCGTCCAGATCGAAGAGTATGGCGCTCCAGTCGTCGACCGGGCCCGGGTCGTTGGTCATTCAGGGTTTCCGTACGAAGAACCGCTCGACGGCCGCGAAGGCCTCGGGATGGGTGAGGATGCCCAGGTGGCTGGGGCAGCAGACCTCCAGGTTGGGCAGACCCACCAGCGTGGTACTCTCCGGAGGGATGATGTGGAGATCCACCTTGGTCCGTAGGGTGATGGCCTCCACGTCCTCCGGGACCGATCGGAATCGTTGCAGGTCCATCAGGAAGGCGCTGCCGGGGTGCATTTCCCGTCCACCCTCCCCCCAGGCCAGATAGGCGGTCCAGGTCCCCCGGTGGGGGGTCGCCATGAAGGCCACCCGCCGGATCTTGCCGGCCCCGTCGTTCTGCATGTAGTACCGGGTCGCCAGCCCGCCCATGGAATGGGCCACCACGTCCACTCGGTCCCGTCCGGTCCGGGCTCGGAGGTCGTCCACCACCCGGCCCATCTCGTCGGCGTGGATGAGGTTGCTCCCCTCCGGATCCTCGAACTCCACCACGGCCACCGTGGAGTCGGCCCACCCCGCCTCCACGAAGAGCTTCTTCAGCGGTTCCAGGTCCTGACCCTCGGCGCTCCACCCCGGGACCAGAACGACCGGAGTCCGATCCGTCGGCCCGGGCTGGACCCCTGCTCCCTGGGCGGTCAGTGGCTGGGGAGCGACTGGGTGGAGCGCCACTGCCCATCCCATCAGAAGGAGGAGGACGGGGATCATGCGGCCCCCGTGCCCACGGTCCTCAGGATGTCCGTCAGCTCGCGCATGGCCCATGCCTCCTGCTCCTCTGTAAGGACCACCGGCGGAGAGAGTTCCACCACCTCTCCCCGGTCTCCGGCCGGAAGGAGCAGCAACCCCCGCCGGAGGGCCTCCACGGCGGCAACGGCCGCCTTTCCCGGGCCCAGCTCCACCCCAAGGAGAAGCCCCATCCCCCGAACATCCCGCACCCCGGGGACGCCGGCGAGATCCCTCTTGAGACCCTCCAGCATCCGGCTTCCCAGAGCGTCGGCCCGGCCCGGCAGTCCCGCCGCCACCGCCTGGAGCACCGCGACGCCGGCGGCGCACGCCAGGGGGTTTCCCAGGAAGGTGCTCGTGTGGAGAGCCTCCCCCGGCGAGTCGGGCCAGGCGTCCATCACGGCCGCCGGACCCACGCAGGCACTGAGGGGGAGTCCACCGCCCAGGACCTTCCCAAGACAGACGAGATCGGGTTCGAGGCCCACCCGTGTCGAGGCCAGCACGGCCCCGCACCGGCCCATCCCGGTATAGATCTCGTCTGCGATCAGGGGCACGCCGTGG
>JARRPL010000478.1:0-3694 GCA_037382905.1 Gemmatimonadota bacterium | reverse complement strand
GCATGATCTGGAGATGGCACATAACGGTCTGGTTTGCCGGCGCGGCCCGAAGACCGGGCCATCCAGATCGCCGGTCTGCTCCCCCATCATTACCGTTCGGATTCCGGAGACGCTACAGGGGGCGTGCTTCACCGGAGTGAGCCAACTTAGCGCAACCGATTTCGGTGGACAGTAGATTGGCAGGGACACCGGGGTCCAGAGAGAAGGGGGTGCGAGATGGCCTCAGAAGCGAGGGAGCCGGGAGCGACCGAAGGTCGGGCAGGAGCCACAGGAGCGGTGGAGTGCCCAGCGGAAGGTGGAGGTGGTGCGTCGACTGCTTCGGGGCGAGGACCTGGGCGAGGTGAGCCGGGAGGTCCAGGTGTCGCCGCCGGAGTTGGAGGAGTGGCGGTGGGTGTTCCTCGAGACGGGCCAGCAGGGCCTGAAGCGGCGCGGTCGCGACCCTGCGTAGCGCGAGCTGATCCGGACCCGGGCGAACGGCATGGGTACAAGACCGCGACCCAGTCCCGCGACGACCTCACCCGCAAGGCGGCATGATGATCAGGCTGCCCGCTTGTCCAGGAAACCGGGTCCGGTACACTGGTGCGAAGCGGATCCAGGCCCCGACTCCGACTCCCGCGAAAACTTGCTGGAGTGCGGCGTCAATTCGGCAGGAAGGTCTCAGCGACAATGTCACGGAGTTGACCTGAGCTCGCTCGATACCGATTGGCGAACACGACGATAGCCACCCCCGCGTCTGGGAGTCGGACGAAGCTGGCGACGAAGCCGGCGACCTGGCCGTTATGACCCAGCGCACGAGAGCCTCGATACTCCGCCACCGACCAGCCGAAGCCATAGCCCGTGTCGTCCCCGTTGGGGAGTACCGCAGTCGTCCACATGGCGGTCTTCGACGCCTCGCTCAGGAGCTGATTGCCGTACAAGGCTTCGTCCCATCGCGCCATATCGTGTACCGAGGAGACGAGCCCGCCGGCTCCGAGCGTCGAGGATGTCTGGGTCGCATCGCGGTTCATGAGCGCGACGCCCATCCGGTCTACCCAATAGCCAGAGGCCCGATGGGGGATGATGTCCTCGGGGTCGGCCATTCGAGTCTGTTCCATTCCGAGGGGCTCGAAGATCCTCGAACGAAGTACCGAGCCGAGAGGACGTCCTTCCACGCGCTCCACGATCAGGCTGAGCAGGAAGTAGCCGGTGTTGCTGTAGTACCAGCCTGTGCCCGGCTCGAAGTCCATGGGCCGCGAGTGGGCCACGCGGATGATCTCTTCAGGCGTGAAGCGTAGGCGGTACGCCTCGTAGGTCTGTATCTCTTCGTAGTCTGGGATCCCGGAGGTGTGCGTCAGAAGTTGTCGTACCGTCACCCCGAGCCATTCGCTCGGTAGGTCGGACAGGTACTCGTGGATCGGGTCGTCCAAGCCAACTCGCCCTTCCTCAACGAGCAACATGGTCGCCGCAGCCACAAACTGCTTGCTGATGGAGCCGATCTCGAAGACACTGCTATCCGACACCGGTACCCTGAGCTCGACATCGGCCAGGCCGTAGCTTTGCGTGTGTACGAGTCGCCCCCGAGACGCCACGCCAATGAGGACTCCGGGAATCCGGTTCTCGGTCATCAGCGCCCGGATCTGTCGGTCCATCTCGGCCAGCTGATCGGACGTGGGCTGGGCCACCTGAGCCGTCAGCCGTTGCGCAGCCGAAAAGGTACTCAACAAGACGAGCACAGCGAGCAGGCCGCACGCTCGCCTCACACCACGTCGCCAAGCTCTCAATTGGGTGGACAGGGCGCGGGTTTCGCGCAGCAGGAGACCTTTGACGCCACAACGACCTGGGAAGTGGCCAGAAGCAGGAAGACGGGAGCCATGGGGTCGGCTTGATTCGTTCTGCCGCACGCGAACGTCTGGTGCATATCGTGCGGAGCCTCGGGGCTGGAGACCAGTGTCTTGCCCGAGAAGCCTGCACCGGACTCCGCATGATCCTGCGAAGTTGGGCTCCCCGCGAGCGGTCACGCGAAGCGGAGATTGCCTATGACTCCCTCGAAGTCGAACACCAAGCGATCTGAGACTTCGGGGTAGTCATACATCCGCACGCTGAAATCGGCCCAGGCGCCCCGGACGTAGATCACGCGCTCACGAGTCGGGATCCATTCCGGAATGGCGTCGTGCCCGAGCAAGTAGGTGTCGGAGTACTCCACCGCCTCGCACTTGGAAAGAGTGCTCGGCCCTGGCGGGCTCTGAACCCGGAAGTCCCGCAAGGCTCGTTTGAAGTGGACGAGGTCCTCATCGACTCTCTCCATGAGGCTCGTCCCCTCCCGCTCTTCGGCGAGGGCCTCGGCGCTCACCGTGAAGCAAGGGGCGATACGGTCAACGTCAGGATGCATCGCGAGATCCAGCCCTTGTGAGAGTTCATTGCCGAAGGCGCAGACAAGGGGATACATGAGGCCGCCAAGCTCGACGACGTCAGCCAGGGCAACCTGGTCCGTCGAAGGGAGGCCGTGGATCAAGATCCGCCCAAACGTCACGTCTGGGTTCTCCGGCCATTGAAAGCTCCAACCGGAGGGCTTCCTACAGGTGAAGCCCGCTCCCCAGTGGATGAAGAGATCTCCACGCTGAATGGTGGTGGAGCGGGTGAGCTTGGAGACGAGGACGAGAAACGGGCTCGACCTCAGCGCCAACGCGAGCCTTCCTACACCCACTTGGCCCTCCTCGATGACAGGTCTCTCCGGGGGGAGCCTGACGGACTCGTTATCTCGGGACCCGGATCAACTGCATCCCAGAGCGTAGCGAATCTAGGCCCCGACTCCGACTCCCGCGAAACGCTGTCAGGACTCGACCTGCGGGCGTCTCAGCTGACAAGATCGCTTGCGCCCATCTGATCGGCTGGTGCAGGTTCGGACTCGAGGCGCTCGCGCACACTTCCAACCTCCGTAGGACTCTTCAATGGTCCAGCCCGACCAACTTCCGACGGAGGCTTCCAGACCTGCACGATCATCTGGGCGATCCAACACGATTCTCGAACGGGTCGCACAGGGTATCCGCGAACAGAACTGGTTCGCTGTTGGCCTCGAGCTTGTCATCGTTGTCGTAGGCGTAGCGATCGGTTTCCAGGTATCTGCGTGGAGTGAAGAGCGAGCCGACAGGGAGAGGGAACAGAACTACCTTCGACAGCTCGCACTCGACCTCGCTGAAACGGAACTCAGGGCCGATACCATCGGGGCAATGATGGCCCCTTTGACGCGGGCGGCCCGCCGCCTGGCACAGGCTCACTTCCTCCCCGAGCCACCGCCACGCGACTCAGTGCTCAAGTGGGTCTCTGAAGCGCCGATCTACCATGACGTCAGCCCGGTTCTCGGAACAGCTGAGGCGCTGGTGGCGACCGGCGACATCGGCCTTATTAGAGACGACTCTCTCCGCAGCGCAATCACCGCGTACTTGGAAGTTGCGAGAGAGAACATCCGCGGTGCAGAGGAGAATCGAGCGCTCCATATCCAAAGTGCGAACGACTTCGTCAGGCACGTACCCATGGCCGTCATCCTGGCTGAAGCCGAGGGGCCCGAGGCGTTGGCAGTGCGCGACCGCGAAGACGATTGGATGGCCCTCGCCCCGCCGGGCGTCCCCCTTCCGGCGCTCGACACGGATGCGCTTGTTCGTGACCCGGAGGTCCATAGCATGATGGCCATGATGTCCATCGCGAAGGGCTACTCGGG
>JARRPL010000477.1:0-3783 GCA_037382905.1 Gemmatimonadota bacterium | reverse complement strand
CGGAACGCACTGTGATCCCTCGCCACGCGCAGATTCTGCTCCTTGACGGACCGTGGGCAGGTATCCACGAAGCTGTCGAGCCCCAATACCGCCGTGCCCCGCGAGAGGAGCGCTTCGGTGAGGTGGGAACCGATGAACCCAGCTGCGCCGGTGACGAGAACGGTCATGGATCGAGATGCTCGATGGAGGAGGGGCCGCGAGCCGGAACGGATCTTGTGGTCCGAAAGGGCAATGGCGCCCTGCTCGTGTCACGGCGTGTCGATGAAGAACGTGCGGGGGATGTTCTACGCTACGTCCATCGCCCCTGCCACCGGAAGGATTCCAACCTCCGGGACGTCGACGGGCGATGGCACCGCCCTGGCCACCGATGGTTTCCGGCCCTCTCTCCGCGGGTCGGCCCCGGGGCATCCGGGACCCGTCAGCCGAGGAGCCTCTCGAGCTTCGGGAAGATCCGCCATACGGCAGGGGCGAATCCGAGGTCGAACCGGCGATCCAACAGCACCAGGACTCCGGCAGCCAGAAGGACGGCCACCGAGCCGCCGACCAGGGGACCCAGTGCGCCAGGCAGGGTGCCGCTCAGCCACCGGGCCACGCCGCTCGCCGCCACCGATGCGACGAGCACCGCGAACAGCGGCCGGATCAGGCCCTGGTACGGTTTCGGCACGAGGTTCCGAACGTAATATCCGAAGAGGAGCTGCGACGTGATGACGGCGGGAAGCCACGCCGCGGCGGCGCCCACGGCGCCGAACCGGGCTGCGAGGGGATGCACGAGCACGAGGATCAGCCCCGTCTCGATTGCGCCGGCGACCACCGTCTTCTGAGGCTGTCCCAGCCCCTGGACGAGGGGGTTCGCCGTCTCCTCGAAGAGGCCCAGGAGGCCGCCCAGCGCCAGCACCTGGATGATGGGAGCCGTTCCGCCCCATCGCGGCCCGAGAACGTGCTCGACCAGGTCCGGCGCGAGAACGATGATGATGCCGTAGACGGGGACCAGAGCGCAGGCCGACCCTACGAGCAAGCCGCGGAACGCCTCGGCGACGGCACGCCGGTCGTCCTGGAGCCTGGCGTAGACAGGGAACGCCACGGAGCCCACCACGTCCGTGGCCACCTGATAGGGGAGATACGCGAGCTTTCCGGCCAACGAGTACAGGCCGAGCGCCGCCACACCCAGGGTCCTGGAGATCACCACCTGGATCGCCGCGTTTGCGGCCACCGCCAGGAGGCCGCGCACGAAGATCCACTGCCCGAACCGTATGAGCGACCGGGCCGCGTCCCGGTCGATGGTGGGCTTCGGTCGATGGGGCGCGATGACGTAGGAGAGCACCATGACCGTGAGCGAGCCGCCGAGCGTCCCGGTCACCATCGCCCAGACACCGAGAGGGCCGGCGAGAGTGACCGCCAGTGCGATGTCCGCCAGGGCGGAGGGCAGGCGGATCATCGCGAGAGCGCGAAAGCGCATCTCTTTCGTGAGCCCGGCGACCCGTATCGAGGCCAGGGACTCCAGCAGGGGGCGCAACGCCAGCGCGCGGATCACGTTGGTTGCACTCGGAGCCTCGAAGGCGGCGGCGAGGAGAGGCGCGAATGCGGCGATGCCCACCGTGAGGACGAGCGCCCTCACCACGCCCACGGTCCACGCCGTGTCGTAGTGGGCTTCCCCTGCGTCCTGACGCTGAACGAGAGCGGGGATCATCCCGAGGTTCGTCACGCTGACGGCCACGCCTACCGTGGTGGCGCCGATGGCTACGAGGCCGAAGTCCTCGGGGAGCAGGAGCCTCGCCAGAACGAGGGTTCGGCAAAGGTAGATCGCCTGCACGCCGACCTGCTGAAGGCCCCTCCAGATCAGCGCCGAACCTGTCTTTCTTGCGAGGGCTTCCCTCAAGACGGCACCTCGCGGTGCGGTTTGGTGAGCGGGTGTGTCGGCCAGGAAACGGCTGCGACCGTCTCGTCGGGGAGACGGAGAGTACGTCTTGCCCGGATGCGCCTGCAAGCAGCCTCGGCGAGCTCCATGAACTCATCGGCCCAGGCCGAGCCTGAGAAGCCGGCGGGAGCGTGGACCCGTGACGAGGGGCTTGAGCGGCTGCGGGAGGCGCCGTACTCTGATCCGACGGGCCGGGTGCGGGTTTGATGCGCGTCATCCCGTGCCAGTGCCTTTGCCGCTCGCTCCGCGTCCCCGGACAGCCGTGTCCAAGCTCGCCGACTCCCAAGCTCCACACGCTGCCACCGGCCCCGAACGCTGGTTGGAGAGGACGGGTGCGTGGATTCTCGTCCCACTGGTCGTCGCATACCTGAGCCTGGTCGTACCTTCGACCCTTCCCCAGGGGATCAACTGGGACGAGAGGGTCGATCTGACCATCGCGGAGAGCTACCTCGACGGGCCGGATGGATTCATCACCGGGTCGACGGACGACCTCACCCAGACCCGACTGCCGATGTACTCGGTGGCGCTTCTCGCCCTCGCTACGGGAAGCCTCACCCTGGGTCTTGCGCGCATGGTCAGTGTGGCGGTCGGTGTGCTCACACTGCTGGGAGTCTACGTCTTCTGCCGGATCTGTCTCGATCGTTCGAAGGCGGCGGTCGCGACCGCCATCGTGGCGACCAGTCCCTACTTCCTGGCCTTCGCCGGACTCGCCTTCACGGAAGGGGATGTATTCATCGCATGCGCCACCGTGTGGGTCCTGGTGGCGGGCTCGTGGTTCCTGCGCAAGCGGACCGCCGGCGCTGCGGCGCTCACCGGAGGGGCTCTGGGCCTGGCCGTGTCCAGCAAGTTTTTCGGGGTCGCTCTGATCCCGGCGGTACTCGCGGTGCTCTGGACCAGCCGGCCCGGCCAGGCGCCCCATCGCAATGGCGATCCCCGGCCGGCAGCCGGCGGTGTCTTCATGCTGGGCGTGGCCGCCCCCCTTATGGCCTGGCGGGCTGTCCTCTCCGGCAACCTGGCGTCCGGGGTCGCCCACGACCTCGTCCGGCTCGGACTCGTCACGGCCCTGATGGCGGCCTTCACAGTGTGGGTCTGGCCGCTCCGCCGGGAATCGGTCTCCAGAACCGTGGCATCCTTCATCGTCGTGACGGGGAGCGTGCTGACCTTCCTCCTCGTCCCCCTCGTGCACACCACCAACGGTCGGATCATCGGGCGTCTCCTCAGCACGACGTCGGGGTCGGGGATCTCGGGCCCGCAGGTCGCGGAGTTCGCCGCCTTCCACGCCGGGGTCCTTCTGCTGAAACCCGGCCTCTTGATCGGCCTCGGGCTTCTGGCAGGGTCCGTGATGGCGTTGCTGGACCTTCATGGTCGGAGCGAGTTACGCCTTCCGTCGGCCATGGCGGCGGCCTATTTCGGATTCGCCAGCCTGACGCCCGTCGCCCAGACCTTCTACATGATGCCGGTCTTTCCGTTGCTGGCCATTCTCATGGCGGACTGGCTGGTCGAGGTCGGGCGCCGGAGGCGTCGCCTCTCCGTCGCCCTTCTCGCAGGCTGCGTCCTCTCGGTGGGTTGGGATCTCACCGCCACATATCCGAACTTCGCCCTCAACGGGTATCAGTGGACGGATGCGCGTTATCTGGCCGGCCGTGCCACCCTGGGTTACCGCGGGATCGCACAGATTCGCACGGACGGCATCGACGAGGTGCTTCGATGGGCGAGCCAGAACATTCCGGGCGGAGACACGGTGGTCGGCTTCATCGAGGGCCCCCATCTCGTGCGCTCCCTCGAGCCCGACCCGAAGTACCGATACGTCAACGGGCTCGTTGCAGGCCCCGGCCGCGATTGCCGTGACCTGTCCTGTGGAGATTGGG
>JARRPL010000476.1:0-2989 GCA_037382905.1 Gemmatimonadota bacterium | reverse complement strand
GGGGCATCACCGGTAACCCGAGGTGCTGAATAGCTTGCGGGGGACGGGACGGGATTGGCTGGGTCAGGAGGCTTCTGGGGAGGTCCTACGATGGATGATGTCTTCCGACTGATACAGGACTGGTCCGCTTTTCTCGCGCCCTATCCGTTGGCCAGGGCTCTCCTGGTCGTGTCCATCTTCCTCCTCCTGGCGTGGCTGGTGGATCGCCTCATCAGCGGGATCGTCCGCCGCCTGGTGGAGCGGACCGAGACCTCCCTGGACGACCGGCTCCTGAGGCTTCTGCACAGGCCTGTCTTTGCCACCGTGGCCCTCATTGGGCTCGTCATGGCTGCCCGTGAGGTGGATCTGGCGCCGGAGATCCTCCTCCGGACGACGGCCCTGGTGAAGACGGTTCTCATCATCGTATGGGTGATCTTCGGTCTCGGCGCCTCCAAGATGATCCTTCGGGCCATGGGAAGTCATCCGGAGCGATTCGACTTCGTCCAGCATACGACGGAGCCGCTCCTGAGGAACGCTCTTGCCGTTCTCCTCTTCCTGGCAGGGGTCTACGGGATCCTCATCGCCTGGGAGATCAACGTCACGGGGTTGGTGGCCTCGGCGGGAATCCTGGGTCTGGCCCTTAGCTTTGCGGCCCAGGACACCCTGGCGAACCTCTTCGCCGGCATCGCGATCCTCACGGACCAGCCCTACCGGATCGGGGACTACATCATTCTGGACAGCGGGGAGCGGGGCCAGGTCACGTTCATCGGCCTCAGGAGTACCCGGCTCCTGACCCGGGACGACGTGGAGGTCTCCATCCCCAACTCCGTCATGGGGGCCGCCAAGATCGTGAACGAGGCGAAAGGGGTGGCCAATCAATACCGGATCCAGGCCAGTGTCGGAGTGGCCTACGGCTCGGACATCGACCGGGTCATGGAGGCCCTCCTCGCCGTGGGAACGGCCCACCCCCTCGTCTTGCCCAGCCCGGAGCCCAGGGTCCGGTTCCGGCAGTTCGGGGAATCGATCCGTTGATGGATCGAGAGCGCCGATGCGCCGCTCGGGCAAGGCGCGGCGGGCCACCCGCGTGAGTCCGGTGGAGGCGTTGCGGGAGTGAGGCGACCGGACCGCTAGATCCGGGCCTGGAGGGTATAGAGTTGGTGGTACCGGCCCTCCCGAGCCATGAGCTGGTCGTGACGTCCCCGTTCGACGATCCGGCCGTCCTCCACCACCAGGATCAGATCCGCCCGGCGGATGGTGGAGAGACGGTGAGCGATCACCAGAGTCGTACGCCCCCGGAGGAGATCCTTGAGGCTGTCCTGGATGAGGGCCTCGCTCTCGGTGTCCAGACTGGAGGTGGCCTCGTCCAGGATGAGGATTCGGGGATTCGCCAGGATGGCCCGAGCGATGGTGACCCGCTGCCGCTGTCCTCCGGAGAGCTTCACTCCCCTCTCCCCGATCACCGTGTCCAGGCCGTCGGGGAAGCGGTCCGTGAACTCCAGGACATGGGCTCGCCGGGCGGATTCCCGGATCTCTTCCTCCGTTGCGTCGGCCCGGGCGAAGAGCAGGTTCTCCCGGATTGTCCCGTCGAAGAGAAAGTCGTTCTGGAGGACGAGCCCCAGTTGCTCCCGGTAGGAGGAGAGGATCACCTCACTCAGGTCCACCTCGTCCACCACCACCCGCCCCTCGTCCGGTTCCAGGAACGTGGCGGCCAGCCCCGCCAACGTCGATTTCCCCGATCCGGAGCTTCCCACCAGGGCGACGACCGTTCCGGGAGCCGCCTCGAAGCTGACGCCCTTCAGGACCGGTTTGTCCGTCTCGTAGCGAAAATGGACGTCGTCGAAGACGATGTGACCTCGAATGGGTGGCATGACCACGGATCGGTGCGGATCGTCGTCTTCCCTCCCCCAGGAGAGGAGCTCGGCCGTGCGGTCCAGCCCGGCGAAGGCCTCTGTCATCTGGGTGCCGATATTGGCCATCTGGACCACGGGCGCCACCAGGAAACCCAGGAAGAGGGTGAAGCTGAAGAGGTCTCCCAGGGTCAGCTGTCCCTGGACGATGAGACGTCCTCCGTACCCCATGATGAGGACGCTTGCGGAGCCCACGAAGAAGGTGCCCAGGCTGGTGACGGCGCTGGATGTGGTCAGCGTCTTCCGCACGTTGTCGAAGATGCGGAGAACCCCGGCGTGGAAGATCTCACCCTCCTTCTCGATGGCGTGGAATCCCTTGATGATTCGGATCCCGCCCAGGGCCTCCGTCAAGCGGCCCGTGACCTCGGCTCGGATGGCACCTCGCTCCCGGAAGGCAGGGCGAAGGGTCTTGAAGGCACGGGTGGAGGCCAATCCGAAGCCGCTCAAGGGTAGGATGGCCAGGGCCGTCATGACGGGGTCGATGCGGATCAGGAAGACCAGGGCCACCACGGCCGTTACCGTTCCCCCCACGAGCTGGACGAGCCCCGTCCCCACGAGGTTTCTCACACCCTGCACGTCGTCCATGATCCTCGAGACCAGCTCTCCGCTCTTGGCGTTGTCGAAGATCCGGACCGGAAGCTCCAGGACGTGCCGCTGCACCTGGCACCGCAACTGGGCGATGAGGTGCTGGGCCTCCACGCTCAACATCATGGTGAGGGCGTAGGAGGTGGCCGCCTGGACGGTGACCGCCGCGCCCACCAGTGCCAGGAGCTTGTAGAGGAGGCCGATGTCCCCCCTGGCGATGACGTCGTCCACCAGGTACTTGGTGGAGGCGGGGAGGACGAGACCCGCAAGGCGGTTGAAGAGGATGAGGAGTAGCCCCCCGGCCACGAGCCGGCGGCGAGGCCAGATGATTTCCCTGAAGGCGTGGCGGAGGCTGGCGCCTGAGATCTTGCTTGATCTGGACATGGAATCCGGGAAGGAACGGGAGAGCGAGCCAGAGGAAGATAAGCCGTCCGCCTCGAGCTTCGAAGGGGAAGAACCAGGGAGGCCAATCAACTTCGGGGCCCCGAGGCGCAGAACCCGCCCCTTGCTCTTCCAAC
>JARRPL010000475.1:0-2956 GCA_037382905.1 Gemmatimonadota bacterium | reverse complement strand
GAGTTCCTGATGGTCCGGGCGGCGGTGCAGGGGGCCGGATAGGCCCGACTTCCCCGGGGTGGTCCTCACCATTCGGGCTGCCTCACCGTTCGGGCTGCCTCACCAGGACCACCACCCGGTCCGGCTCACCGGTCCCACCCGCCGGGAGCCCCAGGGTCACCGCGTCGGCCGTCTGGGAGAATGGTCTAGGCTGCCCCGATCCCAGAGCCGTCGCCCGGATGACCCGACCGCCCACCGGTGGGATGGAGAGGACCGGGTCCGCCCAGTCCAGGACGTGGACGAACACGGTGTCCCCCCGCTGGGTCGTGACTCCCCAGTCCCGGGGAGGGACGGGGCCGCCCCGGGTCCCGTAGACCGACTTCCCGTAGCGCTCCGTCCACCCGCCCAGCTCCTGGAGCCGCTCCACGAACTCCGGCTGGATGGTGCCGTCGGGGCGAGGCCCGATGTTCAGGAGAAGGTTCGCGTCATTCCCGGCGGCCCTGACCAGATAGCGAACCAGGTCCGGCACATCCTTGAAAGCGGTGTCGGTGATGTTGAAGCCCCAGGAGCGGTTCATGGTGAGGGAGGTCTCCAGGGGGAGGGAGCCGATGGTGGTGGTGTTGAACCCCGCAGTGTTGGCCCCGGGGAGGTCCTGCTCGAAGGTCTGGACGTCCTCCCCGGGAAGGGGGGCCTGGTGGTGGTTGGGGATGATGAGGGCCTCGGGCTGGAGTCGGTGGATGAGGTCGTAGGTTCGCTCCAGCCGCCACTCCGCCTCGGGCTTGTCCCACATGCCGTCGAACCAGATTCCCCCCAGCGGGCCGTACCTGGTCAGGAGCTCCTCCAGCTGGGCGTCCATGAAGTCCAGGTATTGCCCCCAGTCCCCTTCCTCCGGGCGTCCCGTCTCGCGCCCCGTCTGTCCCCGGGGAAAGTAATCCGGGTGGTGCCAGTCCAGCTGGCACTCCTCCGCTAGCTCCTTCAGCGGGTCTCGCCCGAAGGAGGTCCAGTCCAGGATGTCGTAGCGGGTGGCGTCCGACGCGAACATGGAGAAGCCGTCGTGGTGCCGGGCGGTGATGGTGATGTACCGCATCCCCGCCGCCCTGGCGAGGGATACCCAGGCCTCGGCGTCGAACTTCACCGGATTGAAGGTGGAGGCCAACCACTCGTATCGGTCCACGGGGATGGACCGGGTCTGCATGACCCATTCCCCGTTCCCCAGCAAGCTGTAGACACCCCAGTGGATGAACATCCCGAACCTGGCGTCCCGGTACCACTCCCGGGCGGCCAGCCGCTCCGGGGGAACGGCGTCTGGGGTCTGCGCCAGGGTCGGTGCGGAGGAGCCCATCGCCACCAACCCGGCGGTGGCGAAAGCGGCGGGGTAAGGCAGGCGAGATCGTATCATGGTGGAGTCCATGGCTTTGTTGGCCGGGAGACAGGAGGGTGTGTCCCCCACTTGTCGTGCCCTCCGGTTGCGAAGCTTGACAGTGCCTCTGCACCCAGCGTATTAGAGGTCGGTCATCTCCGAAAGAGCGAGGAGCAGGGAACCGGGAATGCCTGGTCGCCGGTTTGTGATAAGATGGAGGAAGACGGGGCCCCTTCTCCTCGGGGTGTTGTCCCTCTCCTGCTCGAAACGCCCGAATGACGCAAGCGAGTTTCGGGGCTACCTCGATGCGGTGAACCGAAACGCCGTGGCCGAGGCCCTCGCCTTCCACACCCCGGATGCCGAGTTCATCATTCCCGGGCAATCGCCCATCCGAGGCTCGGCCGACCTTCGTTCGCTCCTTCAGTATGACTCGGTCCTGAAGAGCAGCGTTCGATTCGAGGCGGCCGTACAGATCGGAGATACCCTGATCCTCGGCCCCGGGAGCGAGAAGAACCTCTTCTTCGAAAGCATAGGCCTGGACTCGGTGACCTACGCCGGCGGCACCCGAGTGGTGTTGGAGGGCTCCCTGATCCAGGGCATCTACCCTGCCAACCTCCTGCCGGAATCCGCGGCCGTGTTCCAACAGCGGTACGGGGAGTTCATGACCTGGGCCGGGGAGGAGGCCCCTGAAGAGGTGGCCCGCCTCATGCCCGACGGGCTGTTCCGGTACGACCGGGTGTCTGCCGAGGCGTGGCTCCAGCTCCTGAGGCGGTATGCGGCCCGGATGCCGAAAGACCGGTCGTGAGCGACAGGAGGCTGGAGGAAGCCCTCCGACACTTTCATCCTCCGCCGGGGGTGAAGCTCTGGCATGGAGGGGCCACGGTACTCGGTGCGCTGAGGGGGGTGTCTCCCGAAGTGGCGGCGTGGAAACCGTACCCGGACAGACACAGCATCTGGGCCCTGGCTCTGCACGTCGCCTACTGGAACTACGCCGTGCGCCGTAGACTCACGGATGAGGCGAAGGGAGGATTTCCCCGCTCGCCCTCCAACTGGCCCCGGGTACCCGCCGGGGCCACGGCGTCGGCATGGGACAGGGACCGTCGCCTGGTGAAGGAGTTCCACGAGTCCCTCCTGAAAGCCATGACGGAGTTCGACCCGGGCCGCCTGGACCATCATGCCGGAGGCGAGGGGGGGACGAGCTTCGCCGACCTCATCACCGGGATCGTCCTCCACGATACGTACCACGCCGGGCAGATCCAGATGTTGAAGCGGCTGGCCCGGAGCCACGGCGTCTGACCCCCCGCGAAAGCGGAGCCGGGATCACCGAGAGCTTTCCATCACTCCTGAAAGGAGAGAGGCGTGTCCGAAGAACAGGCTACTACCACCCTCCGCACCCCCTGGCACCTCTGGCTTGTGGGGGTTCTGGCCCTCCTCTGGAACGCCATGGGCGCTTTCGACTACCTCATGACCGAGACCCGGAACGAAGGATACATGGGTCAGTTCACTCCCGAGCAGCTGGAATACTTCTATGCGTTCCCGGCCTGGGTGGTGGCCTTCTGGGCCATCGCCGTGTGGGGCGGAGTCCTGGGAGCGATCTTCTTGTTGCTCCGGAAGCGG
>JARRPL010000474.1:0-2578 GCA_037382905.1 Gemmatimonadota bacterium | reverse complement strand
TGAAGGATCAGGTGGGGACGTTCCGCGGCCTGGCCCGGAGGATGGGGCTCATCCCTTGAGGCGTCTGGATCGGTTCCTGGGTGTCTCGCTGCTGGGTGCCGGGGTCGGGATCTTCGGTGCCGCCAGGAGGTTCACCGTGGGGTTCCTGGTGGACCCCGTGGGGCCTCGCGCCCTCCCCTACCTGGTGGCAGGGATCTTCGCCGTGGGAGGTGTCTCCCTCCTGGTTCGCAGAGGTCCGGGGCCGGAAGACAGTTCGGCACCCACGGGCCCGGGTGCGAGCTTTGCCTCTCAGGGCCTGTGCGCAGGAGCTCTTCTCCTCTATGCGGTCTCGATCCCCATGCTGGGCTTCCTCGCTTCGACGGTGCTGGCCACCGGCGCGCTGTCGAGGATCTTCGGAGGGCGCTGGTTGGCGGGACTGGGTGTCGGACTCGCCCTTGGGTTGGGCCTTTACGGTCTCTTTTCCTATGGGTTCGGCCTCGATCTTCCGCCGGGATCTCTCTTCGCCGGCGGCCCGTGACCGTCCTGGGAGAGCTTGTCGCGGGGTTCGGCGTGGCCCTCCAGCCCCTGAACCTTCTCCTGGCCGGAGGCGGTGTGGCGTTGGGGACGGTCGTGGGGATGCTCCCAGGAATCGGGCCCATCAACGCCATCGCCATCCTCATCCCCATCACCTTTGCCGCTGGGATTCCGGCGGAGTCCGTGCTGATCTTTCTCGTGGGGATCTACTACGGCTCCCAGTATGGGAACTCCATCAGCACCATCCTGATCAACGTTCCGGGTACGGCCTCGGCGGTGGTGACGGCCATCGACGGGTACGCGCTGACCCGGAAGGGGGAGAGCGAGCGGGCGCTGGCGGTGGCGGCAGTGGCCTCCTTCGTCGGAGGCACCCTCTCGGTGGCCGGTCTCGTGTTCTTCGCACCTGCCCTGGCTCACCTGGCGGTTCGGTTCGGGCCGGCGGAATACTTCGCCCTGATGCTGTTCGCCCTCACGGCCCTCTCGAGCCTCGGGGGAAAGGACCTGGTGCGGGGGCTGGTGGCCCTTGGATTCGGCCTGTTCCTGGCCGCTGTCGGCATCGATCCCCAGAGCGCCGTGCCCCGTTTCACTTTCGGCCAGCTGGGTCTCCTGGACGGAATCGACTTCGTGGTGGTCACCATCGGGCTTTTCGCCATCTCGGAGGTGCTGCTGGCTCTGGAGGTGACAGAGGGCGTAGAAAGGCGGCGAGAGAAGCTGAGACGGGTGTGGCTCAGCCTGGCCGACCTGGCCCGGACGGGCTGGACCATGGTCAGAGCCTCGGTAGTTGGTTTTGTGGTGGGCGTACTTCCGGGAGCGGGAGGGACTGTAGCCGCGTTCCTGGGCTATGCCGTCGAGGAGAAGGTCTCTCGCAGGGACGGGAGCTTCGGCCATGGGGACATTCGAGGTGTGGCGGCCCCGGAATCGGCGAACAACGCGGCTGCGAACGGCTCGATGATCCCCCTGCTGACCCTGGGAATCCCGGGTAGCGGTACCACCGCGGTGCTCCTGGGCGCCCTGACTGCTCTGGACGTCACGCCCGGACCACAGCTCGTACAGGAACGTCCCGAGGTCTTCTGGGGCCTGGTAGCCTCCATGTATATCGGCAACCTCCTCCTCCTCGTCCTCAACCTTCCCCTGGTGGGGGTCTTTGCCCGACTCCTTCGTCTGCCGAGGTGGGTGCTCATGCCGGGGGTCGCCGTGCTGAGTGTCACGGCGGTATACGCCCTCAACCAGAGCGTGTTCGATCTTGGACTCATGGTGGCGTTCGGAGTCGTGGGGTACGTGTTCCGGAAGGCGTCCATCCCCCTTGCCCCGGCGATTCTGGGCGTGGTTCTCGGCCCACTCATGGAGAAGAACCTCCGGCGCTCCCTGGCTCTCAGCGGAGGGGATTGGGGGGTCCTCTTCGCGAGCCCCATCGCCGTCACATTCTGGGCCCTTGCCGCAGGGTTCATTCTGATCCCACCCTTCGTCTCCTTTCTGACGAAAAAGGGCCCCGTCCGTGGACGGGGCCCTTTCCTGACTTCGGGGATCTCGAGCTCCGGGGGACCGCGAGATCAGGTGCGAGGGTTTGGACTACTTCCCTTCCTCCCCTTCCGCCGGCGGAGCAGGATTCATGATCCACTTGTCCAGCCAGGCCGTCCATCGGGCCCACAGGTCCAGGAGGGTCTCCTTCGCTGCCGGTCCGTGGTCCTCATAGGGATACCGGTACAGAGCCGCGGTCTTCCCGAGGCCATTCAGGGCATGGAACATCTTGGGCGAGTGGATGGGATCCGTACCAACGTTCTGGTCGTGCATCCCGTGGTACATCAGGAGGGCTCCGGTCAGCTGGTCGGCATAGAGGAATGGAGACATGGAGAGGTACACGTCCTTCGCGTCCCAGAGGAAGCGTCGCTCGTTCTGGAAGGCCAGGGGGGTCAGGGTCCGGTTGTAGTTCCCGTCGCCGGCGATGCCAGCCTTGAAGAAAGGCGTGTGAACCATCGCGTTGGCCGTGGAAAAGGCCCCGTAGGAGTGCCCGCCGATCCCCAGTCGGCTCCGATCCACGTACCCCCGGGCCTCAATGGAGTCGATG
>JARRPL010000473.1:0-2033 GCA_037382905.1 Gemmatimonadota bacterium | reverse complement strand
CATTCGGGAGCACCTGCCCCGAGACGGGTTCAGGGGGGAGTTGGAGGGGGAGATCCTGGAGGAGTTGGCCGGGCACCTGGAGGACGCCTACCGGGAAGCCCTGGCCCGAGGGGCCTCCCCGGCGGAAGCCGAAAGAGCGGCGGTGGCCGAGATCGAGGACTGGAAAGAGCTGGCGAACCGCATCCTCCGGAGTCGGAGTGGTGCGAGAAACTCCGGAACCGCACGAAAGCTGGAGGAGTCCGAGGCCAGGATGCGCTCCCGGGGCGGTGGGTGGATCACTCTCGCCGACATCAGCCAGGAGCTCCGCTTCACGGTCCGGCGGCTGCGGAAATCCCCCGGATTCACCGCCGTGGTGCTTCTCACTCTCGCCATCGGAATCGGGGCCACCACCGCCATCTTCTCCGTGGTGAAGGGCGTCTTGTTGGACCCCCTCCCCTACCAGGATGCCCATCGGCTGGTGGGGATCTGGAACGCGGCCCCGGGGATGGGGGAGGACCAGCTGCCTCAATCCCTGGCGGTGAACGCCGTGTACGACGACGAGTCCCGGGCTCTGGAGGAAGTGGGGGCATGGACGACATCACGGGCTTCCGTGATGGGGACGGAGGGACCGGAGGAGATCGTGGACGTTCTGGTCACCGATGGCGTGTTTCGTGCCCTCGGTGTTCAACCTGTCCTGGGCCGGACCTTCACCTTCGAAGACACCCAGACCGACTCCCCCTTCACCATCATCCTCTCCCATCAATACTGGGTCGACCGGTACGACGGGGATCCCGGCGTCCTGGGGCGGACGCTGGAGGTGGGAGGAGCGGCCCGGGAGATCATCGGGGTCATGCCGGCGGGGTTCCGTTTCATGGACCGGGACCCGCCGTTCTACCGCCCCCTCCGGTACGACAAAGCGAGCCTGACAGTATCCAACTTCGTCTTCAACGGAGTCGGTCGCCTGGCCGAGGGGACTTCGATGGACGAAGCCCTTGCGGACCTGCAGCGGTTGATCCCCCTGGCCCCGGAGAGATTCCCGGGCGACATGACACGGGAGATGCTGGAGGAGGTCGGCGGGACCCCGGTCCTGCACCCCCTCCAGGAGGACCTGGTGGGAACCATCGGGAACATCCTCTGGGTGATCCTGGGAGGCGTTGCCATCATCCTCCTGGTGGCGGCGGCCAACGTGGCCAATCTCCTCCTGGTGCGGGCCGAGTCACGGGAGAGGGCCACAGCGGTCCAGGCCGCCCTGGGATCTCCCCGGAGCCGCATGGTCGCTGAGCTCCTGGCGGAGAGTGTGGTCCTGGCGCTCATGGGCGGCGCCCTCGGAGTGGGCCTGGCCCAGGCGGGTCTGGACATCCTCAAGGCCACCGGCCCCGGGACCTTGCCCCGGCTCCAGGAGGTGGGTCTGGATGCGGGTATCCTCTCCTTCAGCCTGGGTCTTTCCCTCCTCACGGGGTTGGTCCTGGGCCTGCTGCCCCTGGCCCGCCTCTGGGAGTTGAACCTCGTGGGCGCCCTGAAAGAGGGAGGCCGGGGGTTCAGCGCTGGAAGGGCGAGGATTCGGACCCGAAACGTCCTGGTGGTGGGCCAGCTCTCCCTCGCCCTGGTTCTTCTGGTGGGATCGGGGTTGATGATCCGTAGCTTCATGAACCTGAGGGGGATGAACCCCGGATTCACGGACCCGGAGGAGATCCTGACCTTCCGCCTTTCCATCGGATCCGACGACGTTCCCGAGGCCGGAGAGGTGCCCGCCGCCCATGAGCGGATGGCCCGCCGGCTCTCGGAGATTCCCGGTGTCACCTCCGTGGGACTCTCCAGCTCTGTCCCGATGGACGGGAGAGGAGGATTCGATCCCATCTTCTTCGAGGATTTCCCCCTCGCGGAGGGGCAAAGCCCCCAGATCCGACGCTTCAAATGGGTCGGAGGAAACTACCCGGAGACCATGGGGGACCCCGTGGTGGCGGGCCGGTCCATCAGCTGGGACGACATTCGGGCGCGAGCCCGGGTCGTGATGATCACCGAGAGCCTCGCCAGGGAGGTATGGGGCGACCCCT
>JARRPL010000472.1:0-2455 GCA_037382905.1 Gemmatimonadota bacterium | reverse complement strand
GGTCCTCACGAACTCCATGACCAGCGTCAGCACCGCCATCGCGAACACCGTTCTGGACGCTTATCTGGGAGCACCGGAGAGGGATTGGAGCCGGGCGATGCTCGACTCCTGGCGGGCATCCCGGGAGCGGTTCGAGGGAAGACAAGACCGCTTTCTCGAGGAGAACACCTCTGGGTCTCGCCCCCCTCTTCCTCTGGACGCCTATACCGGGCGCTACGGAGGTGACCTGTACGGAGACGGGACCGTTTCCCTGGAGGAAGGTCACCTGGTCTTGCGGCTTCTCCCCAATCCGGACCTGGTGGCGGACCTCACCCCCCTGAAGGATGACATCTTCCTTCTGGAATGGAGAAATACCTTCGCCTGGTTCGGAAGGGGTGCGGCGACCTTTCTCCTGGACTCCCACGGTGAGGTGACGGAGGTCAGGCTGGACGTGCCAAACAACGACTTCTGGTTCTACGAGCTGGAGCTGAAGCGGAAGGATCGGTGAAGGGCCCCGCCTCCTTGCCCTGGATTCTCGGGGTCCTCCGAGTAACATTCTCAAGGGACATCCGACGTCAATAGTCCATGGGAGGAGGTCAGGGTGCTCAAGGGGTTGCTTGCGGGGGGAATCACCCTGGGCGTTGCAGCGGTGTTTCCGGAGCCCCTCGTGTTCACGTTTCTGACGGTGATCCTAGGGGTGCTTCTCGGCGTGTACCCCGGGCTGGCGATGGCGAACCCCGAGGTGGGGAGGCCGGTGCTGCAGTGGGGGGTCGCCGTCTTGATCACCGCCGTGGCCCTGACGGGAATCTCGACCTCTCCTCTCCTTCTGGTGGTGGCCTTCCTGCTCCATGGGGCGTGGAGCCTGCTCCAGAAGTTCACCGCGTTGGGGGATGGAGTTCCGGAGGGGTTTCCCGGATTCTCCGCTACCTATGATCTGGTCCTTGGGGGTTTCTCCCTCTTCGTGTGGAGCGCCGGCGCCTGAGCCGTTCAAAAGGCATGGTGTGAATGGCCTGGCAGGAGGATTCGGAGACACGAATGCTCGAGATGCGACGATTGGGGAGGTCTGAGGTGGAGGTCTCGCCTCTCGGACTGGGATGCTGGCAGTTCTCCGGAGGGAAGGGAGCGGTGGGGAGTTTCTGGGAAGCGCTGAGTCAGGACCAGGTGAACGCCATCGTCGGGACCGCCCTGGAGAGAGGGGTCAACTGGTTCGATACCGCGGAGGCCTACGGAGGGGGGCATTCGGAGGCCGCTCTGGCCACCGCCCTCCACGCCCAGGGTGTCAAGCCTGACGGGGTGGTCATCGCCACGAAGTGGTCCCCCGTCTTCCGCACGGCGAGGAACCTACTGCGCAGCATCGAGGAACGCCTGGAGAAGCTTGGCGGTTTCCCCATCGACCTGTACCAGATTCATAGCCCCCTTTCGTTTTCCAGAGTCGGAACCGAGATGGCGGCCCTGGCCAAGCTCGTCCGGTCCGGGAAGGTCAAGACCGTGGGAGTGAGCAACTACCCGGCTCGAATGATGGTGAGGGCCCACCACCATCTTGCTCAGGCCGGAATTCCCCTGGTCTCCAACCAGATCCGATACTCCCTTCTGGCCCGGAAGGCTGAGGTCAACGGCGTCATGGAGGAGGCCAAACGGTTGGGGATCACGATCATCGCCTACTCGCCCCTGGCCCAGGGCATTCTCACCGGCCGATTCCACGCGGATCCCACACTCATCCAGACACGCCCCGGCCCCCGAAGGAGGATGGCGGCCTTCCAGAGGAAGGGGCTCGAGAAGACCCGCCCCCTGGTGGAGGCCCTGGCGGAGATCGGCGAAGTCCGTGGGGCCACGCCCGGGCAGGTGGCTTTGAACTGGCTCATGACGTTCCACGGAAAGACGGTCGTGGTGATCCCCGGATCCAGCAGGCCTCCCGGTGGAAGACCCCCTGATCATCGCCCGGACGGGCTGGACCACCCATGAGCTGGAGGTCGCCCTGGAGGCTTCCTCCCCCCGGGGTCCTTTCGACCTCGTCTCCCTCCTCATCGGCGTGAACGACCAGTACCGGGGCAGAGGGGTCCGGGAGTACCGCCGCCAGTTCTCCTCACTCCTCACTCGCGCCGTAGAACTGGCCGACGGAGATCCGGGGAGGGTCGTGGTCCTTTCCATCCCGGATTGGGGGGTCATGCCCTTCGCTGAAGGGAGGGTTCGGGAGGATATCGCCAGGGAGATCGACGACTTCAACCTCGTGAACCGGGAAGAGAGCTCCCTGCTGGGTGTTCATCATGTCGACGTGACGGGGATCAGCCGCGACGCGGGGTCTGATGCGGATCTGATGGCGGTGGACGGACTCCACCCCGGCGCCGCCCAATACGGCACGTGGGTGGAGGCGGTGCTTCCCACGGCGAAAGGGATCCTCCGGGGGGCCGGACGATGACGCTCCAGCGGGGCATGGACCGAGGATTTGACACGGGGGGACACCGGGTTCCAAGCTACA
>JARRPL010000471.1:0-2083 GCA_037382905.1 Gemmatimonadota bacterium | reverse complement strand
GTATGACGAGGCGGTGGAGTCCTATCACCAGGCTCTGGAGCTTCTTCCCGGGATGCCGTATGCTCGCGCATCTCTGGCCCTTGCCTATGCTCAGCTCGGGCGGGAGGACGATGCCAGAGATCTGCTTGCCGCTCTCGTGGCGGAGGATTCCCCTGAGAATCCTCTGCGGACCTACATCGCCCATGCCCAGGAGGCTCTCGGAATGAAGGAGGAAGCCCTGGGGTCTTTGAGACAAGCGGTGGATCGTCGCGAACCCTTGGGGATCTACATTTCTCTGGCCTGGCTCCCGTTTCATTCCCTCCAGTCAACGCCGGAGTTCCGGGCACTGGTTGAAGAGATGAACGAAATCATCGGCCGTTGAGGTTGGAGTGCGGCTGACAAGGTTCGTTACCTGAGGCAACTGGTGGACAAGCGTGTTCAGCTGAGGGGGCATGATGGACCACGACAGGGATTCATTGGCGACCCGCGCTCGAAAGCGAAGTCAGTTGCTGGCTTTCGGGTGCCCGGCCTACCTTGGCCCCTTTCCGGATCCAGACCGGTTGCGCGGCCGAGACCCCCTGATCGGGAGCCAGGCAGGATGAGCAACGAAAGCCAACTGGACGCCGTCGTCATCGGCGCCGGTATCATCGGAGCCGCCATTACCCTTGAGTTGACCCGGAAGGGCTACCGGACCTTGAGCGTGGACAAGCTGCCGGCGGCCGGCTACGGGTCCACGAGCAACTCCTGCGCCATCGTGCGCACCCACTACTCCACCCTCGATGGTACCGCCCTGGCGTGGGAGAGCTATCACCATTGGAAGAACTGGGGTGACTACCTGGGCTTCGGGGATGAGCGTGGACTGGCCCGCCTCATTCAGACAGGCATGGTGGTGGTGCGCTCCGAAGCCGCCATGTACCGGCAGCACCTCCTCTTTCACGACGAGCTGGGGATCGAATACCTGGAGTGGGATGGCCCTACACTGCGCGCCAAGGTCCCTTTCTACGATGTGACGGCCTACTATCCGCCACGCCGCCCGGAGGATGCCTCGTTCGGGACCCCCTCCGGGAAGGAGCACCCTGGTGCGATCTTCCTCCCCCACGCCGGTTACGTGAATGATCCGCAGCTTGCCACCCACAACCTCCAACGGGCCGCGGAGGCCGCCGGGGCCCGCTTCGAGTTCAACGCTGAAGTCAGCGAGATCCGCAGAGACAGTGGGCGGGTGCAGGGGGTCAGGCTGAGAGACGGTCGGACCCTGGATTCACACGTGGTGGTGAACGCGGCGGGACCCCACTCGGCGGTTATGAATCGCTTGGCCGGCGTGGACTCTGAGATGAGGGTCGGCACCAGGCCGCTCCGCAAGGAAGTACATTACGTGCCCTTCCCTGCCAGGGGCCGGGGCGAGCCCTACGGCCGCCTGGCCACCGACCAGGACGTGGGCGTGTACTGCCGGGAGGAGGCTGGAGGCCTCCTGTTGGTGGGAAGCGTGGACCCCGAGTGTGATTCCCTGCAGTGGGTTGCCGACCCCGACGATTTCAACCGCGAGGTCACCGAGGCCCAGTGGAAAGCCCAGGTCTACCGGATGGCATTGCGCATTCCCGACCTTGAGATCCCCAACCACACCAAGGGCATCGTCGATCTGTACGATGCCACGGAGGATTGGATTCCCATCTACGACCGGTCCGGCCTCGACGGCTTCTACATGGCCGTGGGAACAAGCGGGAATCAGTTCAAGAACGCACCGATGGTGGGAAGGCTCATGGCGGAGTTGATCGTGGCATGCGAGTCCGGCCACGACCACGACAAGGAGCCGGTGACCGTGCGGGGGCCGTTCACCGGCAGGGATCTCAACCTCGGCTTCTACTCGCGGAACCGGGAGATCCACCAGGACAGCAGCTTCTCGGTTCTTGGCTAACGGGCCTTCTACTTCCCGGAGTACGGCACACCCTTCGAGATCCACTCCGGCGTGGGTCTGGTCCGCGAATCCCGGTCGGGGGAGACCGGTCCCCGACTACCTTCGGGAACAGGTCGTTACGTGAGGTGCTCCTGAGAGCATGGAAGAGAGGAGCGTCTCAACCCTCAGCGTTCCTTTTTGCGTTCCTTCTCC
>JARRPL010000470.1:0-2098 GCA_037382905.1 Gemmatimonadota bacterium | reverse complement strand
AGTTGGGCTTCGTGCCTCTGGCAAATGAGAAGAACACCGCCAATGCGGTCTTCTTCAGCGTCCAATCCGCGCAGAAGCCCAAAGAGTACGAAGGTCCCGCCGGCGACGCCGCAACGGCCAACGCGGCTCTGTCGGCCCAGCTTCCGTACCTCTTCGCCGTGTCCCGCTTCGCCCACTACCTCAAGACCATGATGCGGGACCACATCGGGTCCTACAAGACGAAAAAGGACCTGAGCGACATGCTCAACAACTGGATCGCCGGGTACGTTCTGAAGAGCGAGGGAGCCTCGGAGGACCAGAAGGCAAAGAAGCCACTCAAGGAAGCCAGAATCGACGTAGTGGAAAACCCGCGGAAGCCCGGCAACTACCAGGCCGTGGCCTTCCTCCGGCCCCACTTCCAGCTGGACGCGGTGGATTTCTCCATGCGCCTGGTGGCCGACGTGCCGGCTCCGGTGGATTAGGGACACCTTTCAGGCGGGAACTGAAAGAGCAGAATCGATCGAACTTTTCAAAAGGAGGAACCAATGGCCTGGGACGCATATCTCCACCTCGAAGGTGTCCAGGGAGAAGCCACGCGATCGGGACACGAGGGAGACATTCCCCTCAAGAGTTTCACGCTGGGAGGGAGTCTTCCGGTCATTTCCCAGCCGGGCCAACCTCTGCAGGTGACGGGGCGAGCATCCGTGAGCGGATTCCATTTCACCAAGAAATCCGACAGCTCGAGCCCGCAGCTCTTCGGGGCAATGTGCAGGAACCTGAAGTTCCCGTCGGCGAAGGTCTCCTTCTATCGGGGCGGAACGGACACCTCCGTGCCCTACATCTCCTACGAGTTCACCGACGTCGTGCTGGCGGACCTGACCTGGCAGGGCGAGGAGACCGGCGACGGGATTCCCGCTGAGCAGGGGACCTTCTACTTCAACAAGATCGCGGTGGTCTACACCCATGTCGCGGCGGACGGCACGGCGTCCGGTACCTCCGAGGCCGAGTACGACATCGGTCTGGTCGATACATAAACCGCTGATCAGGGGTTCCCGTGGACGCTGATACCCTCTTCCGTGAAGGTCGGCTTTCCGAGGCCATCGATGCCCTGAACCAATCGCTCCGGGAAGATCCAACGAACCTGAAGAGCCGCCTCTTCCTCTTCGAGCTCCTCTGCTTCTCCGGGGCGTTCGAGCGAGCTCGGAAACAGTTGAGTGCCGTTACCGCTGCCGACCCGGAGGCGGCCGTGTCCATCGCCTGGTACCAGGAGGCGGTGAGGGCGGAGGAGCAGCGGCAGGAGATGTTCCGGAAGGGGGAGTGGCCCGACGAGGGCGACTCCCCCGGTTCCGTTTCCGGGACGCTGAATGGCAATCCCTTCGATGACCTTCGGGATGCGGATCCCCGGATCGGGCCTCGCCTGGAAGTGATCGTCGGAGGGCGGTACACCTGGATGCCCATGGAGCACCTGGCCAACCTCCGCATCGAGCCACCGGCGAAGCTCAGGGACCTCTTCTGGGCCCGAGGGGAGCTCAAGGCCAGCGACGCCCTCGGAGGGTACGGGGGGGATGCCCTTTTCCCGGTCATGACCCCGCTGGCCTGGCAACATCCGGACGAGGCCGTTCGCCTGGGCAGAATCACCGAATGGGTGGAGCTCGAATCGGGGGGAGAGATCCCCGTTGGACAGAAGATGCTTCTGGTCGACGGTGAGGACTTTCCTCTCCTGGAGGTTCGAGAGCTCGTCATCGCTACCCCCGACCGCTGAACCGAGCGGGGAAATAACCCCACTGCCTTATGTCTCTACTCGAGGAGCTGTTGGCGCCCATCGAGGGTGATACCCCTGCGGGCCCCGAGCTGCGGAGCAGTAACGAGTTCGCCGCCATCGAGCGTGCATTCCTGGACGCCGACCAGCCGGCCCTAATGACCCCGACAGGGGTCACGGAAGAGGTCGGGGACGAGTTCGAGCTGGTGGTGGAGCTCGCCACGGACTTCCTCCGGGATCAGTCAAAAGATCTCAAGGTCGCAGTCCTCCTCGCGGTCAGCCTCTTGCGTGTGGAGGGGTATTCTGGCCTCGCCACGGGGCTCGAGGTAGTGAAAGGCCTGCTGGACAACTTCTGGGATG
>JARRPL010000469.1:0-2912 GCA_037382905.1 Gemmatimonadota bacterium | reverse complement strand
TCTCCGAGACCTCCGTGGGACGACTTCACTGGGTGGAGGGTCTCGCCGAGGCCCTCGTCGCCTGCTACCAGACCGGCGAGACCCCCAGGTGGCCCGGATCGGAGGCCGCCGGGCTGTGGGCGGGATTGCGGGAGGGCCTCTGACGGGGGCAGGGCCCCAGGGGGACACCTCACTCGGAGCGTAGACGCAGCGTCGGGGGCGAGCCCCCCACTTGCCTCCGATTCCAAGAAGCCGTACCCGTTCAGCCTCGACGCACGTACCCAACCTGGAGATCGGCATGAATGCTCGACACACTGCCGCGCCCGCGTTCGGCATCAGACTGAGGGCCCTGGCCCCGGCCCTCGTGGTTTTGACGGCCGGCCCGGGCCTCCTGGCCGTGACGGCCGCCGTCGCCCCCCTGTCCGCCCAGGGCGCCCCTTCCTTCTATGAACCGGGGATCTCTCCGGATGGGTCGGAGATCGCCTTCGTCTCGGGAGGGGATATCTGGACGGTGCCGGCCGCGGGCGGAGCGGCACGACTCCTGGTGGCCCACTCGGCCCACGAGTCCCGGCCCCTCTATTCCCCGGATGGGCGCTACCTGGCCTTCAACTCGAACCGGAACGGGGGCCTGGACGTTTTCCTCATGGACCTCTCCACCGGCCGGGTCACGCGGCTGACCAACGAGTCGGGGTCGGAGCAGCTGTCTGGATGGTCCGGGGATGGCGCCTGGGTCTACTTCACCTCCAGCGCAGAGGATATCAGTGGAGCCCACGACGTGTTCCGGGTCCGGGCCACGGGAGGCACCCCCATGGCGGTGGCGGCGGACCGGTATGTATCGGAGTACTTCGCGGCCCCTTCACCCCAGGGCGGACAGGTGGCCATCTCGACGCGGGCCCGCATGCCGGTGAGTCAGTGGTGGCGGAACGGGCACGCCCACATCGATGAGTCCGAGATCTGGGTCCTGGACGAGGCCACGACCTCCACCGAGGTGCCCACCTACCGGGCGGTTTCCACCGGGGGTAAGAACCTCTGGCCCATGTGGGGGGCGAATGGCGCAGACCTCTATTTCATGTCGGATCGCTCCGGCGCCGAGAACCTCTGGATGGCTTCGGTGGATGGGTCGGCGGCACGCCAGCTCACCGAGTTCACCGGCGGCCGTGTCCTCTGGCCGAGCATCAGCGCCGACGGCGGCACCATCGCCTTCGAACGGGATTTCGGGATCTGGACCTACGATGTGGCCACGGATACCGAACGCCACCTGGACATCAACCTGTTGGGCTCCACTGAAGGCCCGACCCCCGAGGTCCAGAGCGAGGACAGCGGATGGGGCGATATCGCGGTGTCTCCGGACGGGAAGAAATGGGCCTTCACCGCCGGGGGTGACATCTGGGCCACTACCATGGAGGGTGACGTGCCGGCGACCCGGGTCACCATGACCCCCGCGGCGGAAGGAGAGATCCTCTGGGCGGCGGACTCGGAGGAGATCGTCTACTCCTCCTGGCGAACGGGTACGCCCAAGCTGTACGCCTACGACTTCACCACCAACACCGAGCGGCAGGTTACCTCCGGCGAGGGGCGGGACCAGCCGGGCGAGTTCTCGCCGGACGGGAAATCCCTGGCCTACGGCAGGATGGTGAACGAGGAGCGGGAGCTTCGGGTTATCGACTGGGAATCCGGCGAAGACCGGCGGCTCGCCTTCGGTCTGGAATCCGGCCTGACCTGGTCTCCGGATGGCCGGTGGATCGCCTACCTGGGGGAGACCGACGAATTCAGTAACGTGATGATCATTCCGGCCACGGGGGGTGAGGGCCGTCAGGTCAGCTTCGTGGCCAACAGCAACGCCAGCTCCCTGGACTGGAGCGCCAAGGGCGACTACCTGGTCTACCGCACCTCACAACGGACCGAGCCCAGTCGTCTCATGAAGGTCGATCTCGTTCCCCTTCCGCCCACCTTCGACGAGGACAAGTTCCGGAAGCTCTTCAACGAGCCCGAGACCGACGAGGAGCCCGGCGAGGAGGAGGAATCGCCCAGGTCTGGTGAGCGGGCCATCCGCCGCCGGGGCGCCTTCGTGAACACGGACCTGTCGGTCCAGTCGGTCCTGCTCAGCCCCGATGGGGAGACGGGGATCCTCACCGCCGACGGCGCCATGCATCGCATCACCTTCGGGCCCAACGGCGACGTGGACATCGACCGGATGGAGGGGAACGGCCGCCCCATCGCCTTCAACAAGGACGGCAAGCAGCTGTACGTCTTGCAGAGTGGAGAGCTTCGGGTGGTCACCATCTCCGGTGGACAGTCGAAGACGGTCTCGACCTCGGTGGAGTTCGTCGAGGACTTCGACTCCACCAAGGTCGCCGCGTTCGAGCAGGGATGGGGTGAGATGCGGGACGGCTTCTACGACACGGACTACCACGGCGCCGACTGGCCCGCCGTCCGGGACCGGTTCCGCCCCCAGATCGAAGGGGCACGGACCCGGTCCGAGTTCAATCGGCTCATGAATCTGATGCTGGGCGAGCTGAACGCGTCCCATATGGGGCACTCTGGACGAACCGATCCGCCCCAGGGGGGTGACAACGCATCCACAGGGAAGCTCGGCCTCCGCTTCGACCGCATCGCCTACGAGAACGACGGCCGGTTCATCGTGATCGAAGTCGTCGCCCTGGGTCCGGCAGACATCTCCGACGAGATCTCGGTGGGCGACCAGCTGATGAGTGTGGGCGGTGTGACCCTCGACGGATCGTCGGACCTGAACCTCCTTCTCAAGGATACCCCCGGCGAGAAGGTCATGGTGGGCGTCCGCTCCCCTCCATCCGGTCGATGTCCACGTCGCCGTTGGGCCCGAAGGTGATGCGATGCATGGCGCCGTCGGCGGTGAGAATCCCCGTCTCCCCGTCGGGGCTGAGCAGGACCGACTGGACGGATAGGTCCGTGTT
>JARRPL010000468.1:2116-2653 GCA_037382905.1 Gemmatimonadota bacterium | reverse complement strand
GCCTCCATGATCATGCCCGGCGTGCAGTAGCCGCACTGGAAGGCCCCCCTTTCGGCAAACTCCTCCTGAAGGGGGTGCAGCTCGCCTCCCTGGGCCAGCCCCTCGATGGTGAGGACTTCGGTGCCCTCCAGACCTGAAACCGGGTAGGCGCACGATCGGATCGGGTTGCCGTCCACGAGAACCGTGCAGGCCCCGCACTCGGAGATCCCGCACCCGAACTTGACTCCCGTGAGTCCGAGGTCCTGGCGCAGGACCCAGAGCAGGGTCCGGGTGCCCTCCGTTTCCAGTGTCGTGTCCCGGCCGTTCAATCGAAAGCGAATGGTCTCGCGCATGGGGTGCTCCTCCGGGAGGTCTTGTTGGGAATGCCTCAGCGTATCAGGTAGAGCCCGGTTCGTCCAGCCGGGGGGGAGTTCGCGGGGTGGGGGCACTCCCGGCGCCCGCCCTTGCTGATCCAGCGATCTGCCCAGAATGTAGAGTCCTCCGAACCGCGTTCTACGCTGATTCCCCATCCCCCCAGGTGGCATGCTCATGGATCGC
>JARRPL010000468.1:0-2109 GCA_037382905.1 Gemmatimonadota bacterium | reverse complement strand
CCTCCTGGCACCGCTTTCCCGCGGGGCCGAGGCACAAGATGTCCCCATCCCCGTAACCGCCGACCCGTTTCCCCCGGGAAAGGGGGTCGTCGAGGTCGACTTCGGCGGTACCCTCCTGAACCTCCATTTCTACAAGCCGGCGAGCTACAGGGGAGACCGGTTCATTCTCCTCGTCCACGGGGCTTCGCGGACGGCCAGCGGTTATCGGGACAGTGCGTCCGGCATGGGCGACTCCTTCGGGTCCCTGGTGGTGGTGCCCGAATTCGATCTGGAGCGATTCCCGAACCGACTCTACCAGTACGGCGGCGTGTTTCGTGAAGACGGGTCCGTCGCTGACGCCGACGAACGCACCTACGCGTTCGTGCCCATGATCGTGGATTACATCCGGGCTCGCGAAGGCGATACACGGCTGCCGTACCTCATCGTGGGCTTCTCCGCCGGAGGCCAATTCGTGGGCCGGATGGCCGCATTCCTGGACACCGATGCCGAACGCGTTGTCGCCATCAGCTCCGGCTCGTGCATGTTCCCGACCCGGGACCTGAGATTCGGTCTCGGCTTCGGCGGGCTGCCTGAAGAGCTGGGGAGCGACGCTCGGATCCAGAGGTACCTGGCCCAGCCCATCACGGTCTATGTGGGGACCGGCGACACCGAGCTGGCCCAGCTTCCCACGGGGGAGGCGTACGCTCAGGGCGTCCACCGCTATTCCCGCAACATTCGCTGGTTCAATGAAGCGATGGATCTGGCGTACGAGAGGGAGTGGGAATTCAACTGGCGCCTGGTGATTGCCGACGGTCCCGGACACAGCCCCCCGGACATGTTCAATCACCCCCAGACGGAGAACGCACTCTTCGGGCACAGGCGGTAGGATCGCCTGCGCTTCTCCCCTCGCCTGTCCAGCGCCGTCTCCCGGCGGGCGGTGGGGGTCCCGTCTATCGACTCTCCCGGGCTACCACCTCCAGTCCCCTACCGTCCGCATCAGGAGATAGCGGCTCCTGACGAGGTCATACCGTGCTCGGAGCTCCATGAGCCTGGCTTCGGACAGGGAGGTCTGGGCGTCCAGCACGTCCAGGTTTGTGACCACGCCGGCCTGGTACCGGGTGTTGGCCAGCTCGAGAGCCGCCTCGGCTTGCCGGACCTGGAGCTCCGAGGCTCGGATCTTCTCCCTGCTTGCCTGAACGGACGCTGCAGCTTGCTGGACCTGAGTGGTCACGGTCCGCTCCAGGGCCCGGGTCCTCGCCCTGGCCTGGCTCAGCCCTGCCTCGGACTCCTCGACCTGGCTCCGGGTCCTGTGCCCGTTGAATAGGGGGAAATCCATCGACATCCCGGCGATCCAGTTCGGCTTCACCGCGTTGAGGTGGGGAACGTATCCGTTCTTCGCCCCCAGCGTCAGGTTCAGACTCACCGAGGGCTTGTCGCCCAGCGAGGCCAGGCGGGCCTGTACTTCTGCAGTGCCCTCTGCCCCCCTGGAGAGTCTCATCTCCGGACGTTGAGCCAGAGCCACGCTGAGGAGGGAATCCAGGTCCAGCTCGGGAGGGGTCCCGTCGAAGCTCCCCACCAGCACCGGCGGCGTTTCTGCGGTCCATCCCAATAGCTGACCGAGCTCGATTCGCCGCACCTCCAGGTTGCTCGCCACGTCCACCCGTCGACTCTCCACGTCGGCCATCCGAACCTGAGTCGTGAGGACCTCGAACTCCGTGGCCGTTCCGGAACGCACCTTCTCCTCCGTGATGGCCAGGTGCCGAGTCAGGGCCTGAAGCTCTTCCTCCTGTACCGCCAGGTTCTCCTGAAGGAAGAGAATCGCGTTGAACGCGTCGATGGTCTGGTATGCCAGGCCGGAGCGGACCAGCGCCACCCCCTCCGCGGCGGTCCCTTCCACCGACCTGGCACGCTCCACTTCGACTTCCCTCCTCCCGGCATCGTACACGGTCTGCCGCACGGTCACCGATGCGTTGTAGTTGTTGCTGGGAAAGAGAGAGATGGATCGGTCCTGGAACTCCAGGGAAGGAACCGGTCCAACGTGGGAGTAGAGCCCGGTGGCGTCTACCACGGGATAGAGGGCACTCCGACTTCCCCGCACCCGGGCGCTCGAGACGAGAACCCCTTCCCTGG
>JARRPL010000467.1:0-2119 GCA_037382905.1 Gemmatimonadota bacterium | reverse complement strand
GGGCCGCCTCCACCCCCGCAAGGTGGCGATCCTCTCCTACCACAACGTAGTCCCCGATGCAGATCCCCCCCTGGGCGACACGAGCCTCCACCTCCCCTTATCCCGTTTCCGAGACCAGATGGACGCCCTGATGAGGCACTTCCAGGTCGTACCTCTCGATGTCCTCCTCTCTGAATCGGTCGGGCTCGGAATCGAGAGGGGCGACGGAATCGGTGAAAGGCATGGGATCCGGGTGGCCATCACGTTCGACGACGCCTACAGGGGAGCCATGGAGTTGGGGCTGCCGGAGCTGGCTTCCCGGGACCTGCCCGCCACGGTATTCGTCTGTCCCGGACTCCTGGGGAACGAAGGGTTCTGGTGGGACCGTTTCGCGGATCCGGTGGCGGGGGTGGTGCCCACTCCCCTCCGGAGCCACGTTCTGGAAATACTGGGAGGAAGACAGGAGGAGGCCATGGCCTGGGCCAGGCGAGAAAACATACCCCTCCGGGAGATGCCTGAGTCTTACCGCCCCGGGAGCCTGGAGGAGGTGGAAGAGGCGTCAGCCTCCTGTTCCCTGGGCGCTCACACCTGGAGCCACGTCAACCTCGCCACGATCCCCGAACCGGAGGCCCGTGTCGAGTTGGACCGCTCCCTCTCCTGGCTCCGAAAGCGGGAGATGGACATCCCCCACACACTCAGCTATCCCTACGGCCTCTCCTCCGCGGCGGTTCGTGGCCTGGCGGCGCGTCTCGGATTCGCCGCCGGGTTTCTGGTGGAGGGTGGTTCGGCGGCCCCCGGTGTCCTGGTGGAATCCCCCTTCCTCATTCCCCGCCTGAACATCCCCCGGGGCCTCTCGCTGGATGGATTCATTGCTCGGGTTTCGGGGTTCTGGCCGTGGTGAGCCGCCGGATCCTCCTCACCGATGGTGACCAGCGGTCGGCCCTGGCCTGCGTCCGGAGCCTGGGCAGAGCCGGCCACCAATGCTTTGTCCTGGGCCCCAGCCGTGGTGGGGGCCTGGCGGGACGGAGCCGCTACTGCACGGAAGGAGCGCAGATCGTCGACGCCGGGAGGGACCCCGAAGGGTTCCTGGCGGCTTTCGAGGGGGCGCTGAAACGCTGGAACATCGACGTTCTCTTTCCCATGACGGAGAAGACCCTCCGGCTGGTCCTCCCCCGACGGGAGGCCTACGAGGGGGACGGGCGACTTCTGCCCTTTCCGGACGCCGAGACTTTTCGACGGGTATCCGACAAAGCCCAGGTCCTGGAGGCCGCGAAGGAAGTGGGAATTACCGTGCCCAGACAATGGGTCTGGGGAAGCCTGGACGAAGTAGACCCGACGAGCATTCCCCCGGAGGCCTATCCCCTGGCCATCAAGCCCTCCCGGTCGGTGGGGGGTCCGGGGGTATCGGGGGAGACTCCCGCGGTGTGCTACGTGGATACCCCCGGGGGGCTCTCCGAGTGGGCCGCAGGGGTCCGACCGGAGAGCTTCCCTGCCCTGGCCCAGGAACGGATCATCGGGGACGGTGTCGGAGTGTTCCTGCTCCTATGGGGAGGCGACCTCCGGGCCACCGTCGGACACCGGCGGATCAGGGAAAAGCCCCCCTCCGGGGGAGTCAGCGCGGTCAGGGAGAGCACGGAGCCGGATCCGGCGTTGCTGGACCGCTCCCTGAAGCTCCTGGGATCGATGGGCTGGCGTTCGGGCGTAGCGATGGTGGAATACAAGGTCCGGCGTGACACGGGCGACCCGGTATTGATGGAGATCAACGGCCGATTCTGGGGCTCCCTCCAACTCGCCATCGACGCAGGGGTGGACTTCCCGGTACTGCTCCTGGCAGCGGCGGAGGGGAGTGCGGAGGCGCCGGCCGGACTGAGAGACCTCGTCCGAGGCCGCCCTGGGGTGAAGGTCCGATGGCTCCTGGGAGACCTGGATCAACTCCTCCTTCGTCTCGTCCGGACCCCGGAAGAGCTCTCCCTTCCTCCCGGGCATCCGGGGCGCTTGCGGGCCATGGTGGAGTTCATGGCTGATTTTCGCCCGGGGGTGCGCCTGGAGGTGCTGCGATGGGGGGACCCGCGCCCCTTCCTATCCGAGGCGGCCGCCTGGATTCGGGCGCTCCGATGAATCGGATCGAGGGGTAGAGGTC
>JARRPL010000466.1:0-2126 GCA_037382905.1 Gemmatimonadota bacterium | reverse complement strand
CTGGCCAAAAGCGGACCTTACGCGGAGCTCATCCGCTCGCAATACAAGGCGCTGTGAAAAGTAGAGGGTAAGGTGGTGAACTGACGTCACCACCTCCCCGTTGTCGCAATAGGGTTGATTCCCTATATTTACCGGCGTGCGGCTTTCCCGCACCGGGCGGCCCCAGCAAGTTGACCCATGACATGGGGGCAATTCAAGGACCTTGGCGTGCTCGACAAAGGTCCGAACAGAAGATGAGGCCTATATTCCGGATGTGTTTGATTTTCATCCGGTAGTTATCCGTCACCCAGATTCGCTTGTATTTCATACAGCGAATCCTTTTGCGGATCCATCTGTCCAGAGAAGCGAATTGTTCCAGATTCGTCGAAAACTTCTGGTAGAAGTAATTGACGGTTCCCCGGATGAGCTGGTTGAGCTTTTCAATCACCGTCCGGTCGAGGTTGTGATTCCTGGTGGTGATCTCCCTCGCCCGATCTTTGAATTTCTTTTCCGCTTTGGGCCGCATCCTGATGGTGCGCGAAGAGATGAAGAAGCCCAGGAATTCGAACCCCTTGTCGAAGTTCGTGATTCCGGTTTTCTCCGGGCTCAATTCGAGCCCCAGGTCCTCCTCGATGCACTGCTTGACCGCGGCGAGCGCCTTTTCCGCTTCCTGGAACGATCTGGTGAGCACGATGAAGTCGTCGGCGTACCGAACGAACTTGTATTCGTGCCCCTCAAGCGTCCAGTCCAGGTGATTGAGAACGATGTTGGCCAGCAGGGGGGAGATCACTCCTCCCTGCGGCGTCCCCTTGAGGGTACGAACGAACTTACCGTCCTCCATCACTCCCGCCTGTAGAAATTTTCGGATCGTGCTCAGGGTCTTGCCGTCTGAGATCTCCCTTTCGACCATAGCCATGACGAGCTTGTGAGGAATGTTATCGAAGAAGCCTTTGATGTCGGCCTCGACTACCGTCTGGTAGCCTTGCTCGTAATATTCCAAGAGCTCGTTCATGGCGGTGACGCAGCTTCTGCCGGGCCTGAACCCGTGGGAACTTTTATGAAACTGCCTCTCGAAGATCGGATGGATGATGGTCCGGATCACCTCGTGCGCCACCCTGTCCTTGACGGACGGAATGCCTAAGGGACGAAATCGGCCGTCGCCCTTGGGGATGAGTTTTCTCCGCAAGGGTTTGGGCCGGTAGACGTCGGTTTTGAGCTCTCTCATAAGAGAATCGAGATTCTCCGTGAGATTCGCCTCGTACATGCCGACGCTTACCTTGTCGATTCCCGCCGCTCCTTTGTTGCGTTTCACGTTCTTGAACGCTTTGAGCATGACTCCCTCAACGATTCTTCCCGTCAGCGAGTGGTGTCTCAGTTTCTTCTTCGGAACCTGCATCATGCGCGTGTCTCTCCGTTCCTGACGTTGCCGGTGACAATCGAGAAGCCAAGACGTAGAGAATGTTCTTAGCCGATCCTCAAGCCTTTCCCGGAAAAGGAGGGGTCTGGCCCCATACCAGGCCGATACCCAAGGGCTAACTGTTCCCATGCCTTGCTCTGTCTCGTCACTCTCTTGACCGGTGTGCTCTTTTGAATTACCTGACGGCAACTCTCCTCCAAGCACGCTGGCGACCCCAAGGGGGAAGGACTTGAGAGCGTCCCGTCCCCGCCGAGCGCTACAGCGCCATCATTTCGGCTCGCCTTATAGATGGCGGTTACTGCACCTTTCGGTGAGTACGCCGTGGATCGTTCAGTTGGTCGACTGTTGTACCGTTTTCCCCAGGCGAAACCACCAACCACCACTCTTCACGGGCAAAGGTAATCGTCCTCCCATTACCCGGAGACATTCACTGTCCCGACGCTTCAGCCTGATTCGGGGCTTGGCGCGTTGGAAAGGCCGAATCGTGATTCCTCCCGAGGTACCGCCGCCTGGCCCCTTCGTTACAATCCTTCCCCCTTTCTTTTTGGACGTTGGGACTGCACTGGCTGCTTACCTCGCACAAGTTCGAGCGGCGGCTTCTGTACGGGGACGAACCCGCACAGGTAAGCTTCGGCTCTATATTTTAAGTGAGCCTCACTGTTTGAGACTAAGCCCAACAGCCTGCAACTCACGCGAACCACGGATGACACGGATAAGACGGATTACACAG
>JARRPL010000465.1:0-2133 GCA_037382905.1 Gemmatimonadota bacterium | reverse complement strand
CTCCTGCTGGCGCTGCTGCCCCTCGCCCTCAACTGGGGATGGGCCAGCCGGGCCGGAGATCGGGCGGCCCGGGATTGGGCCTGGGACCTCCTCACGAGCGTCGAGCCCTACGGAATCCTCTTCACCAACGGCGACAACGACACCTTCCCCCGCTGGTACCTCCAGGAGGTGGAGGGCATCCGTAGGGATGTCACGGTGGTCGTGGGCCAGTATCTCTACACCGACTGGTACCCAAGGCAACTGCAGCACCTCTCGGTGCCGGAGCGGCAGAGGCGGTACGATCCCGACGCCCCCGGGAGCCTCTATCCCGACCGCCCCCCGCCTGCCGGCGCCGTCACGCTGATGACGCCCGAGGAGATGGACGGCATCCGGGGCGGAGTCCTGGGGGCGGATCAGACCGTCGCCTTTCCCCGGTTGTCCGTCACCTTCCCGGAGGGGATGTCCATCGACCGGGCCGGGTGGCTCACACTCCGGATGATCGTGGACTCCATGGACGAACGCCCCGCCTACTTCACCACCTCCATGGGCACCATGAACCGCCTGGGCCTGGCCCCCTTCGCCGTGCGCCAGGGGCTGGTCCACAAGCTCGAGGTCCGGTCGCTCGAGGCCCCACCCCGGGAGGGGCTGGTCCGTGGAACGGAGGAGTACGGGGGGGAGTGGTTCGATCTTCCCCGAACGCTTCGTCTGTGGAACGAGGTCTACCGATTCCGGGGCCTGCGGGATCGGGACATCTGGTTCGACCGGGCCACCCTCAACATCCCCTGGCAGTTCTTTGCTCTGGCACGGAGGCTCGCCGACGTCGGCGCCGAGGCGGGGCTGCCGCCGGAGGAGGTGGCGAGGTTCCGTGACGCAGCCGTCGCCTTCCGTCTGGTGGCAGGCGGAGGCGTCCGCGGGACTCCCGCATCACCCCCGGAGACTCCCTGAGACCGGGCGGAGCGCCCGGAACTCCGGAAAGGACGCGGAAACCCTAGCGGCCCGTCTCCGACTCCGTCGTCTCGTCCGGCGGGCCCTCCTGTACCGCGATGTACGAGAAGTTGAAGCACATCTCGTCGAAGGAGCCCAGCCCCCCGTAGACGATCTGGTCCGAGGTGTTCTCGTAGGTGCAGCGCATCCCGAGCCAGGTGTTCTCCAGCGTCTCCCGGGGCAGGATCTTCGGCTCGGCGAAGGTGAAGTCCCGCTGCCACCCCAGGTCCCATCGGGGGATGCGCAGAAGCGTCTCCTGACGCCCGGATTCATGGCTCAGGATCACCTCCCCGGAATGACCGAAGGCGTGCATGTGCAGGTTCGCGGAGTGGACCTCCAACGCCCGGATCCTCTCCTCCGGTACCCCGGTGAGACCGGCGAAGTAGCCCAGGACCCGCCCCAGGTTGTCCCGGAGCCCGTAGCTGCGCATCTCCCCGGCGGGAATCACCATGGTCCCGTTGTTCTCCGCGCTCAGCCAGTCGTTCCGGGTCTGGGCGAACATGACGGCAGGCCGGTCCACCCGCTGGGCGGTCATGAACTCCATACGGGTGCCGGCATCCCGTTCTCCCGGGGCGGACTTCGCGTAGTAGTGCATCTGCACCACCAGCCCCGTGCCGGGCTCCATGCGGATTCCGGTCCCCTCGGGGAACACGTGGCCATCCATCCCCGGCGCCCAATGGGCCAGCCAGTCGCTGGCTCGGGAAAGCTCCCGGAGGCCATCGGGGTAGCGGGCCTCGTACGCCGCCCGGCGCTCACGGCTTCCCAACTCGTCCGGGAGCGCTCCTCCGAAGCACCGGTACCCCTCTCCGGGGCCGAACTCCTCGTCCAGCTCCTTGTAGCGCGCCCACATCTCGGGACGAACGCTGTAGACCACCAGGTGGTGCGCCACGTTGCGATTGCCGGGCAGCGCCCGGAACCCGGTGACGTACGCCGTCTCCTCCCCCGTCCACTCGCTCAGGAAGCAGTGGTAGTCGTCGCTCATCTCCTGGTTGGGCAGGTAGCTGTCCCCCGACATCACCGGGATGGTCACATCCGGAAGGAAGGTGCCGTGACCCGCCATCGAAGCGGTGCGGGCCGGCGCCGGGTCGGGCTTCGGCTCCCCCAATGGTTTCGACCAGTATGGAAAGATGAAGGATTCCACGGCCATAAACAAGATACGCGTCCGGAGAG
>JARRPL010000464.1:0-2139 GCA_037382905.1 Gemmatimonadota bacterium | reverse complement strand
CCCACCCACCCCAGGATGAACATGTTCATGAAGACCTGCCAACCGGCCAGCCATCCCCTCAGCAGCTCCGCCCCCATTCCCCCGAAGCGCATGATCTGCCACTCCGCCTGCGAGTAGGCGAGGGAGCGGCGAAAAATCCGTGCCGACACGAAGGAGCCGATGGCGGTCCAGGCCGTGAAGAAGGTGTACCAGAGGCCACGGTACCCGTGTGCGTAGATGACGCCGGTTACCCACATGGGGGTGTCGGTGGCGGTGTGGGTGCTGAATACCGACGAGGCCGGAAGCCACCAGGGAAGCCTTCTCCCCGCCAGGAAGAAATCGGATTCCGAACGCCTGGCCAGGCGGTAGAAGAAGAAGGCGCCTCCCACCATGAGGAGGAGGAATGCACCGGCCCAAAACCAGTCAAGAGCTGAGAAACGGATCAAGATGCCTCCAGATGGGACGTTCCAGGCACAGCGCCGAAGCGCTCCCCGACCCTGCCCGGCGGACTCTCCCGCCCATCCGCGTGTACCGGGCGCCAGACGAAGCTACGATTGGGGTGCGAACTGGACAACGCGCGTGTTGCCGGGACACCTTCCGGAGGAAGGGTCGCCCCTGGCACTAGCCTGGGAGGCTCCGAGCCCCAAAGTTGGAGGCTCCAGACGCGAGCCCCGGATGGGCCGACGTCAGATCAGGGGTCCCGAACCTGCGATCCCACCCGACCAGGAGGAGCAGACGACGTGGCTGACCATCTCGCCGCATTAGGAATCGGAAGCGAGTCTCAGGAGGAACGCCGGGACCAGGTACGGCGGATCCTCAAGGAATCCCGGCCCCAATCCAAGCGGGCCGATAGCATGACGCTCCGGTGGACCGACCCGTCGGGAGCCGAGCTGTGGATCTATGTGGACGAGACGGGAGCCATGAAATCGGTCCAGCCTCATTTCGCTGGTGGCACCCGGATCACGCTGGAGATCCAGGACGTTCTCGAGCGATCCGAGATATCCCCGTACGACGGGGGATTCCTGGGGCTCACGCAGACCGGGGGAACGAACCCCGCTCTCGGGCCAGGTTTCCCGTTGATCTTCGATGCGCCTGATTTCCCCGACGTAAAGGGCGCGTTTCTCACGGCCAGGCACGACGTGGAACTGGCTGCCTTCGCGGTGGAGCTGAACGCCTACGAGACTGAGGAGGAGTTCAAGGAAGCCCAGCCTGCCATGAAGCCCCTGGATCTCCCCGCCTTCATCCCCGCAGGTCTCCTGGGCATGAGTCAGGGAGACGTGCCCACGGCACACGCTCTAATGGTGGGCCGTCTCCTGGAGGGAGAGGAGGTCACGAATCGACTCACAGGCTGTGGGTTCTACAAGATCCTCCTGGAGACGCCCGCCGGGCCACTGGTGTTGATCGTGGAGCCGGACCTCCTGGAAGAACTTCCTCCGAAGGGGACCGTCCTCCAGGCCGGAGCCTGGATTTCGGGGCGCATCGCACCGGAGAACGACGAAAGGTAGGTAGCGGCGTTGGGTGGCGGCCCCACCCTTCCGGCATGAGGAACACCGTATCATCAAGGGAGGGCACCGAACATGTTCCGGCGGACTCTTCAAACCATCGCCCCCGGCTTGACCTTCGTGATCATCTCGGCCTGTGCCGAGGAGCCGGGATCGGTCCCGGAGGTGCCTGCAGAGGAGATCTCCGCTCAGGTTGCCGAGCTGGACGCGGTCCATGAAGTCATGTTCCCCATGTGGCACGAGGCGTTCCGGGCCCGGGACATTGCCGCCATCCAGGCGGCGGTGCCTGAATTTCAGCCCCTCCTCGAGGCCCTGGACACCGCCACGCTCCCGGGCATCCTCCAGGACCAGCAGGAGGACTGGGACGGGGCGAAGGCCCATCTCATGGAGTCCTACCAATGGTTGCAGTCCGCCGCCGATGCCGGGAACGAGGACGCGATACTGGGCTCCGCCGAAGCCTTTCACATGAGCTATGAGGCCATGGAGAGGATCATCAGGCCGGTGGTCCCCGAGCTGGAAGCCTTCCACCAGCACCTCTATGGCGTCTACCACTACTACGGCCCCGGATTCGACCTCGAAAAGATCCGGGAAGGGGCCGACGCCATGGGGTCTGCGATTCCCCCCCTCGAGGCCGCGCAGCTCCCATCCAACCTGCAGG
>JARRPL010000463.1:0-2184 GCA_037382905.1 Gemmatimonadota bacterium | reverse complement strand
TGAAGGGGGCGGTGGAGAAGGCCAAAGAAGCCCTCAAGGGGGACGACACCTTCGCCATCAACCAGGCCCGGGACGAGCTCATGCAGGCCTTCAGCGCCGCCGGCCAGGAGATGTACCAGGCCCAAGCCGCCGAAACCGGCGCTTCCCAGCCGGACATGGACGACATGGGTGCAGAGGCCCCCGACGCGGCCCAGGCCGACGCCGGCGGCGGGGAAGCCGATGAGGAGGTCGTGGAGGCCGATTACGAAATCGTGGACGAGGAGAAGTAGGGACGGACGAGGGAACCCCTGCTTCCACTGGGAAAAAGGGTTGGCGCTGGGTCCGTCCCGGCCGGCCCGGGGGGCGGCCGGCCGGGCAACGGTAGGCTGCCCCCCCTGCATCGTAGGCTGACGGGGGCCGGCATCGTTCCGGCGGGACCCTCTCCCTACGGAGAAGGGTAACAGGAAGCTGATTGGGTTGCGGGGCGAGTCCCGGAACCGCTTCAGGCGCCCCGGACCCGCGCAGTCGGGGCCCCTCACCAAAGGGAATCCGAAGTACCACTCGAAAGTGTCAGGGAGTACATCGATGTTTGATCCATTGCGGGCCAAGGCCCGAGTCATCTTGACCATCGCGCTGGGTTTCGTTGGGGGTCTGGTCCTGGCTTCGGGGCTGGGATGGACGGGTCCCTCCTACGCGATGCCCACCATCACCGAGGTTCCTCAGGTCTCAGAGGAGTCGATTCGGCCGGCCCTGGACCTGAGCGACGCCTTCGCGAACGTGGCCGAAACCGTGACCCCCGCCGTGGTGCGGATCGAGGTGACGTCCACCCGGAGGGTAAGAACGGGCTCCATGCAGATCCCCGAGGAGTTCCGGCGCTTCTTCGACATCCCTGAGGGGCAGGACATGCAGGAGCACCCCGAGGTCCCAAGCCTGGCTGGGGGATCCGGGTTCATCATCTCGCAGGACGGCTATATCCTCACAAACAACCACGTCGTGGAGGGGGCGGACAACATCCGGGTCTACCTCCTGGACGGGCGCTACTTCGACGCCGAGCTCGTGGGCACCGATCCCACCACCGATGTGGCGGTCATCAAGATCGACGAGACGGGGCTCTCCTACCTCAGCTTCGGCAACTCGGAGCACCTGAGAGTCGGGGAGTGGGTGCTGGCCGTGGGCAATCCCGGATTCGGGGGTAATCCCGAGGATCTCGACTACACCGTCACCGCCGGGATCGTCAGTGCCAAGGGGCGCCCCCTGAGGCTGATCCAGAACGAGCTGGCTCAGAACGAGGAGGAATCCGGGCTCAATCCGGGCTTCGCAATCGAGGACTACATCCAGACGGACGCCGTCATCAACAGGGGGAACTCCGGGGGCCCCATGGTGAACCTCCGGGGCCAGGTGGTAGGCATCAACTCCGCCATCATGACCCCCACCGGGTACTACGCCGGGTACGGCTTCGCCATCCCCGTCGACCTGGCCAGCCGGGTCATGGAGGACCTCATCGAATATGGGCGGGTGAGGCGGGCGTGGTTGGGTGTCTCCATCCAAAGAGTGGCGCCGGAGGACCAGGAGTACTTCAAGCTCCCCGAGGTAGCCGGCGTTCTGGTGGGGGAGATCACCGACGGCAGCCCGGCCGAGGACGCCGGGATCCAACCCGATGACGTCATCTACGCCATAGACGGCACGGAGGTATACTCCCCCAACGGCCTCCAGAACCTGGTGGCCCAGAAGCGTCCCCGGGATCAGGTCACGGTCCGGGTCTACAGGAACGGATCACCTCGGGATATCATGGTTCGCCTGGGAGAAGCCCCTCTCGCTGCAGTGGAAGAGCCGGTGCATGAGGCTTCCGCGCCGGAGGCGGCGGAGAGGCTGGGCATCACCTTCGAACCCCTCACCGATGAGCTGGCGCAGCGCATCGGGTACGAAGAGTCCGGTGGCGTTGTCATCACTGACACCCGGACCCTGGGCCCCGCCTCCAGACGGGGAGTCCTCCCGGGGGAGAAGATCCTGTCCATTAACGATCAGGCCGTGGAGACACCGGGTGACGTCAATCGCCTTCTCCGGGACGTGGCCTCCGGTGAGGTCGTAGCCCTCCGCCTGGCGAGACCGGACGGTTCGGTGCGAACGGTCACGGTGAGAGTGGGAGGCTGATCGGCCGGTCTCAGGAGATCTCCCCCCTGGAAATCAGGGAATAATCGCTGCGCC
>JARRPL010000462.1:0-2202 GCA_037382905.1 Gemmatimonadota bacterium | reverse complement strand
CGGCGGAGGAGGTGGAAGCGACGCTCATCGTCTGCGGACGGAATGGCCACGCCACTTCCGAGCTGAAGCGGATCCATGCGGAGACCGGTCTCGGTGATCGGGTTCGCTTCCTGGGGAACCGGGACGATGTGCCCGAGATCCTGGCTGCCGCGGACATTTTTGCTTTCCCATCGGTATACGAGGGCCTGGGCGGTGCGGTGATCGAGGCGATGGCGTTGGGCCTTCCCGTGGTGTGCTCCGATATTCCGGCCCTCCGAGAGGTGGTCGAACAAGAACGGAATGCCCGGTTGGTTCCCTCTATGGATCCCCGGGCCATGGCCCGGGCCCTTAGGACAATCCTGGAGGAGCCGACGATGGCCGACCGGATGGGACGCCGGAGCCGGAGGATCTTCCTGGAGCGTTTCACCCTGGAGCGATCCGCCCAGCGGATGATCGATCTCTACCGGGAGGTTTCGGGTCACGGACGGGGCAAGGACGTTCCAGTGGCGATCCCCCTCTCATGAACACGGAGAAGCGCAGGGGGTGAACGGATCAGGAGTCCATCAAGGCGGTGGAGTCCGCCTGCACCGAGCGTCTCAGGGTGTTTCATCTGATCAAGAGCTTGGGCCGGGGTGGAGCTGAGATGCTCCTGCCGGAGACCCACAGGCACGCCGATCACGGGCGATTCGATTACCGATATGGCTTCTTCCTTCCCTGGAAGGACGCCATGGTCCCTGTTCTGGAGTCCCAGGGAGCCGACGTCAGGTGTCTGTCACGCTCGAACTCGCTGTCCATTCTCTTGTCTGCTCGTCACGTGGCCCGGGAGCTCTCGGCCTGGGGCGCAGAGGTACTTCACTGTCACCTCCCCATCGCAGGGGTCGTTGGACGCATCGCCGGTCGACTGGCCGAGGTTCCGGTGGTGTACACGGAGCACAACGTGCTGGAGCGCTACCATCCCCTCACGCGGTGGGCGAACCTCCTCACGTGGCGGTACCAGGAGGCGGTGGTGGCGGTGTCCGAGGACGTAGCCGAGTCCCTCCGCCGCAGCGCTCCGGGCCACGTGCCTGTACGGACAGTCCTGAACGGCGTGGACCTGGATCGGTTCGACGGCCATAGGGAGCGGGGCAGGGAGGTCAGGGAACGGTTGGGTATTCCCCGGGAAGGCCCCGTGATCGGAACCGTCGCGGTCTTCCGCTCCCAGAAGCGTCTGGATGAGTGGCTGCGAGTGGCTCGAACGCTTTGCGATCGACATCCGGACCTCCATTTCCTGCTTGTGGGTGACGGTCCCTTGCGGAGCGAGCTCGAGGCAGAGGCGGGTGCCCTCGGGCTGGGCAGTGTTGTGCACTGGACGGGACTTCAGGAGGATGTGCGCCCCTACCTCGCGGTCATGGATGTCTACATGATGTCCTCCGCTTTCGAGGGCCTCCCTGTGGCTCTCCTCGAGGCGATGGCCATGCGGTGCGCCGTCGCGTCTACGGCGGTCGGCGGCATTCCCGAGGTGTTGCGCGACGGCGAGAACGGGCTCCTGGTGGCGGTAGACCGTCCCCACGACCTGGTGGATCGTGCGACCGACCTTGTCGCCGACCCGGAACTCAGAGGCCGTCTTGGCGCGGCGGCCCGAGGCACCGTAGAGGAGGGCTTCAGCGTCAAGCGCATGGCGCGGGAGCTCGAGGATATCTATCTGGAGGTTGTGCAGGGATATAGAAATGCCGGATGACATCGAAATCCGACCGGCTGTCGCGGAGGATGAGGCCAGTATCCTCGATCTCATGCGCCTGAGCTTGGGAGAGGGCGTCTCGCCCCGAACTCAGGCCTATTGGCGTTGGAAGCACGAGGCGAGTCCATTCGGCGCCTCACCGTGTCTCCTGGCCACGGCAGGGGGTCGGGTCGTGGGGCTGAGGGTCTTCATGCGGTGGGAGTGGCGCTTGAACGGGCGCACGATCTCGTCGGTTCGAGCCGTGGATACCGCGACGCATCCGGAATGGCGGGGCCAGGGGATCTTCACCCGTCTGACCCGGGCGCTTCTCGCTCGGGTGGAAGGGGAAGGCGTCTCCTTCGTATTCAACACGCCCAACGAGAAGAGCCGCCCTGGCTACCTGAAGATGGGCTGGGAGGATGTAGGTCGGGTGTCCCTGTGGGTCCGACCCATGCGCCCCGGTCGTGTGCTCATGGCCCTCCTCGCTCAGGGCACGGATGAGTCACCGGAGGGGACGGAAGACGCCG
>JARRPL010000461.1:0-2238 GCA_037382905.1 Gemmatimonadota bacterium | reverse complement strand
GCAAAGCGTAATCCACCCGCCCTGAGGCGAACCGCTCCCGGAGCTCCGCCGTGTGGGCGGAAACCAGGTCCCTGTAACCCTCCCGGAGCTTCTCCGGGATCAGCGGGAGATCCTCTCCGGTCTCCATGTCCCGGAAGTTGGATGCCCCCTGGAAGGGAAACTCCAGCTCGGCCGGGTCCAGGAGGTGGAAGACCATGACGTCGTGACCGGGACTCTGGAGCACCCGGACCGCCCGGACCACCTCCTCGGCGGTCTCGTACAGGTCACTGATGAGAACCAGGATGCCTTTCCTTCTCAGACTCTCCGTGGCCTTCAGGATGGGCTTCCTGAGCTCGCCGGGTCGGCCGGCCCGGGCCCGGTGGAGCGTGTGCAGACAAAGGTCCAGGTTCTTGGCGGACGGGGGGATGTAGTCCACCACATCGTCGTCGAAGGTGACCAGACCCACCCGGTCGCGCTGGCGCCGGGCAAAATAGGAGAGGCAGGCAGCAAGGTACCGCGCGTAGTCCAGCTTCGTCACCGTATGGGTGCCATAGCTCATGGACCGGGAGACGTCCAGGAGCACCACGAAGTTGGCGTTGGTCTCCGCCTCGAAGAGCTTGACGTAATGCCTGTCCGTCCTGCCGAAGAGGCGCCAGTCGATGCGTCGGATATCGTCCCCCGGCATGTAGGGACGATGCTCTGCGAAATCCAGGGAAAGGCCCAGGTACACGGACCGATGAAGCCCATTGAGGAACCCTTCCACGACGGTCCGGGCCAGGAGCTCCAGGTTGTCGATCCTGGCCAGAACCTCGGGAAGGAGGAGCTGGGCGCCGGATGCGGGGCGGGTGGATACCGAGGCCATCGACCTACATCCCCGACTTCGGCACGGGAACGAACTCCAGGAGTTGGTCGATGAGAGTGCCCGTGGTCACCCCCTCACTCTCGGCATGGAAGTTGGTGAGGATCCGGTGCCGCAGCACCGGGTGGGCGAGAGCCTGAATGTCGTCGAACCCGGGGCTGATCCGACCCGACGTGAGGGCCCGGGCTTTGGCTCCCAGGATGAGATATTGGGCCGCACGGTCGCTGGCCCCGTAGGAGATCCACTCCCGGACGAAGCCGGGAGAGGTCCCGTTGGGGCTGGGGCGGGATGCGCGGACCAGGGAAACGGCATACTCCAGGACTGGCTCGGGAGCAGGCATCCTGCGAACGAGTCTTTGGAAGGCCACCAGGTCCGGCCCCGTCACGGCGTGGTTGAACGCCGGCTCCTGCACGCCGGTGGTCTCCCTCACCACCTGGAGCTCCTCCGCTTCCGAAAGGTGATCCAGGACGATCTCGAACATGAACCGGTCCAGCTGGGCTTCGGGAAGGGGATAGGTGCCCTCCAGCTCGATGGGGTTCTGGGTGGCGAACACGTAGAAGGGCTCCTCCAGGACGTAGGTGGTCCCCTGGACGGTGACCCTGTGCTCCTGCATGGCTTCCAGGAGGGCGGCCTGGGTCTTCGGCGGTGTCCGGTTGATCTCGTCGGCCAGGACGATGTTGGCGAAGATGGGTCCGGCCTCGAACTTCAGGCCCCGGCGTCCCGTCTCGGGATCCTCCTGAATGATGTCCGTTCCCGTGATGTCCGACGGCATCAGGTCCGGCGTGAACTGGATGCGCGAGAACTTCAGGTCCAGGACCTCCGCCACGGTGTGGATGAGGAGGGTCTTGGCCAACCCGGGCACACCCAGGAGGAGGCTGTTGCCTCCCACGAAAAGGGTGGTGAGAACCTGCTCGATCACCTCTTCCTGGCCCACGATGAGTTTTCGGACCTCCCGGATGATGCTCTCCCTGCCCTCCTTCATCCGGTCCACCAGGGCGACGTCGTCTTCGCGTTCCAGGTTCTGGGCGTGCTTCAATTCCTGCGTCATGTGATCCTCTGGCTGCGGTGGGCTCGGGAGCGACTCGGGCGGCCGCGCACCCCGGGCGTCGGTTTCCGATGGCTCAATGCGTGTACGCGTAGACGAGGTAGTTGATCCCGAACTTGTACGCCTCGTTGGAAAGGTCCATGGGGTAGTACCCCACGTCCGAAAACTCCCAGTACTCCTGGATGTCGGTGTTGAAGTTGATCATGACCATGATCCTGCCCTTCAACGGGTCGTTGTTCTCGAAGATTCCCAGGTAGACGGGCACGTGCCTCCCGTAGGGGGGCACGAGGGCCTGGGGGTCCTCGATGCGGAAGAAGGAGTCGTAGATCTCGTGCTCCGTGGGCACGGGGAGGAT
>JARRPL010000460.1:1774-4024 GCA_037382905.1 Gemmatimonadota bacterium | reverse complement strand
GTCCTGGCCCGACCGCCGGCGGGCCCCACCCGTCGACCCGACCCACACCGTCCTCGCGGAGTCCCCCCGCGCTCGTCCTCGAAGTGCTCCCTCGACGGCAGGAGGCCCGCCTCGGTTAAGCCCTCCCAACGGAGAGCTCGGCTCCGGCATCCAGATTCTCGGATCGGAGGGTGACGTCGTTTCGCACCCTCTCGCCCGCGCCGGCCGAGGCCCTCGGGCCATCTCTCGGACAAGCTTTCGGACGGGGGCGCGTTTCATTTATCCTTGATAAATACCCTCTCCGGCTGTCCCGTCCCTCCAATCGGCCGATCCATCCAGATCGGCAAGCGTGTGAATCCACCCGCTCTCGTCCTCGGCAACCACGTCACGGCCCTCGGCACGCTGCGTGCCCTCGCGGCCCGTGGAGTTTCCGCCATGACCACGTCGCGGTCGCCCCAGCTCGAGCGCCATTCCCGCTGGTACCGGCAGGCGCCCGGGGAGGCGCCCGCGCCGGAGCCCGACCGGCTCGCCGAGTACCTGGAGGCCCACCTCGACGAAGGGACCGTCCTCATTCCCACCTCCGACGCCTACGCTCTTGCGTTGGCCCGGATGCCCGAGTCGGTGCGGGACCGCTGGCCCGTGGTGGCGGCCAGGGCGGAAGCCGTGGAGATCATGGTGGACAAGGCCCTGTTCGCCGAGGTGCTCCGCGTCCTGGACGTCCCCCACCCGTTGACCCGGCCCATTGCCAACGCACGGGAGATGGCGGCGCTGGACCAGTCGCGCCTGGACGGGTGCTTCCTGAAGCCCACGGATTCCCAGCCGTTCTTCGCACGCTTCGGCGTCAAGGCGGCCCGCGCCGCCACCGGTGCCGAGGCCGCCGAATGGGCCTCCCGCGTGGAGGACCTGGACATCGGGCTTCTGGTGCAGGAGTACGTGCCCGGTCCCGCCGACCTCCACTACTACGTGGAGGGCTTCTTCACCGGGGACGATGCCACTTCGGCCTGGTTCGCCCGGCGGCGCCTGCGCATCTACCCTCCGGACTTCGGGAACAGCACGCGGATGGTGAGCGTCCCCCTGGAAGAGGTGGCCCCCGCTCGTGAGGATCTCGCACGCCTCCTGGCACACCTGAACTTCCGCGGCATCTTCAGTGCCGAGTTCAAGCGGGACCCCCGGGACGGGGAGTTCAAGCTGCTCGAGGTGAATGCGCGACCCTGGTGGTACGTGGAGTTCGCGGTCCGGTGCGGAGTGGACGTCGTGAACTGGGGGTACCGGGACGCCCTGGGGCTTCCCCTGGGCGACCCCCCGAGCTACGACGTGGGACGGCGGTGCATCTATCCGTATTACGACTTCCATGCGGTGCGGGAGATGTCGGGGCTGATGTCGGCGGTGCTGAACGTCCGGAGTTGGATCGGGGCGTGGCAGCCCATCTTCCGCTGGGAGGATCCGGCTCCGGCCCTCCACGAGGTGGGTGACCTGGTCCTCCGGCGCCGTCACCGCCCTTCCGGTTCCCCCGGAGATGCGGCATGACGTCTCGCTACGGATTCGAGGTCCTGGCGGAGCGGCTCCGGCAGCACGGGACCGACGTGGTCTTCGGGCTTCCGGGGACTCAGAACGTTCACCTCTTCGAGGGATTGCGGCGCACGGGGCTCCGGACGGTGGTGCCCACCAACGAGTTCTCCGCCGGGATGATGGCAGTGGGGTGGGCCCGGACCCGGGGCCGCCCGGGGGTCGTGGCGGCCATTCCGGGTCCCGGGTTCGCACTCGCCCTGGGAGCCCTCGCCGAAGCGGACCACGACTCCATTCCCGTGGTCCTCCTCACCGGTACTCCCGCGGAGGGTCCCGGACGCCGGTTCCAGCTTCAGCGGCTCGATCAGGCGGGCATGGCCCGGGGAATGGCCCGGGCGTATCTGAAGGCCGAAGCGCGGGACGAGGTGGCGGTCCGGGTGGACGAGGCCTTCGCCGCCGCGGTGGCGGGGGAGCCGGGACCGGTGGTGCTGGAGTTCTCGGAAGCCGCCCTCCGGGGTCAGGAACGCAACGACCCGGAGTCCCGGTCGCACCCCGCCTCCGGAGCACCTGCGGCGTCAGTGGCGGACCGCCTGGCGAAGGCTCGACGGCCCGTCATCCTGGCCGGGAGCGGCGTCCTCGGCGCCGGCGACGCGCTGGAGCGACTCGCCACCGCACTGCGAATTCCGGTCGTCACCACCCCCGGCGCCCGGGGGGCCGTTCCGGAAGACGTGGACGTCGCCATGGGCTTCGAGCCGGCCCGGACCG
>JARRPL010000460.1:0-1759 GCA_037382905.1 Gemmatimonadota bacterium | reverse complement strand
GAAGCTGACCCACAACTCCACCGCCGGCTTCTCTCTCGAGCTCGCCGAGGACAAGCTGGTGCAGGTGGACGCCGGCGCAGAGGTCCTGGAGGCGAACTACCCTGCCTCTCTGGCGGTCCTGGGAGACGTACCCGCCCTGCTGGACGCACTGCTGGACATGGCGCTGCCGGAATCGGCGTGGACCCGGGAGGAGCTGGCGGAGTGGCGCGCCCGCCTTCGAAGCCGGGATGGGAGACACGGCTTCGAACCCGACGTCCCGGAGGGTGTGGAGGGCTGGGTCGAGTTGTTCGACATGCTGCAGACCACCCTCGGTCCCGAAGCGATCGTCGTGACGGACTCCGGACTGCACCAGCTCCTGGCGCGACGGTACGTGGAGGTCCGCTCGCCCCGAGGTCTTCTCTTTCCCAGCGACTTCCAGAGCATGGGGTTCGGCATCCCCGCGGCGGTGGGCGCCGCCGTGGCGGCCCCGGGGCGACCCGTCGTGGCCGTCGTCGGCGACGGAGGGTTCCTCATGTCGTCACCGGAGCTGGCGGTGGCGGCCCGGGAGGGTGCCCGCCTTCTGGTGCTGGTGGTGCGGGACGGCCACTACGGGCTCATTCGGGCCCAGCAGGTCTCGGGATACGGTCAGGTCCACGGGACGCTGCTCCCGGCGTTGGACCCGGAGGCCCTCTCCCTCTCCCTGGGTGCGCGCTTCGAGCGCATCGGCGCCGACGCCCGGGGAGCGTTCCAACGGGCGATGGAGCATCCCGGTGTCAGCGTGCTGGAGCTGCCCGTCTACGACTCCGCCGCCTTCGCGGCCCACCAGGTGAAGGCCCGGGTCCGGGAGGGCGTCCACGCGGTGGCGGGCCCCGCGGTGAGCGGCCTCAAGGGTTGGATCCGGCGATTCCGAGGGTCCTGACCGGCTCCGGTCGGTCCGCCGGTTCGTCGGGAACGGCGAGGATCCGGTCCAGCTCCGCCGCCACACCTCGGGCGAAGGTGTCGTCCCGCATGCACCAATAGTGGATGCGCCAGCCCATGAAGGTCTCGAGCAGCTCCGCGGACCGGGGGGGCGGCTCCCCCACCGGGATCCGGTGCGCCTCCAGGCGGCCGGCGAAGGGCCGGACCAGCGTGGCCAGCAGCCCCGCGTAGGCCGTCTCGGGCTCGAACATCAGCACCGGTGCGGCGATGGGCCGAAGCGCGTAGGCCCGCTGATGCTGGACCTGTAGCTTGTACTGACGGGCGATCCGCTCCAGGCGCACGGCATCCAGCTGGGGGTGGGCTTCCGCGACGGCGTCACGAAACCGCTGGAGGACGGCTGGCGCCTCCGGGCCTCCGTCGGCGACATCGAGATCCGGGATCGGCACGCCGGACTCCAGCTCCATGAGAATCGCCAGCCGACGCAGGAGACCCGGGTCGTATGGCGCACCGCGGGACAGCTCCTCCCGTTCCCGGTCCGTGAGGGCCTGGGCCGGTTCGGTGAGCCCCGCCAGGATCCGCCCTGCCGCCCAGCGGGTGAAGGGCGTCCTCATCCGACCCGCCACCCGGGCCCCCTGGCGGACGATCCGGTTCGCATAGCTGCACCGTGCCGCCCACCATCCGAATCGGCGCCGGTCGAGGCTGTCGAGGGCCATGGGGTCGATGAGGATCAGCGCCGCCACCGTTTCGCCCTCCGCCTCCAGCCGCCGCGTCACCTCCCACACGAAGGCCCCTGAGGACGAGTAGGCGCAGATGTAGTAGGGACCCTTGGGCTGCCGTCCCCGGATCAACTCCACATAGCGGA
>JARRPL010000459.1:0-2252 GCA_037382905.1 Gemmatimonadota bacterium | reverse complement strand
CCAGATGGCGCCGACGGCACTCAGAACAAACACGATCAGGACCAGGGCCAGGGCTGGGGGTGCGAAGGCCCCGTATGAACGGGTGAGACCGGCCAACAGGACGAGGCCGACAGCCCCCGGGATACAGAGCCACGGAAAGGCCTCAACGCCCTGAGCCTTTCCCAGGCGACACAACTCCCGCGCACCCAGGCCGGAGACCAAGGCCGCAGGGAGAGCGAGGGGCCAACCCCCCAGGTACACGATCCCCACAGCCAGGGGGATACCCAGAGCCGCAACGGCCAGGCGCTTCACCAGCTCTCTAATGGACATGTGGAACGTCGATTCCCATCAGGGGCTGGTCACCCGACCGAACCTGCGCTCGCGTCCCTGAAAGTCCAGAACGGCCGCAAAGAGGTCCTGCCGGGTGAAGTCGGGCCAGAGAACAGGCGTGATGTGGATTTCGGTATAGGCCAGCTGCCACAGCATGAAGTTGCTGATACGCATCTCACCGGAAGTACGGATCAGCAGGTCCGGATCGGCCAGGTCCCGAGTGAAGAGGACCTGCTGAAAGCGATGGTCGTCGATATCTCCTGGATCGAGGCTACCTTCGGCTACCAGCCTGGCCAGGGACTGCGCCGCTCGGATGATCTCCCTCCGACCGGAGTATGAGATCATGAGGTTCAGGCGGAGTACCTTCCCACCTGCGGTCTCGTCCATGATGCTGTCGACCGCCCTGCGAGTGATGTTCCCCAACCGCTCCAGCTCCCCCAGGACCTTCACTTCGACACCCTGGGCCCTGAGCTCCTCCTTTTCCTTCCGGGCGTAGAGCTCCAGAAGAGCCATGAGGGCCGAGATCTCCCGCGGAGGTCTGTTCCAGTTCTCCGTGGAGAAGGCAAACAGGGTGAGATTCCCTATGCCTGCCTGGATGGAGCCCTCTACCGCCTCTCTCACCGACTTCATGCCCTCCCGGTGTCCCGCGTGACGAGGCAGGCCCCGCTGGCGCGCCCACCGGCCGTTACCATCCATGATGATGGCAACATGGCTGGGGACTTCGCCATTTTCTCGAACCTGCTGGAGGAGGTCGGGATTCATGAAGTGGGAGGGGCCTCAGATGGACATGATCTCTTCTTCCTTCTTCTTCAGAAGGTCGTCAATGGCCTCGGTATAATCGTGGGTGAGCCCCTCGAGATCCTCCATCTGCCGATGACCCTCATCCTCCCCCACCTCGTGCTCCTTGATGAGAGCCTGGATGGAGTCTCTGGCTTTGTGCCGGGCATGCCGTACCGACACCCTGCCCTCCTCTGCCATCTTGTGGAGGAGCTTCACGTATTCCTTGCGCCGTTCCTCGTTCAGGGGAGGAATCGGAACTCGGATGACGTTCCCGTCGTTCGAAGGATTCAGGCCCAAGTCCGCTGTGAGAACGGCCTTCTCGATGGCGCTGACGAGGCTCTGATCGAACGGTTGGACCACCAACAGAGTCGGATCGGGGGTGCTGATGGAAGAGACCTGATTCAGGGGCATCTGGGTCCCATACGCGTCCACTCGCACCGTGTCCAGGAGAGCGGGGGAAGCCTTGCCTGTGCGCACGGTGGCAAACTCCCTTCGCATGGCATCCAAAGCTGCCTTCATGGCCTGTTCCGCCTCTTTCACGTTCGGCATAGATCACCTCAGGCGTTGACGTGAACTCAGAAGTCGAAAGGTCCGTCAGGAGACGAGGGTCCCTACCCTTTCCCCTCTGATGGCTGCAGAAACCGATCCCGCCTCCTCCAGGTCCAGTACGATGATGGGGAGGCCGTTCTCCTTGCACAGGGAAACGGCCGCGGCATCCATGACGGCCAGCTCATTCGCCACGACCTCCCTGAACGAGATCTCGGGAATGAACTGTGCCGAAGGGTCCTTCACGGGATCCGCCGTGAAGACACCGGAGACCTTCGTGGCCTTGATCACCACGTTCGCTTCCATCTCGATGGCACGCAGGGCCGCCGCTGTGTCCGTGGAGAAATAGGGGTTTCCCGTGCCTCCCGCAAAGATGACGACCCTTCCCTTCTCCAGGTGACGCAGGGCCCGACGGCGGATGTAGGGCTCGGCCAGCTCGTCCATGCGGATAGCCGTCATAACCCGGGTGTCCACGTCCTTCTTCTCCAGAAGGTCCTGGATGGCCAGAGCGTTGATGATGGTGGCCAACATCCCCATATAGTCCGCGGAGACCCGATCCATGCCCTGGGCGCTGGCAGCAGCCCCCCGAACGATGTTCCCACCGCCGATCACCAGCC
>JARRPL010000458.1:0-3786 GCA_037382905.1 Gemmatimonadota bacterium | reverse complement strand
CTCGACCGGGTCGAACCTCTCTGGGAGGCCCAGCCCGGGGAATAGCGCGGCGGAGGTGTGGGCGACCCTCCCGCCCCTACCCCCCGAGCTCGTCGAACAGCGCCTCGATCCGCCGGCGCATCTCCGCGTCGGGGAGCTCGCCCCGACCGGCGCCCAGGTTGTCGATCATGTGCTCGGGGTCGTCCGTCCCGGGGATGACCACGGTCACGGCGGGGTTCGAGAGGTTGTACTTCAGGCAGAGCTGGGCCCAGCTCGTGGCGCCGATCTCGGCAGCGAAGTCGGGAAGGGGCCGTCCGCCCACCAGGGAGAAGACGCCGCCCCGGCTGCCGGCGAAGGGTCGGGCCACCACCACGGCGACGCCGTGATCCGCCGCCAGGGGGAGGATCCTGTCGGCGGCGGCCCGGTCCAGCACCGAGTAGTCGATCTCGATCATGTCGAGCTCCTCCTCCCGGATGAGCCGCTCGAGCTCGGGATACTGCTCCTCGCTCATGGTGGTGACGCCCAGGTACCGGATCCGCCCGGCGTCCTTCCACTCCCGCAGGATCGGCAGGAGGAGCTCCACGCCATCGAGGAAGTGGACCCGCATGGCCGAGACCTGCTCCACCCCCAGCGCGCTCATGCACCCCTCGAGGGACGCGATCCCCTCTTCCCGGCTCTCCGGCGTGGGGACCTTCGTCGCGATGAAGACGTCGTCCCGGACGTCGAGCTCCCGGACGATCTGCCGGATCTGCCCGATGACCTCCTCGGCCCGCCCGCGGCCGTAGATCCGCGCGGTGTCGATGAAGCGGGCCCCAGCCTCGTTCATCACCCGGACGATCTCCCGAAGCGGCGCGATCTCCGCCTCGGTCCGGGCGCCCCACTGGTTCGTGCCGACGCCGATCACGGGGAGCCGCTCATCGGTTCCGGGGATTGGACGGGTGAGGAGCTCCTGGGCGCCGATCGGCACCTCGCCGAAGAGGGGCCGGACCCGTCCGAGGGCCAATCCAGCTCCCGTCAGCAGTCCCAGCTTGATGGCCTCGCGGCGGGTCGGGGTGGGCGGGTCGGGAGGCGTCATCGGGTCACCGGCTCGGGTCGTGGGGATCGTCGGCGGACGGGGTACCCTGCGGCCTGCCGGGGGCTCGCGCCAGAGGCGAGCGTTGTGTGAAGGGGTCGGACCCTCGATACGTGGGTGAGACCACGGACCCCCTTTCCGCCCTCCGATCGCCGTAGACCCCATGACCACCCGCCCCCCAGGCTCTGCAATCCGGAAGCGGTTGGTGGGTCTCGTCGTGCTGGGCGTCGTTGTCCTCGCGGCGAGCACGCCGTCGGGCCTGCGCTTCCTCGCGCACTGGGGTGTCCGCGGTGCGGAGGCCCTGCGGCCCGGTGTGGAGAGCGACAAGCCGCACGATCCAGCGCTCTACGGGCAGCGGGAGGTCGCGGACATCGTCGGCCTGATGGATCACGTGGGTGTGGAGCGGGCCCACCTGGTGGGCTACTCGCACGGTTCCAGGCTCTCCCAGCACGCTCTGGATCGGTTCCCGGAACGCTTCATCACCGCGACGCTGGGAGGGTACGGCTCCCGGCCCGACGGTAGCGGGCCCATGGAGTCGCTGTCCCGGGACCGGGCCGCCGACTCCCTTCGTGCGGGCTCCCTGGGCCCGATCATCCGGGCGCTCACGCCCCCGCCGGCGTCGCCCTCCCGGAGGACGGTGGCCGTCGCCAACGGGGTGATCTCCGCCCGGAACGACATGCTCGCCCTCGCGGCGGCCTTCCAGGCGGAGCCGCCCCCCCTCCCCCCGGTCCGGAACGCGAGGATCACGGTGCCGACGCTGATGCTGATCGGCGAGTTGGACGATGTCGCGGGTGCCGAATCGCTGACCGGCATGATGCCCGACGCACGGATGCACGTCGTCCCGGAGGCCGGGCACCTGGGCGCCCCGGGGACGACGGATTTCGACGAGACGCTGGTGGGCTTCCTCCGGGCTCGCGCGAGCGGGCAGCCGTGATCCGGCCCGGAGCGCCGAGCGCCCGGACGGCCCCTCGCCGTCCTGGCTTGGTGCTCCTGTGGCGTCGTCGAGGAGCCGTGCCTGCCCGGTTCCCTCAGCATCCAGGGAGCCCCGCTCCGGGAGCGGCTTCGCATGGGCCAGGCGGGGCCGAATCACCCGGAGCCTCTGCTCAGAGGAGCGGTGTGGCTCGACGAGGCGATGGCCACGCGGGCTACGGTCCAGGGGGTCCACTGGGTCTTCCGCGACCTCCGCTTCGCTCCGGTTCTCATCGATCCCCCCGTCCTTCACCGGATCCTCCTCCCCGTCGACCCCCCCTCCGGCCCCCACCTCTCGTCCCCGCTCGGGGACGGGACTGCGGGGCCTTTGCGTCACAGCACCGTCGTCCCCCAGCTTCGGCGAACCCGGCGGAGGACGCCGGCGCGACGCAGACGAGTGACTCCTGGAGGAGACGTATGAAAGCGACCCTGTCGCTCCTTATCCTGCTTCTGGCCCCCGTCGCGGCGGGTGCGCAGGACCATGCACCGGTACTGGACGTGCACCTTCACGCCTTCACGGCGGATCAGCAGGGCCCGCCTCCCGTGGCCATGTGCACCCCGATCGAGGAGTTCCCGGCGTGGGACCCGGCCGCCCCATACGGCCAGACCTTCATGACGATGTTGAAGGACCCGCCCTGCGAGGATCCCGTCTGGTCCCCCGAGAGCGACGACGAGCTGATGCGTCGCACCATCGAGGTCATGGAGAGGCGGAACGTGATCGGCGTGTTGAGTGGCACGCCGGAGCGGGTGGGGACCTGGATGGAGGCAGCGCCGGGTCGCTTCATCCCCGGCCTGCAGTTCAACGCCGCCGAGACACGGGTCAGCCCGGACTCCCTCCGGAGCCTCGTGGAGGCGGACCGGGTCGAGGTCCTGGCGGAGGTGACTAACCAGTACTCCGGGCTGGCGCCGGACGACCCCCGGATGGAGGATGGCCGAAGCGCTGGACATCCCGGTGGGGATTCACATCGGCCCGGGTCCGCCCGGCGTCTTCCATCTCGGCTCCGAGGGGTATCGGGCTCGCCTCCACAGCGCGTTGACGCTGGAGCCCGTCCTCGTGCGGCACCCCAAGCTCCGGGTCTACATCATGCACGCGGGCTTCCCGATGATCGACGATCTCCTGGCGCTACTCTACGCGCATCCGCAGGTGTACGTGGGAGTGGGCGTGATCGTCTTCACCCGTCCCGACTTCGACGGCTATCTGCGGCGGATCGTGGAAGCGGGGCATGGGAATCGGGTGATGTTCGGATCCGACCAGATGGTGTGGCCCGAGGTCATCGAACGCTCCATCGACCGCATCGAGGGACTACCCTTCCTGACGGAGCGGCAGAAGCGAGACATCCTCTATGACAACGCCGCCCGTTTCCTCCGCCTGAGCGAGCAGGAGATCGCCCGCCACCACGGGGGCTGAGCCGAGGGCTCCGTCCAGCGCCGCCTCGACGGCGAACTGAACCCGCTGGGCCACGGAGTCGATCCACGCACCCCGGACGTGCGCGGGGCCCGGGAGCGACGGGAGAGCGGGGCGACGTGTCACATGTGAGGGTCCCGACGTCGGGATCTCGCCCTACCGATCCTTCTTCTTCCCCGAAAGCTTGTCCTTCCCCTTGTCCAGGGCTTCGCCCCCTTGCTTCAGGGTGTCACCCGCCCGGTCCTTCGCATCGTCCAGGGCGTCGTCCGCCCCGTCCAGCGGTCCGGTGCGCACGTTCTTGTCCACCACGTCGCCCACGATCGGGATGTCCTTGGTGGCCTTCTCGACGGTCTTCTTCGCC
>JARRPL010000457.1:0-2252 GCA_037382905.1 Gemmatimonadota bacterium | reverse complement strand
CCTCAATCCAATCGACACCCTGGAGCTCAAGACGAGAGCCTCCTGAGGATGGAAGCCCCCTGAGGCCCAGCAGCGGCAGGGGCTTCCTGACAGAATCCTGACATTTCCGGGAAACCCATCTGGGGAGACCCTCGTCTAACCAGTTATACGACTCGTCCCCACAAGACCACCCCCCTTCTTGCCAACAGGAAAGAGTGGCAAAGGAGAGATAACCATGAGGGGACGATTTCTCGTTACGCTCGCGATTCTCGGCACCATGGCTGTGGTTCTGACGGGGTTTCACCCGTCTCGGGCCGGCGCCGTCCAGGTCACTTCTCCCCAGGCGAAACAGGAAGCGGAATCCTCCAAAGCCGATCGGCTCGAGTCCGTGGCTATGGAGCTGCTCGCTCTGGGCGACATGGACAGCTGGGGGCAGGCCGCCGCACTGCTGGAGCGGTCAGCACGTCTTCGGCCGGAATCCAATCTGAGCAGGGCCACTTCCCTGAAGATCGCCGCGAGCCTCTACAACTGGACCGGGGAGACCGAACATGCCCGGGACCTGTTGCAGGAGGCTGCCGAGTGCGCCCAGGAGCTGGGAGCCTTGTCCTTCGCGGCACACACCTTCCTCGATGCCGCGGTATTATCAGCTGAGCTGAGGATGGGGAGACATACTGTCGCTGCCACGCAGATGGCGGAGCGACTGGCGGCGTCGCCGGAGATGCCCCGCAGGGAGCGGGAGATGATCGAGGCCCGAATCAAGGGCCTGAACCTCCCCCTGCGGCTGGCCGACATCATGTAGCCCGGCGCGGCGAGACAGCTCAGACCCTCTCGGGGCGAGCGAAGGTCCCCCCTCCGGACTCACCGGAGGGGGGACCTTTGTCCTGCTGCTACCGAGCCTTCATCCGAATTCCCTCCAGGGTTCCTACTTCCCCGACTCCAGCAGGAGCGTAGAGAGGGGTTTTGGAGTCATGAGCTTGTAGATGGGAAGGAGGGGAGGACCCTGCTCCTGCCGGCGGCCTCCGAACCCCTGGGGAACGCCCTCCGGGGGGTTCCCCCTCGGGGGTCCCATCTCTTCTTCGTCCGGCGCTCCCTGCCCCTCCTCGCCGGGCCTGGGAATCCACGCGTCCATGGTATTCCAGTAGACCACGTTGTCTTCCGTCTCCGGTTCCAGCATGTGGGTGACCAGGCGACCGAGAAACTGGGCGGTGGGGATCACGTACGTCCCCTTCGGGAAACTCTGCGTGAGGGTGACCACGTCCCCCACTTCCACCCTGGTGGCCGCGGCATGGTTGTACGCCCTCTCGTGAGTCACACCGGACACCACGTAGGCATCCACGGTCACGCTGTCCGGTGCCGTCATGACCTCCACCGTGATCCCGTGGCGCTGGAGCATTGCCACGGCGTCGACTGCGTCCCTCGGCAGAAGATACGCCCAGGGCCTGGGTCGGGTCTTGGTGGCGACGGGCTTCTTCAGTAGCTGGGCTCCGGTGACCTCGATGGTGTCGACGGGGGTGTCGGGCTCCGCAAAGCGCCCCCCACCGGTGATGATGGTGTAGTCCACGAGGTAGTCCTCCGGAGCGTACTCCATCTGGACGGCGACGTCACCCCGGGGTTGGGCGCCCAGGGCAATGGTCTCCATGCGTGCGTCGTCCACCACCTGCATCACCTCGCCTGCGTGTTGGGCCGCATACTCCACCACGGCCAGGAACCCCAGGTATCCGGCCCGGGCTCCCTCCTCCGCAGCCTGTCCAGGGGCCTCGAAGAGGATCCCGATGGAGTTGATGAAGCCGCCGTAGTTCCGCCCGATCCGGGCTTCGCTCCCTCCCCCCCTCCACACCTCTTCGTCTCCCCCGGTGTAGTACCAGGAACGGAAACCCTCGGTGCCCAGCTTGGTGTTGATGGCCGGGAAGATCTCCTGGTCGCAGAGCAGGGTCAGCTCCTGGGCTGGGTCGTAGTGGCTGGGGCACTGGTAACAGAGGTTGTAAGGGCGGGATCCGCCGTTGTGGGCGTCCACGAACATGTGGGGGCGCCAGGCACCCATGAGGTTTGTCACATAGTTGGCCAGCGCCGGTTGCTCGAGCTTCACGTACTCACGATTCAAATCAATGCCCCAGGCATTTCCCCGGGTCCCCCGCTCCGACGCCTCGTACCCGTCGGGGTTGATCTGTGGCGCCACGAGCACCGTCACCTGATCCAGCAGGCTGTTCGGGTAGGTGCCCGGGGTCGCGAAGTCCCGCATGAGGATCAGAAGCCCTTCCCGGAAAGTGCGCTCT
>JARRPL010000456.1:0-2256 GCA_037382905.1 Gemmatimonadota bacterium | reverse complement strand
CATTCCCCCGCCGCCCGCCGCGCCGCCGCCGCCGGTCTGCTCGTGCTCGTTGTTCAGCTCCATGATGTCCGCGCTGAAGCGCTCGTCACCCAGGAGATGCTTCACGAAATACTCGGCCCTGAGCCAGAACCAATAGTCGCTCATGTTTCCGTAGCCGTGGCGCTGGCCCGGAAAGATGAAGAAGTCGAAACGCTTGTTGGCCCGGATGAGGGCCTCCGCCATCCGGAAGGTGCTGGCGTGGTGAACGTTGTTGTCCACGTCCCCGGTGGTGAGAAGGAGGTGTCCCTTCAGGTTCTTCGCCAGGTCGGAGTTCCGGTCGATGTCGTATTCGAAGGAGATCTCTCCGTCCTCGCCCTCGACCTCCTTCACGCCATCGTGCTTCTCCGACCAGTTGAGATTGTATACGTCGTTGTTGTGATTGCCCGAGGAGGACACGGCCACCTTGAAGAAGTCCGGATACACCAGCATGGCGGCGGTGGACATGAAGCCGCCACCGGAATGCCCGTAGATCCCCACCCGGTCGATATCGATGAACGGGTTTCGGTCCGCCAGTTGCTCGATGCCGACCTTCTTATCGGCCAATCCGTAGTCCCGAAGATTCCCGTATCCGTAGTTGTGGTACCACTTGGAGCGGGCGGGATTGCCGCCCCGGTTCCCGATGGTGATGACCACCATTCCAAGCTGTGCCAGGGCCACTTCGGACGGACTGGTGGAGAAGGCCTTCGCCACGGACTCGGTCTGGGGCCCCGGATAGACGTAGGCGACGATGGGATAGCTCTCGTTCTCGTCGAAGTCGAAGGGTTTGTACATCACCCCGTAGATATCGGTGACGCCGTCGGCGGCCTTCACCTTGAAAGGCTCCGGGAACTGGTACCCGGCGTCCATGAGCAGAGAGAAGTCCGCCTCCTCCAGATCCATGATCTGCCGGCCCCCGGCGTCGAAGAGGGCCGCCACGGGAACCGTGTTCACCCGGCTGTAGTTGTCCACGAAGAACCGCCTCGACTCCGGCATGGTGGACTGGTGATCGTAGTCCCCTGGGTTCAGGAGCGTGAGCCCGCTTCCGTCCACACCCACTCTATAGAGGTGCTGATAATACGGGTCCTCGCCCTCCTCACGTGCGTTGGCCGTGAAGAAGACCAGCCCCCGGTCGTTGTCCACGCCTTGAATCCCCATGACGTGCCACGGCCCTTCCGTGAGGCGAGCCTTCAGGGTCCCGTCGGCACCATACCGATAGAGGTGGGCCCATCCGTCCCGTTCGGACCACCAGATGAGGTCGCCGTTGTCCATCCGGTAGGGGTTCTGATGCTCCACGTAGGTGTTGAGGCGCTCTTCCACGACGGCCCTGACCGCTCCCGTCGCGGGATCCGCTACCATGAGGTCCACCCGGTGCTGGTCCCGGCTCCGACGATAGAAGTAGAGCTCGTTGTCGTTCGGAGACAGCCACTTCCGGATGCTGGGCTCATCCCGCCCCCCACCACCGCCGAACATGCGCCCGAAGCCCCGTCCACCACCCGAGGGGTCGGCGAAGAGCCCCATGCGCTGGTCCTTCCAGGGATCGTCGTAGATCTTCTTCATCTCCCGGGCCTGGAGGTCGTAGACCAGGAGCTCCATCACTCCCACGTCCTCTTCCCCGGGCATGGCGTACTTGTATGTCTCCAGCTGTGGCCGCTTGTTCCCCACCACGTGGACCACCCAGAGGTCGTTGACCTCCCGCTCGTCCTCCCGGGTCATGGCGAAGTACCGAGAATCGTGGGACCAGAGCACGCCGGCGCTCTGCCGCTTGCCCCAGTTCTCTTCCGTCTCGTCGTCGGTCTGACCCCGCCCGTAGGACCCGTAGCAGTAGTACATCTCGCCGTCGGTGGTGAGCTGGGTCTCATTCACCTCCACGTTCATCTCGGCGGAATCGGCGGCTGCGCCCTGCTTTCCACGACGGGCGTCGACGATCTTCATGTAGTCGTCCCAGCCCATCATGTAGAGGTTGCACTCCTTGTTGTAGACCACGGTGGAGCTGTCGGGAGCGACGCTGGCCCAACCGGGATGGGAATCCGGCTCCTCCCAGTCCTCCAGCGCCCGGAGGGTCCGGGTGTTCACGTCGTACTCGAAGTGGAAGACCTTTTTCCGGGTCCGGGGGCGGGCGGGCGGGCCCCGCCGCTCCTCCTGTTGCTGCTCCTCTTCCACACTCTCGGCGGGAATCTCCTCGTCGATGGTGGACTGGACCTCGAACTGGACGGTGTTGTCGTCAATGAACTTGAGGTT
>JARRPL010000455.1:2178-4438 GCA_037382905.1 Gemmatimonadota bacterium | reverse complement strand
ACCTCCATGGGGCTGGCTTTCACCGGGTACATGACCATGACATGGCCCTTCCGGAGGGACTGACCCCGGAACCTGGGCCATGCCATGATGCGGGCTTCGCCAGGGGCGGTTCGAGCTCCGCCCCGGGGGAGCCGATGATAGAAGAATAAGAAGCGAAAAGAAGGAAGGTAGATACGAATGATGGAGATACTGGCCTCTCTGACCCAGCCCTGGGCCGATTTGTACGGGGGTTCGACCCTCCTGCAGGGCCTGGTGACCTTCCTGCACATCGGGGGGGTTGTGGTAGCGGGAGGGTTCGCCCTGGCGAGTGACCGAAGCACCTTCCGGGTCTCGGGAAGACCCGCGGCGATTCGTCGGGAGCACATCAGCGAGCTGGGGGCCGTCCACACGCCGGTCCTGTGGGCGCTGGGGATCGTGCTGGTATCCGGTGTGGCGCTTCTTCTGGCGGACGTCGAAACCTTCCTCCCGTCCTGGTTCTTCTGGCTCAAGATGGGGCTGGTGGCCGTGCTCCTGGTGAACGGCCTGACCGTCCAGAAGGCGGAGAAGGGCCTGGCGAAAAACCCGGAGGACAATGCCGCGTGGAAGCGGTTGAGGTGGGCGGCGGGGAGAAGCGTGGTCCTCTGGGGCGTGGTGCTCCTTCTCGGTGTCCTTCTGCCTCTGGAGGCGTGACCCATGTCCATGTCCATGAAGCTGGTTTCCCAGGTCCAGGAGACCCCTCTCTGTCGGCGAGAGTTCCTCCAACAATGTGCCACGGGAGCGGTGGTCCTGGGCCTGGGCATGGGACTTCCCGGGAAGCTCGGGGCCCGGCCCGTGCGCTGGCTGGATGGTGCCGGAGTCACGGGCTCGGAGGATCAGGTGACCTACCCCGTTCCCGGTGAGGACGGCGTGTCCGTAGACCGGGGGAACGAGCTCATTCTCGTGAAGGACGCCGGGGCGGTCTTCGCCTTCGCCCTCTCCTGTCCCCACCAGCGGTCCATGCTGAAGTGGAGGGAGAAGGACCAGCAGTTCCGTTGCACGAAGCACGGATCGAAGTACGATCCCAGCGGGGAGTACGTGTCCGGCCGGGCCACCCGTGGGATGGATCGTTACGCGGTTCGGGTGGAGGCCGGGCAGGTGTTCGTCGACAAGAGCCGGATCTACCTCCAGGACGAGGATCCTGCCGGGTGGGAGGCGGCGGTGGCGACGGTGGGGTGAGGAGGCCCGCCGGCTACCCCGGGTGGGATCCCCGCCGCGATTCGGGCTCGGTCTGATTCGCCAGGCCGAGGCCCCGGATCTTGTACCAGAGCGTCCTGACGCTCACTCCCAGCAGCTCCGCGGCCCGGGTCTTGTTGTTCCTGGTCCACTCGAGGGCCGTGAGGATCGCCTCTCTCTCGGCCCGATCCACGGCGACCTTCAGGGTCTCCGGCCGGCGGTCCCCGGGACCCCGGGGAGCAGCGCCGGGGGAAGGCAGATCCACTTCCTTCAGAACCTCCGAGTCCGCCAGGAGAACGGCTCGCTCCAGGATGTTGTTCAGCTCCCGGACGTTCCCGGGCCAGGGGTGACTCTCCAGCCGCCGAAGGAGGGATTCCGACAGGCTGAGCTCGCGCCCCAGGCGGCGACGGTGCGATTCCACCAGGGCCGTCGCGATGGGACGGATGTCTTCCGTCCGCTCCCGGAGAGGAGGCACATGGATCGGCACCACATTCAGCCGATAGAAGAGGTCCTTGCGGAATCCGCCGGCCTCCACCATGGCCTCGAGGTTCCGGTGCGTGGCGGACACCACCCGGACGTCCACCCGTCGGACCCGGTTGGCGCCGAGCCTCTCCACCGACCCTTCCTGCAACACCCGCAGGAGTTTGGCCTGCATGGGATGGGGCATGTCCCCGATTTCGTCCAGGAAGAGGGTCCCGCCGTGGGCCAGCTCGAACGTGCCGGGGCGGTCCTGGGAGGCTCCCGTGAACGCTCCCCTGGTCACCCCGAAGAGCTCCGCCTCCAGGAGCTCAGAAGGAATGGCGGCACAGTTCAGGGGAACGAAGAGCTGGTCCTTCCTGGGGGAGCGTGCGTGGAGAGCCCGGGCCACCAGCTCCTTCCCCACTCCCGTCTCACCGGTGATGAGGACAGTGCTGGGGGTGGGGGCCACACGCTCGATGGTGCGGATGACGGCCATCATGGCGGGGCTTCGGGCGGTGATTCCCTCGAAGGAGGCTCCGCTGATCTCCTTGAGATACGTGTTCTCCCATTCGGTCCGCCGGAGCTGGAGAGCCCGGGCCACCAGGGCTTC
>JARRPL010000455.1:0-2129 GCA_037382905.1 Gemmatimonadota bacterium | reverse complement strand
CGTAGTCGAAGGCCCCGAGCTTCATCGCCTCCACGGCGCTTTCCACCGTGCCGAAGGCGGTGATGAGAATGACGGGGGTCTCGCTTCCCTGCGAGCGGAGGTGGGAGAGAAGCTCCAACCCCGACCTCCCGGGAAGGGCCAGGTCGGTGAGAACCAGGTCCACCGCCTCCTTCTCCAGCAGCAGCTCCGCCTCTTCGGCAGACCCGGCGGCAAGGACCCGGTAGCCTCCGTCGCCCAGGGCCATCTCCAGGAGGCGCCTGATGCGCGCTTCGTCGTCCACCACCAGGACCGTGTCCGCGGCGGTCCGCACTGCGGCGTCAGCGGTCCCCTTCTCGTCGTCGTCGCCGACCGTCGCACCGGCGTCCGGCCCCTCGGTCCGCCCTGGGCTCATGTCCTGTTCCCTGTCTGGTTCTTCCCGTCCTCCGCCAGGGTGGGTATGCCCACTGTGAAGCGGGCGCCCTCTCCGACCTTACTCTCCACCCGGATCAAACCGCCGTGTTCCTGTACGATCCGCTTGACCACCGCCAGGCCCAGCCCGGTTCCGGAGCTCCGGGTGGTGAAGAGGGGGTCCCAGATCCTCTCCAGAACCTCCGGGGCGATGCCTGGTCCGGTGTCCTCTACGGTGAGCCAACCCATCCCCTCCTCGCATCGAGTGGAGAGCCGGACCCGGGTCCCGGGGTCGGAGATGGAGATTGCGTTCCCCAGCAGGTTGAGCCCCACCTGGTACAGCTGCTCGGCGTCCGCCCGGACCCGCACCGGGACTGGATCGGTATCCAGGGAGATCTGCTTCTCCGCGGCCTCCCCTTCAAGCGAACGCACCGTCCGCCTCAACACTTCTTCCAGCTCCACGGCCGCCAGCTCCGGGGGGCGCGGGCGTGCAAAGAGAAGAAGATCGTCCACCAGGCGGGCCAGCCGGGCCACCTCCTCCTGGACGAAGGTGATGAGCTCCTGCTCCCGCTCGCTGGCGGTCCCGAAGCGTTCCAGCATCTCTGCGGAGGCCTTGAGGACGGAGAGGGGAGTTCGGATCTCGTGGGCCAGACCGGCAGCCAGGACCCCCACCGCCGCCAGGCTCTCCCGCTGGGCGAGCTCCTTCCTGGATCTCTCCAGGCGGTCCACCATTCCCGAGAGGGCCGAGGCCAGCACCCGAACCTCCTGGGGAGCGGCTCCGGAGATATCCTGGAAGGAGCCCGGATGGTCCGGGTCCATGGCGGTGGCTGTGTGGGTGAGACGTCGGAGGTCGCCGAGGGTGATCCTCTCTCCCCCCAGCGTCTGTGTAGCCGTGACCCCGGGTCCTTCGAGCCCCTGGACGGAGTCCCCCATGTACCAGGACCGCTCGCGGGCCTGGATGGCGAGACCCCACCGGAGGTCCCCCGCCAGCGATTCCACCAGCTCCCGCCAGGGGGTGAGGAGGACGATCCAGCCGAGGGGGCGGGCGTCGGCCCGGCCCGTGACGCGGTGAGAGAAGGACAAGGTCTCGCGGCCATCCTCCGGGGCGCCATTGGCAGGCAGCCCCTCGTCCCGGCCGTCGGGGAGAAGGAACACCGTCACCGCCGATGGGCCCAGAGGCAGGCCCGTCATCTCTCCAGAGGGCGGGGCCACGCTCTCCAGCCGGAGGAGATAGGCGCTCCCGGCCAGCTCCATCCCGATGAAGGAAGCATCGGAGGCAGCCAGAACAGTGCCTTCGGGGCCGATTCCCAGCGCCATGTCCCCCGTCCCGAACGACGTCGCCAGTTGGAGGAGTGATGCAGACAGCCGCCGATCCAGGTCGTCCACGGCCAGCTCCTGAGCCGCCTCGAGCTCCGGCCACAGATCCACCGATCGGTGCCGGTCGTGGATCTCCCGCCGGAGCCGCTCCGCCACCAGGTCCACCTGCGCCTGGAGCTCCCGTCGGGCCCGCTCCATTGCGAGAAGCCGGTCCTGACGATAATCCAGTAGGGATGCGACACCGGTGGCGACGACGATCAGGGCCACCAGTAGCGCTCCCAAGCGGCCCACCAGGGTGGCGGGCCAGATCCAGGAGGTGCCATGAGGTCGGTTCGGGCTCACTGCACTCCCCTTCGGCGTGGGGTGCGGCCTGGGAGGGGCGGGCCATGGTGAGGGCCACCTCCCTGGTGTTTCTCCTCCTCCTG
>JARRPL010000454.1:0-4247 GCA_037382905.1 Gemmatimonadota bacterium | reverse complement strand
CCTGGAGGCATCGGGCCAGCTCCATCCCGAGCCCGTCGATTCACGGGAATACGCGGGACTCGGTCCCGAGGTATGGCGGGCCGCCGGCTTCCGACACCAACGACATTCCCGAGGCGCCCAATGAAAACCATCGCCGTGGAAATGCGACACCTGGCTCGGAGGCTTCTCCGGAGTCCTGGCTTCACGGGGCTCTCGGTCCTGACGCTTGCCCTGGGCATTGGAGCCAACGCCAGCATCTTCACAGTCGTGAACTCGGTTCTCCTTCGGCCCCTCCCTTTTCCCGACCAAGACCGTCTGTACACCATCCAGCATACGGCGCCCGGCATGAACATGGCCGAGGTACCCAACTCGGAAGCCACGTATTTCATCTACCGGGACGAGAACCGGGTCTTCGACGCGTTCGGTGTGTTCAGGGACGGGGCGGAGAACGTGACCGGGGGTGAGGAACCGGAGCGGGTCACGTCGGTCACCGCCACGCACGAGGTGTTCGACGTATTCGGCGTGGTGCCGACAATGGGACGACTTACCACCGAGGAGGACGACACTCCGGGGGCGCCCCCGGTGGCCATCCTCTCCTATGGCCTTTGGCAACGCCGGTTCGGCGGAGACCCGTCGGTCCTGGATAGGACCCTTCAGGTGAACGGCGAGACCAGAGACATCATCGGCGTGTTGCCCCGGGGCTTTGCGATTCCAGGGGAGGAGAAGGCCGAGCTCTACCTTCCGGCGCGGTTCGACCGGACCGAGCCCGACGAGGGTAGCTTCAACTACAGGGGAGTCGCTCGACTCTCCGCCGGAATCACCAAAGAGGCCGCCAGGACGGATATGGATCGAATGATCCGTCTCATTCCGGAGCGGTTTTCCGGCGCCATCAGCCTGTCGATGCTGGAGCAGATTCAGTTCGCGCCCTTGGTCACCCAGCTCAAGGAGGAGGTCACCGGGGAGGTCTCACGGGCGCTATGGATTTCCCTGGCCGCCGTGGGGCTGGTGTTGCTCATCGCCTGCGCGAACGTGGCCAACCTCTTCCTGGTTCGGGCCGATGGGCAGCATCGAGAGGTAGCGGTTCGGTCTGCGATGGGTGCATCTCGCGGGGACCTGGCCCGGTTCTTTCTAACGGAGAGCATGGCCCTCGGCATGCTTGGAGGATTGGTCGGGCTGACTCTAGCTTGGGCCGCCACACGAGCGCTCGTGGCCCTCGGTCCCGAAGGCCTTCCGCGTCTGGACCAGATCCGGCTGGACCTGTGGGCGGTCGCCTTCACAACCGGAATCAGTCTCCTGGCGGGGACCCTCTTTGGTCTCTTCCCCGTGGTGAAATTCCGTGCCCCGGAGATCGTGGCCGGCTTGAAGGAGGGCGGAAGGGGCGGCAGCGTGGGCCGTGAGAGGCATCGGGCCAGGAACGTACTCGTGGTCTCCCAGATGGCGCTGGCGTTGATCCTGCTGGTGGGTTCCGGCCTCATGCTGAGGAGTTTCCAGGCCCTTCGAAATGTGGACCCGGGGTTCCAGCCAGACGGGGTCTTGACTCTCCGGTTGACCCTCCCCTACCAGACGTACTCCGACGACGAGAGCAGAGTCCAGTTCCACACCCAACTGCACGAACGCCTCTCCGGCCTGTCGGGAGTGGAGTCGGTGGGGGCTGCCGCAAGCATCCCACTCAGTGGCAGGGCGGATCGAAGCGGAACCTGGTTCGAGGATTTTCCGGTCCAACCCGACCAGGTGCCCGACGTGATCGAAACCACCCAGGTGACCGCCGGGTTCTTCTCCACCCTCGGCATCGGTCTTCTGGAGGGTCGGTTCCTTGAACCCGCCGATGCCCAGGACCGCACGGGCGCAGTGGTCGTGTCCCGGGCCTTGGCGGAAAAGTACTGGCCGGATGGGGGAGCCATCGGAAAGCACCTGACCCAGAGTGTCGATCTCGGAGTAGAGACGGCCGGATCCGATAGTCCCTGGCAGACGATCGTGGGCGTGGTGGAGGATGTCCGCACCCTCCCTCGTCCCGGCTGTTCGCCAGGCTATCTGGAGCCTGGACCCGAACCTCCCCATCGCCGGCATCCAGACCATGGATGCGCTGGTAAAGAAATCCATGGCCCGGACCTCGTTCACGCTCATGCTCCTGGCCATCGCCTCCCTTGTGGCTCTGGTCCTGGGAACCGTGGGAGTCTATGGCGTCCTTTCCTACGTCGTGACCCAGCGAACCCGGGAGTTGGGCATTCGGATGGCCCTGGGAGCCAAGGGAGAGCAAGTGGAGCGAATGGTTCTGGGCCAGGGCGCCAGGCTCGCCGGCCTTGGCATCGGCATCGGAGTGGTGACGGCCCTGGCCCTGACGCGGGTCATGGCGTCCCTTCTTTTCCAGGTATCACCGACCGATCCGGTTACCTTTACCGGCGCGGTGGCGGCTCTGGTCCTGGTGGCCCTGGCCGCTACCTACCTTCCCGCCCGGAGGGCCGCCATGACCGATCCCATGGAAGCCCTGCGCTTTGAATAGGTCTACGGGGCCCGCCAAGGTGCACTGCTGGAGAGCGTGATCACGGCTGGGCCCGCGGTCGAAACAGCCCTCGATGCGTTGTCCGATCCCTGATCCGCGGCCGGGTGACGACCTCGACCCGATCCTGGCGGGGGCTTTCCCCGTTCTCTAGCTTCTCCAGCCGTCCCTGATCCGACGAGTCGGCCCTGCCTGGGGGAGATCGGTCATGCCAAAACACCGGTGGTTCAACGCCCCGTTCCTCTCGACGACGACCCTGCTGCCTCCGCTGTTGATCATTGTCCATGGATGCTCCGGGCCCGTGGGAGGGCCCGGTCTGGATTCCATCACCGTGGACGACCTGAAGACGGATGTCTTCGCCCTGGCCGACGACGAGTTCCTGGGCAGGGAAGCGGGGACCCTGGACGAATTGCGTGCCGCCGCATGGGTCGCGGAGATGGCCCGGGAGGTGGGGCTGGAACCCGCCGGCGAGGACGGTTCCTACTTCCAGTTCTTCCCTCTCCGGCGAACTCGGGTGTCGGACGGCAGCGTCATCGAGATGGGGGGACAGCGGTACGAGGTCTGGCAGGACGCCATCGTGCTGTCCCCGGTGGACGTGGCCGTGGATGGGGCGATGGTGTGGGTGGGAGAGACGCCGGCCTCGGAGGTCGACCGGTCCCGGATCCAGGGCCGGCCGGTGGCGGCCCTGGTGGTCGCCCCGTCTCGGCCACCGGCCCCTGGTGTGCGGTTGTGGGAATGGCGCTACTCCATGTCGACGGTCCGGGAGCGCTCCCGGGCTCTCCTGGAGCAGGGCGCCTCGGCCGTGGTTCTGGTCTCCGACAGCATCGCCGATGCCGCGTTCGACCTCACCGCACGCTGGCAGATGAGAGGACAGATCCGGGCGGATGATCCCACCGCCGGACGTCCAGTCTCCCACCAGCCCCCGGTGATCTGGGTTCGAGCCAATCGGCTGCCGGAGGTCTCCCGGGGCCAGAGGCTGCACGCGCTCATCTCCACGGAGAGCTTCGTCTTCCCGTCAGCCAACGTCGTGGCCGCCGTGCCTGGAACCGACCCCACAGTGGGGGAAGAGTACGTCCTTTTCAGCGCCCATCACGACCACGACGGGGTTCGTTTTCCCGTGGACGGCGACTCCATCTACAACGGGGCCGATGACAACGTCTCGGCCTGTGCCGCCCTCCTGGCCATCGGGCGGGCTTTCGTGGATCATCCGGGGCGGAGAGGCGCCCTCTTCGTGTGGCATGGAGCCGAGGAAAAAGGTCTGGTGGGCTCCCGGTGGTACGCCGCCCACCCCACCGTGCCGCCGGCATCCATCGTGGCGGTACTGAACGCCGACATGATCGCCCGGAACGCTCCGGACTCGGCAGCCATCCTGGGAATGCTACCGCCTCACCGGAACTCCACGGCCCTCGTGGAGATGGCGCTGGCCGCCAACGACGACGTGGCCGGGTTCGCTCTGGACACCTTGTGGGACCAGCCGGATCACCCGGAGGGCTTCTACTTCCGCTCCGACCACGCGCCCTACGCCCAGGCCGGGATCCCGGCCCTCTTCTACACCAGCCTCCTCCACGCAGATTACCACACCCCCAGGGACGAGTCCGAAGCCCTGGACTTCGACAAGCTCCTGCGCTTCACCCGCTGGATGTACGCCACCGGGTGGAGAGTCGCCCAGTCCGACCAGGCCCCCGGGATCGACGAGGGGTGGGAGTACCGCAGATGACAAGGAGTGAGAACGTGATGCGAACGTTGTCCCGGTCCATCCTGGTAACCTTTG
>JARRPL010000453.1:0-2295 GCA_037382905.1 Gemmatimonadota bacterium | reverse complement strand
GGGAAAGGCAAGCCGGGGCGGTGGATGGGCGAAAGAGGACGGTGGGACCCGGGCCGGTGATCCCGACCCGGGCAGGCGGTGGGGCGGGGCGGGGGGTGCGGGTCTCCGCCCCGCCCCCGTCGCTTCCGGCGGGTCGCGACCCGGTGGGTCCTCCGGTATCGCCGGCGGACCCGAGCCGATATCGTCGGTGCCATCCACCCTCGAGCAGGAGCACGACCCCATGGCCTGCAGTCGATGCGTCACACCGCCCCTCCCCGAGGTCGCTGGCGGACCCGCCTCACGGCGTGGACGGGGGCACGGGTCGGCAGGGTCCCCCCGGCGAATCCGCTCCTGGTCGGCCGGGCTGGTGGTGGCGGTTCCCCTCGTCCTCGGTGCGGCCCCGCTTCCTCCCGGCCCGCGGCCGGCGGGGGCACAGGCCCCGGCAACCCCACGTCGAATCGCCATCGACGACCAGTTCGCGCTGAAGACGGTGGGGACCCCGGTCCTCTCGCCGGAGGGGGACTGGGTGGCGTATACGCTCCGCTCCGAGAATCCCGAGAAGGAGACGGCGGAGACGCGCATCTGGATGGTGCCGACCTCCGGAGAGGGAGAGCCGATCCCCATGACCCGGGGCGGGGAGTCCGCCGGCTCGCCGGCGTGGAGTCCCGACGGTCGCTACCTCTCCTTCCTCGCCTCCTGGGGGGAGGACGCCGAGAGCCAGGTCTGGGTCCTGGATCGCCGCGGCGGCGAGGCTCGGGCCCTGACGGAGGTGGCGCAGGGGGTCTCGGACTACGCGTGGTCTCCCGACGGTGGACGCCTCGCTCTCGTGATCCGGGACCCGGAGGAGAAGGACAGTACGTGGACCTCGGACCGTGCCGAGCCCTGGGTGATGGACCGGCTCCAGTTCAAGCGGGACCGGGCCGGATATCTGACCGGCGAGCGCCGGAGCCACCTCTACGTCCTGGAGTTGGAGACCCGGGAACTCCGACAGCTCACCGGGGGCCGCTGGGACGAGGGCGGGCCCGTGTGGTCACCCGACGGCACCCGGCTGGCCTTCGTGTCCAACCGTACCGCTGATCCAGATACGAATGACGATTCCGACATCTGGGTCGTGGCCGCCGACGCGACGGAGCCGGTGGAGAACCCGGTCCGGGTCACCACCCGTCCCGGATCCGACGGTTCCCCCGCATGGAGCCCCGACGGACGCTGGATTGCCCACACCACCGTCACGGAACCGGAGCTGATCTGGTATGCCACACGTCACCTGGCCCTGTCTCCGGCCGAGGGGGGAGGGGCGACCCGGGTGTTGACGGCGGATCTCGACCGGAACGTGTCGACGCCGCACTTCACCCGGGACGGAGAGATCTGGTTCGGTGTGGAGCGCTCGGCCATGAACCACATCGCCGCCTATCGCCCCGACGACGGCACGCTCCGTTGGGTCGTGTCGGGTCCGCAGAGCGTCCGAGGGCTGACCGTGGCGCGGGACGGGACCGCTGTCGTGCGGGTGGCCCGGACGGACCTGCCGGGGGACCTCTTCAGAGTCCAGCCATCCCAGGACGACGGGGCCGCGGAGCTGGAACGGCTCACCGCGGTGAACGACTCCGTCCTGGCCCTCCTGGAGCTGGGTGAGGTCCGCGAGGAGCGTTGGGAGAGCGCGCCGGGGGTCGAGGTCGAGGGCTTCGTCCATCTCCCGCCGGATTACGAGCCCGGGCGTCGCTATCCGCTTCTGCTCCGGCTCCACGGAGGACCCGTGTCCCAGTATTCCCACTCCTTCAACTTCGAGGCGCACCTCTTCGCCGCGAACGGTTACGTCGTCCTGAGCCCGAATCCACGAGGATCTTCCGGCTATGGTCAGGACTTCTCGGCCGTGCTGTGGGCGGACTGGGGGAACCCGGACCTCACCGACGTCATGGCGGGGGTGGATCACCTCATCGACGAGGGTCTCGTGGACCCGGATCGCATGGGAGTGGGCGGCTGGTCGTACGGCGGGATTCTCACCAACTACGTCATCACCCGGACCGATCGGTTCCGGGGGGCCATCACCGGCGCCAGCGAGGTGCTGTACATCGCCAACTACGGCCACGACCACTATCAGCGACAGTGGGAGGCGGAGCTCGGCCTCCCGTGGGAGGGGGACAACCGGGAGGCGTGGGAGCGGATCTCGCCCTTCAACCGGGTGGAGCACGTGACCACGCCCACCCTGATCATGGGGGGCGAGAAGGACTGGAACGTGCCGATCCAGAACTCGGAGCAACTCTACCAGGCCCTGCGGCGCCGCGGCGTCCCGACGGAGCTCGTGGTCTATCCTGGGCAGCC
>JARRPL010000452.1:0-2303 GCA_037382905.1 Gemmatimonadota bacterium | reverse complement strand
GGTCGCAGGACGCCCCGAGGGAACAAGCCGACCGCCTCTTCGGGTCAGTACATTCCAGCGCCCACGAGCCACCCGGCGGAAACGTCGCCGGCGAATGATTCCCCGTAGCCTCATCATGTTCTTCAAGAAGAAGCCCTCCTGGCACATCCCGGAGTCCCAGGTCACCTCCTACGATACGTGGCTGAATCGACGCCAGTTCATGGGGGCGGCCGGTGCTGCGGCTGCGGCGGCGGCTCTGGGCCCCGACGCTGTGAGCGCAGCTGTTCGGGGCCGTCTTGCCCGGGCCCAGGACCCGGAGGTGGGGCCCGTGGCCTTCGGCGACGAGATCCGGGGGGAGTTGAACGAGTACCAGGAGATCACCACCTACAACAACTTCTACGAGTTCGGTACCTCCAAGGAGGATCCGGCGGAGAACTCGGGGCAGTTCGAGCCCGAGCCCTGGACCGTCGAGATCGGGGGGGAGGTCCACAAGCCCGGTGTCTACTCCGTGGAGGATGTGGTCCGGCCCGACGACGTGGAGGACCGGATCTATCGGCTCCGCTGCGTAGAGGCCTGGTCCATGGTCATCCCCTGGCGTGGGGCGCCGCTGAGGAATCTCCTGACCCGGGTGGAGCCCACGGCCAACGCCCGTTTCGTGGCCTTCGAGACGGTCTACCGGCCGTCGGAGATGCCGGGCCAGAACCGTGCGGTCCTGGATTGGCCCTACGTGGAGGGACTCCGGATCGACGAGGCGGCCAACGAGCTGGCCTTCCTGGCCACCGGCCTCTACGGAGAGGATCTGCCGAATCAGAATGGTGCCCCGCTTCGCCTCGTGGTGCCCTGGAAGTACGGATTCAAGAGCATCAAGTCGGTGGTGAAGATCACCTTCACCGAGGAGATGCCTCCCACCTCGTGGTCGCTGGCCAACCCCCGGGAGTACGGCTTCTACGCGAACGTGAATCCCAATGTGGACCACCCGCGTTGGAGCCAGGCCCGGGAGCGGCGCATCGGGGAGTTCCAGCGGCGGCCCACCCTCATGTTCAACGGATACTCCGACCAGGTCGCGCCGCTGTACGCGGGCATGGATCTGGAGCGCTGGTACTAGAGGGCGCGAAGGGGATGGTGTCGTGATCCGGCGGGCCCGGGCTTCCCGGCTCGTCCGTTAGCTCACCGCCCCCACCACTCCGATCCATGGATCACCGCTCCCGTGTCCGGCTCCTGAAGGTCGGCGTCTGGCTTGCCGCCCTGATTCCCGCCGGCCGCTTCGTGCAGCGCTGGTTCTTCGGGGACCGGTTCGGGGTGAATCCCATCGAGGAGCTCCTCCTCTGGTCGGGCCTGAGCACCCTGGTCCTCCTCTTCGCGTCGCTGGCGGTCACACCGCTCCGCCGTCTGACGGGGTGGAACGACCTGCAGAAGGTTCGGCGGCTGGTGGGCCTCTGGGCCTTCACCTACGCCCTGGTTCACGTGGGCATCTACCTCTGGCTCGACCAGTTCTTCGCCTGGTCCTTCATTCTGGAGGACGTCACCGAGCGGCCCTTCATCATCGCCGGCACCGGGGCCTTCCTCCTGTTGGTGCCGCTGGCCTTCACCTCCACCCGGGGATGGATTCGTCGGATGGGTCGGAACTGGGTGCGGTTGCACGCGCTGATCTATCCGGCGTCGGGGCTCGCCCTCCTCCATTACGTCTGGAAGCAGAAGGCCGACTTCCAGGGCCCCATCATCGCCGGGGGGGTCCTGGCGGTCCTCCTGGGGCTTCGGGTGTGGTGGCGGGGGAGGGACAAGGCTCGAAGAGCCGCCGCGGCTCGGGATCGAAGCCTCGGATCCGCCACCCGCCAGGCCGGTTGACGGTCCCGATCCGCCCCGGGTCACGCCCCTTTCCGGTCGTTCCGTCCACCCTGGGCGTCTTCCTGCTGGACGGAGGCACGCCTCGTCCTACCTTACGACATGAAATTCATCATTCTTGCCCTCAGTCTGGCCCTCGCGGGGTGTGCCGCCGCCGGTGCGCCCCGACCCGTTCCCCCCGCGGGACCCGCCGCCGACGGGACGCCGCCCCACCCCCTTCCGGAAGAAGAGGTGGAGTCGCCGCCCGCCCCGCTGGAGGAGGGCGTGGACTTCGTGGTCTTCCGGGGCGACGGGAGCCCCGCCTCCCTGGACGACGTGGTGGACGCCGCGGATACCGTGGAGGTGGTCTTCTTCGGTGAGCAGCACGACGATCCGGTCACACACCGGGCGCAGGCGCTGCTCCTTGGACGTCTCTACCAGAGCTACCACCGGATTCCCGATGGGCCCATGGTCCACCCCGGAGCCCCTGGAGTGGACACGCC
>JARRPL010000451.1:0-2308 GCA_037382905.1 Gemmatimonadota bacterium | reverse complement strand
AGAGAGAATCCGTCCCACCACCGGCAGGATCCTCCTGAAGTAGAAGAGATAGAGGCGACGAAGGATGGGGTTCGGAGGCTCGGTGAACTCCAGCACCGTCAGCCTTCCACCCGGCTTCAGCACCCGGGCAAGCTCCCTGAAGCCCTGGGGAATATCGGAGAGATTGCGAACTCCGAAGGCCACCATGGCACCCTGGAAGACTCCGTCGGTGAAAGGGAGCCGAAGGGTGTCTCCGCACACCGGAACCACCGCCCGCCCTCTGAGCTTCCCCATGCCCTGGGCCAACATGGGGATCGCGAAGTCAGACGCGATCACACGACCACGGAACCCCCGACGGCCGGCCAGCTCCAGGCTCAGGTCGTAGGTACCTGCACAGGCATCGAGAAAGAGCCCGTCGGGAGCGGCCTCCCACTCCAGGTCGTCCACGGCTTTGCGCCTCCACCGCCTGTCCACGTTCAGGCTGAGGACATGATTGAGGAGATCGTAGCGAGGAGCGATCTCCGAGAAGATCCCTCTCACCTGTTTCTCCAGATCCCTGCCCGAGGAGGGACGGGCTTCCTCCGATGTCGCCATGCTCCTCTCGGTTCTGTACTCTATCTTCAATGGAAGGGAATGACCCCGGTCCCCGACCTGGCGAACGGAACAGGGACAACGGTACCCGCGAAACCCTTTCGGTTCCAATGCTGTAGGTTTGTCTTGGCCCCGGAGGCCCAAAGCCCGAGATCCCTGTCCGGACGAGAGAGAGAATCGGTTCCCGGTGGACTACGCCCAACTTGAAGACAAGGAGCTCGCCAGGCTGGCGGCAAAGGGCCGGGAAATGGCGTTCCGGGAGCTCCTGAGCCGGTACGAGAGGCCGGTGTTCTCGCTCGTCTATCGCATGGTTCGTGACCGGACCCTGGCGGAAGACCTGGCTCAAGAGGCCTTCATCCGGGCGTTCAATGCCATCGACAGCTACAAACCCCGGTTCAAGTTCAGCAGCTGGATCTTCAAGATCGCCAACAACCACACTATCGACCACCTTCGAAAGCGAAAGCTGGACACGGTCTCCATTGACGGCTCCCCCCACGCCCGGACATCGGAAGAGGAGGCCCAGACGCGCCTGGTGGTGGAGTCCCACGAGGAGGCCCCGGACCGGTACGTGGAAGCCAGGGAGCTGGGAGGCCAGATTGAGGAGGCCATCGGCATGCTCCGACCGGAGTACCGCACCGCCGTCCTCTTGAGGCACGTCGAGGGATACACGTATGATGAAATCGCGGAGATCATGGAACTTCCCCTGGGCACGGTGAAGACCTATCTACACCGGGCCCGTGGCGAACTGAAAGGGCTTCTGGCCGAAGTGAGTTGATTGGCACCCTCTGGGCGCCTGTCGACTTTTGTGGAAAACCGAAACTCCGGAGTAGGGAATCCCGTAGTGGACAACAGCCAAGCCAGAGGAGTGGAATACGGTGGCGAGAGAGCATGATCTGAGGCATCTGACCTCCGAGAAGATCCAGGAGTTCCTGGACAAAGGGCTGACTCCCCGGGAGGAGGCCCTGGTCCGGGAGCACCTGTCTGCTTGCCCTGACTGCAGGGGCGAGCTGGAGGCGTGGAGCCTTCTCTTCTCCGAGCTCGGGTCCCTCCCGGAGCTCACTCCGAGCCCGGTCCTCTCGCGGCAGGTGTTGGCCCGGGTCACGGTTCGGCGACCGCTCCGTGAGCGGCTGGTCGGGTGGCTGGGGGCCAAGGAGGGGAAGGCGCCGCTTTCAGGGCACCTCCCGGCCGAGGGCCTGCAGGACTACCTGGACGGAGCTCTCTCCGGGAGGCAGTCCGCCGGGGCGGCGGGCCACGTCGCCGCCTGCGGTGTCTGCCGCAGCGAGCTGAAGGGCTGGGAGCGACTCTTTGGATCCGTGGCCGCCCTCGGACGATTCGCGCCGGCGGCGGGATTCGCGGAACGGGTCATGGCCCGAGTGCGGGTTCCGGCGCCTGTCCCTGCGCTGTGGGTTGAGGCGGGAAGGCGCGTGGTAGGATGGGCACGGGGGTTCCTCCCCCGTACCCGCCGCGGGTGGGCCATCGCGGGGGGTGTCGCCTCGGCTCCCACCATCACGATGTCCGCCCTGCTCTTCCTGGTCTTTTCCCACCCTCTGCTGACCGTTGGGAACTTCACCACCTACGTTTCCTGGAAGGCCTCGGCTCTCCTGGGGTCCCTCTTCTCTGCCCTGGCTTCGGCCGTGGTGGAGAGCGTGGCCCTCTTCCGGGCCTATTCCCTCCTCGAGACCCTGGCCAAATCGCCCATTCTCGTGGGAGTTGGAGGACTCGTGTTCTCCCTCATGAG
>JARRPL010000450.1:0-2312 GCA_037382905.1 Gemmatimonadota bacterium | reverse complement strand
AATCCACGCCGCACACCGCCTCGGTGACGGCGCTCACCGATACCAGCCTGGAGATGCTGGTGGCAGCGGTGGACGCCCAGGTAAGAGAGGTGGTCCGAGCGGATCCCGCACCGTATCGCGCCTTCACCGGCACGCTCTTCGCCTTCATCCTCCTGGCCAACTGGTCCACCCTGGTCCCCGGCGTCGAGCCCCCCACGGCGCGGATCGAGACCGACGCCGCACTTGCGCTCTTCGTCTTCATCGCCGTGGTGGTCTTCGGGGTCCGGGCCGCCGGGGTCGCCGGCTACTTCCGGCACTTCGCCTCGCCCAGCGTCTTCATGGTCCCCCTGAACTTCCTGGAGACCCTCACCCGCAGCTTCTCCATGCTGGTGCGCCTCTTCGGAAACGTCATGAGCGGCGTGGTCCTGATCGGGGTTGTGGCGTCGCTGGTTCGGCTCATCGTGCCGATCCCTCTCATGGCATTGGACCTCCTCACGGGGGCCATCCAGGCCTACATCTTCAGCATCCTCGCCCTCGTCTTCGTGGCCGACGCCGTGGGTGGCGACCACCGGACGGAGGACGAGGAAGGAGTGGACGGATGAACTGGCTCGAACTGATGAGCATCGTCGGTGCGGTGGTGGCCGTCTCCTTCGGCGCCATCGGGCCCGCCCTGGCCGAGGGACGCGCCGTGGCTGCTGCCATGGACGCCATCGCCCGTCAGCCGGAGTCGGCCAACACCATCTCCAGGACCCTCTTCGTGGGGCTGGCGATGATCGAGACCATGGCCATCTACTGCCTGGTCGTGGCCCTCCTCCTCCTCTTCGCCAACCCCCTGGTGGGGTAGCCCGTGTCTCCGGACTGGTGGACTCTGGGGATCCAGTTCCTCAACGTCGCCATCCTGGTGTGGCTGATGGCCCACTTCTTCTGGAAGCCCGTGGCCTCCATGATCGATCGGCGACGGGATCGGGTCAGCCGGACCCTCGCCGAGGCACGGGAGGCGGCCCGCACCGTGGAGGCGGAGCGGGCCGAGGTCGCCCGGATCCGGAGCGGTTTCGAGGCGGAGCGGGACAAGCTCCTGGCCGACGCCCGGGACGAGGCCAGGGATACCGCCTCCGACCTGCTGACCCGGGCCCGGAAGCAGGCCGAGGAGATCCGGCAGGACGCCATGGCGGAGGCAGAGCGGGAGCGGGCGGCGGAGGCCGAGTCCTGGAGGGAGACGGCGTCCCACCTCGCGGTGGACATTGCCGGCAAGCTGCTGTCCGCCCCGGCGCCGGACGAGGTTCAGGCCGGATTCCTCGACGGGATCGTGACGGAGCTCTCGGAGCTGCCGGAGCGGTCCCGGGACCCGGGCGGCGAGGGCCGGGTGACGGTCACGAGCGCCGCGCCTCTGGACCCGGCCGGCCAGGCGGCCTGCAGCGGGCGGATCCAGGACGCCCTGGGGCCCGGCTGGGCGGTGGACTTCGAGACGGATTCCGACCTCATCGCCGGATTCGAGGTCTCCGGGCCGTCCTTCGTCGTGCGGAACAGCTGGCGGGCGACGCTGGAGCGGATCCGGCGGGAGCTGGACGATGTCGAGCTCGCCTGACCACGGAGCGGAGGCCTGGCTGGCCCGGGCGCGCACCCGGCTGCAGGACGCCCCGGTGGGTCCCGACGCTGCCGAGATCGGTCGCGTGGAGACGGTAGGCGACGGCGTGGCCATGGTGACGGGGCTCCCCGGCGCGCGGCTCGACGAGCTCCTTCGGTTCGAGAAGGGTGGATTCGGATACGCCCGGGTGCTGGACCGGGATCGGATCGGCTGCGTCGTGCTGGATCCCGGGGAGATCGAGGCCGGGGACCTGGTCCATCGGACCGGAGACGTGGTGCGCGTCCCGGTGGGGGAGGGCTTCCTGGGCCGTACGGTGGATCCCCTCGGGCGTCCGGTGGACGGGGCGGGGCCCATCGACGCGGTGGATCACGTCCCCATCGAGCGACCGGCTCCCGCCATCCTGGAGCGGGACCTGGTGACCCAGCCCATGCAGACGGGACTCCTGGTGGTGGACACCCTGTTCCCCCTGGGTCGGGGACAGCGGGAGCTCATCATCGGGGACCGGACCACCGGACGGACCACCTTGGCGGTGGACACCATCATCAATCAACGGCACACCGACGTCGTCTGCGTCTACGTGGCCATCGGCCAGAAGACCTCCAGCGTCCGGAGGGCCATTGCCGCCATCGAGGCCCAGGGCGCACCCGACCGGTGCATCTTCGTGGTGGCCGCCGCCGCGAGCCCCCCGGGACTTCAGTGGATCGCTCCCTTCGCCGGCAGGACCTTGGCAGAGTACTTCAGGGACCGG
>JARRPL010000449.1:0-3285 GCA_037382905.1 Gemmatimonadota bacterium | reverse complement strand
CCGGGAGACTGAGGGCGCCGGAAGCCCCGGCCAGGATCGTACCGCCTCGTTTTATGAAGTCCCGTCTATCCATGACCCACCTCACATTCCGGCGGAGATGCGCTCGGCATCCGTTTCCGGGTAGAAATGGCAACCGAAGCAGTCCAGGTTCACGCTGGCGGCCTGATGACACCGGTCGCAGAACTGGTCCCGATTCCGGTGGCAGTCCCCACACCCCGCCAGCGTCACCCCACCCTTCACCCCGCTCCGGACCACGTCCTCGCGGATCTCCTTCAGGAAGTCCATGTGGTAGAAACGCATGTATTCGGTCTCCCGGACGCAGGCCTCCCATCTGGGATCGGCCTTCTCCAGGAAGACCTCCGGAACGTCCCTGCCACCCCGGACGACGAAGCCGACGATGCTCGCAGCCAGGGGCAGGAGGATGAGGATCACCAGGACGGTGGCTGCCACACCCCGGTTTTCTCGATTCAGTGCGGTGCTGAGCTTCATCGGTTTGCTCCTCCCTTCTTGGCCGGTTCCCCGACGATGCGGCCGTACCGCTCCGCGAAGACCATGGCCGTCGTGCGATAGAGGAGGTGAGCCAGCTTAGAGTAGGGCAAATAGATCAGGAGGCCGAAAACCAGCACCAGGTGGCCGAAGTACGCCACCTGACGGTGCGGTGTCATCCGGAGATAGTGAAGGAATTCGGTGACGAACCCGCTGGCCACCACCAGAAAGAAGGTCCAGACCAGAAACCAATCGAAGTAGGAGCTGGTCCCGGCCAGATGGCCGAAGTAGAGTCGGTCCCAGATCATCATCAGGAGGCCGGCGAGAATGGCCAACCCTCCCAGGTTGGCCAGGATCTTCCACGGGCTGAACAGGCTGAACGGGTAGATGAAGTCCCCCCGAATGAGGGGATTCACGGGACCCGTGATGATCCAGAGAGTGACCAGGGTCAGGGCCACGAAACCGAAGAAGACGCCGAAGTGGGAGAAGGGCCAGGAAACCGAAGAAGACGCCGAAGTGGGAGATGGAGCGCCGGTGATCGGTCTCGCAAAAGGTGAAGTTGTAGTGCGTGAGGATCTTCGCCTCGACGGTGGCGATACTGGCGCCCACTCCCTTGACCGGCTTCGGGTCCTCACCCCAGGCCTCCGAGCGTTTCAAGGCCCGAGCGAAACGCCAGATCCCCACCACCGCCGCCAGGAGAGCGAAAGCCCCGAAGAGGCCGAAGAAGCTGTCCAGGAGCCAATGAGGAAGGAGGGGGGTGAAGGAGAAGACGATCTCGTCCTCCGTGGGGACGTGGAACCCCAGGGCGCCGCCGATCCGGTCCCGGAAGGAAATGGCCAGCCAAAGGAGGACGGCCGGGATGGCCAGGAGGAGCGGTATGTACCTCGGGTTCCCCACCCACCTGGCCAGGAATCGGGGCAAGGCGTAGTGGATGATCGCCTGTTGCCGCACCGCCCCCAGGACATCTCCAGGTCTGGCACCCCGGGGGCAGTTGGTGGAGCAGTCGTTGCAGTGATGGCAGAGCCAGACATCGGGGTCGGCCATCAGTCGGTCCTTCATGCCCCACACGGCCCACGCCATCTCTTTCCTTGGAAAGGGGTGATCGTCCGGCGCCAGGGGGCAGGTGGCGGAGCAGGTCCCGCACTGGAAGCACATCTTGAGGGAATCTCCGCCGGTGCGGCCCATGACCCGGATGAACTCCAGATCCGGCTCGATGAGTACGGGCTTCCTCCCGTCGGTCCGGGTGCGTACGTCCTGGGGGCTCTCCTGCTCCGGAACCCCGGGTTCGGCCGTTGCAGTGACCTCGGCAGTCTCCATAGGCGTAGCTCCTCCAGCTACTACCGTGAGTTAATGGCCAATCTCAATCACCACCCCATCACATTCCCTTGAACGGGTTGTAGCCGATCTCGTCGATGAGCTCCGTGAACTTCTCGAAGATCCCCGGTAGCTTCTCGTACTCGTCGATCTGGAGCTGATGGAGCTCCACCCTCTCCGTGTCCATCGCCATCTGTTCGAGCTTCTCTCGAACATTTTTCTCCCGGACGGAGGCCAGCTCACTCCCCTTGACGAAGTGGCACTGGTAATCGTCTCCGTATTTGCAGCCCAGGAGAATCACACCGTCGAATCCCGCAGACATGGCCTGCGTGATCCAGACGAAGTTGGTGGATCCCAGACACCGGACGGGAATGACCCGGACCCAGGGGTTTCCCTTCAGCCCGTTCTGCCCCAGGAGGTCCAGAGCAGGGAACGCGTCGTTCTCGCACGCCAGCACCAGAATCCTGGGCTTCTCGTCCCACTCTTCCGGGACGTTCACCGCCTTGATCATGTTGCCGACGATTTCCACCGAGTAGTCGTTGAAGGAGATGATCCGCTCCGGACAGGCCCCCATGCAGATACCGCACCGGCGACAGCGTGTGGCCTGGAGGAGAGGCGTTCCCACCGTGTCCTCGTTCAGGACCCCGAAGGGACATTCCTCGGTGCACCGCTTGCACTTGGTGCAGCGGGACATCATGAAGTCGGGATAGGATTTGTCCCCCGCCCGCGGGTGGACGGCCTCTCCTCGGGAGGTCATCTCTACGCACTGGATGGCCTTGAGAGCCGCACCGGTGGCATCCTCCCTGCTTTCCTGGCCATCGGTGGGTTGGCGGGCGGCTCCCGTGGGATAGATCCCCGTCCGGCGGCTCTCGTATGGGAAGCAGATGAAGTGGGAGTCCGGGAACCCGTACTCCAGGACCGGAAGATCCGGACCCTGGCGGTACTGCAGGTTCAGGATCTCGGTGCCTTCGTGGTGGCCCAGGAGCTCGATGGTCTCGGCCGCGGCGTGCTTCTTCGCCTCCGAGTCCCCGTGCTCCGCATTGTGCTTCGCGTCCTCCAGAGCCCGGATGGCTTCCCCGTCGGCGGCGTTGGGAACCATCCCCGCCGCCAGGACCACCAGGTCCACGTTCACCTGGACGTCCTCGCCCAACATCGTGTCCTTGGCCGTGACGGTGAGGCCGGCACCGTTCTGGCTGACCTCGGTCACCTCGCCTCGCGTGAGGAAGACTCCTTCCTCCTCTTGGGCCCTCCGGTAGAAGTCCTCATACAGCCCCGGCGTAAGCATGAAGTCGTAGAAGACGTAGGCCTTGGTGTCGTCTCCGGTCTCCCTGAGGTAAAGGGCCTGTTTCAGCGTGTTCATGGTGCAGATGGAGGAGCAGTAGGAGTGATCCTCCTTGCCCGTCCTGGAGAGGCCCTGGAGGAAGGCGATACTCCTCACCTCCTTCCCATCGGAGGGTCGTGTGATCTTCCCGCTCTCTTTCACCA
>JARRPL010000448.1:0-2322 GCA_037382905.1 Gemmatimonadota bacterium | reverse complement strand
GGTTCATGAGTGTCCCGGTGGGAGTGAAGACCAGGTCGTTGGCTCTGGAGAGCTCAGGAGCACCTGCCCACGGCATCGCCGCCGTGGAGGCGCCAGACACGGACGGGGGGGAGTAGAACCATGGAACTCAACGCAAAGATCCCATCCGGCCCCATCGATCAACACTGGACGAACCACCAGTTCGACATGAAGCTGGTGAACCCTGCCAACAAGCGGAAATACAACGTCATTGTGGTAGGGTCTGGGCTGGCCGGAGCAGGGGCGGCGGCCACCATGGGGGAGTTGGGATACAACGTCCGTGTCTATACCTACAACGACTCGGCTCGGCGGGCCCACTCCATCGCCGCCCAGGGCGGCATCAACGCCGCCAAGAATTACCAGCACGATGGGGACAGCGTTTTCCGCCTTTTCTACGACACCATCAAGGGCGGAGACTTCCGGTCCCGGGAGTCCAATACGTATCGGCTGGCTGAAGTGAGCATGAACATCATCGACCAGGCCGTGGCCCAGGGGGTTCCGTTCGCCCGGGAGTACGGTGGCCTTCTGGCAAACCGCTCCTTCGGCGGCGCACAGGTCTCCAGGACCTTTTATGCCCGGGGGCAGACGGGGCAGCAACTCCTGCTGGGTTGTTATCAAGCGCTGCAGAAGCAGGTCCATGCCGGGAACGTGAAGGTCTTCTCCCGGCATGAGATGATGGAGGTGGTGGTTGTCGATGGTGTGGCCAAGGGTGTCGTCATCAGGGACCTGGTGAGCGGCCGGGTCTTCTCAGATGTGGCCGATGCCGTGGTCCTGGCCACCGGAGGTTACTCCAACGTCTTCTATCTCTCCACCAACGCCAAGGGATGCAACGTCACAGCGGCATGGAGAGCCCACAGGAAAGGTGCGGGGTTCGCCAACGTCTCCTTTGCCCAGATCCACCCCACCTGCATTCCGCCGGCGGGGGAGGGACAGTCCAAGCTCACCCTCATGAGTGAGTCGCTCCGGAACGATGGACGCATTTGGGTGCCGGCCAAGGCAGGGGACGACCGACCCGCAGGGCAGATTCCCGAGGCTGAGCGGGACTACTATCTCGAGCGCTTCTATCCCTCGTTCGGGAACCTGAGCCCTCGCGACATTTCTTCGCGGCGTGCCAAGGAGATGGTGGATTCGGGTCATGGTGTCGGGGAGATGAAGAATGGGGTGTACCTGGATTTCAAGGACGCGATCAACCGGTTGGGTGAAAGTGCCATCCGGGAACGCTACGGAAACCTCTTCGCCATGTACGAGAAGATCACAGGCGAGGACCCGTACAAGGCGCCTATGCGCATCTACCCAGCCCCCCACTACACCATGGGTGGCCTCTGGGTGGACTACAATCTCCAGACCACCGTGCCCGGGCTCTTCGCCGCAGGGGACGCCAACTTCAGCGATCACGGCGCCAACAGGCTGGGGGCCAGCGCCCTCATGCAGGGGTTGGCGGAGGGGTATTTCATCCTTCCACTCACTATCGGTGACTGGCTGGCGAGGGTGAAGCCGGGAGACACCTCCACGGATCATCCCGCCTTCAAGGACGCCGAGGCCGCGGTGAAGGGGAAGGTGGACAAGCTCCTGGCAGTGGGCGGAAACAAGAGTGTGGACCACTTCCACCAACGCCTTGGGAAGATCATGTGGGACAAGGTGGGCATGGCGAGAAACGCCGATGGCCTCAGGCTGGCCATCAAAGAGATCGGGGCTCTCCGGGAGGAGTATTGGAAGGATGTGCGGGTCCTGGGGAAGGGTGAATCCTTCAACCAATCCCTGGAGAAGGCCGGAAGAGTGGCGGACTTCATGGAGTTTGCCGAGCTCATGGCCTACGATGCCCTGGCCCGGGACGAGTCCTGCGGAGCCCATTACAGGGAAGAACACGTGGATGCGGAGGGAGAGGCGAAGAGGGACGACGAGAACTTCGCTTTTGTGTCGGTCTGGGAGTACAAGGGGGTAGGGGAGGAACCGACGCTTCACAAGGAAGATCTCGTCTTCGAGAACGTGGCCCTCTCCACGAGGAGCTATAAATAATGGATCTCACACTTCACGTTTGGCGGCAGGACAGCCCCAAGGACAAGGGACGCTTCGAGACCCTTCCGGCCAAGGGCATCAGCGAGCACATGTCCTTCCTGGAGATGCTCGATGCGGTGAACGAAGACCTCGTCAGTCAGGGGAAGGAGCCCATCGCCTTCGACCACGATTGCCGCGAAGGGATCTGCGGCACCTGTGGCATGATGATCAACGGCGTGCCCCACGGGCCCCTCAACCTGACCACGGCCTGCCAGATCCACATGCGCCACCTCAAAGGCGCCACCGAAG
>JARRPL010000447.1:0-2801 GCA_037382905.1 Gemmatimonadota bacterium | reverse complement strand
GAATACGGCCCCCGCCCGGAAGGGGGATGAGGAGATTGTGTATCCGCTCCAGGTCTCGTCGAAACTCGGGAAGGAATCGGAGGAAGATGTCGAACCGACGCCGCCCCTCGTACACCTGACCGACCACGACCCCCCCGATGGCGGCCTCCACGGTTTCCTGAACGCTCTCCACGTCCATCCCGAGGCGGGCCAGCGCGTCCCGGTCCAGGTGGATGACCAAGTTGTTCTGCCCCGAGAATCGCTCGGTTTGCACGTCCACCGCCCCGTCCACTCCCCCCAACACCTCCTCGATCTGGTGGGAGAGATCCTGGAGCGTCTGAAAATCCTCTCCGTAGATCCGAACCGCCAGCTGCGCCCTGGATCCGGTGAGGAGCTCGTCCAGATTGTGGGCGATGGGCTGGGAGAGGTTCATGTTGATGCCCGGGAGGTCCTCCAACCGATGGGCGATGGCCTCCTGAACCTCGTAGGATCAGCAGGACATTAACGAAAAGTCCGTGTCTACCGGCCACACCCCGGCCGATGCGAGTCAAGACCCCTTCCACCCCCTCCATCTCCAGGAGTCTCCCCTCGATCTCGGTCCCCATGGCTACAGAGCTCGCCAGGCTGACATTGGGGTTCATGGAAACGGCCAGCTGAAGCGTTCCCTCCCTGAGCGTGGGCATGTACTCCCGCCCCATGAACGGGAGAAGTGCCAGACCCGAGGCAAGGGCGGCCCCGGTGACCAGGAACACACCCCGCCGACGGTCCCTGCACCAATCGAAGAAGACCAGGTATCGGGTCCGGAGGACGCGGATCAACGCCGGGTCTTCCCCCCTCCCTCCGGGGGGCTTCTTCAGGACGAACCAGCCCAGAGCCGGAATGCTGAAGAGGGTGAACAGGAGAGAGCCGCTGAGGGCGGCAGAGACGGCAAACCCCATGGGGCGGAACATCACGCCCTCGGTGCCCCGAAGCGTGAAGATGGGGAGGAAGACCAGAATGATGATGAGGATGGCGAAGAAGAGGGGCCGGGTCACTTCCGTCCCGCTCCTGACCAGGGCTTCCAGACGGTCCATGCCCCCCTGGAGATGCCTGTAGGTGTTCTCCACATAGATGATGGCGGCGTCCGCGATGAGACCGATCCCGATGGCGAGGCCTCCGAAGGACATGAGGTCAGCCGCCAGTCCCACCCGCTCCATCACGATGAAGGAGAAGAGGACAGAGAAGGGAAGGGTGAGCATCGTGAGGAAGGCCGACGGCAGGTGGCCCATGAAGAGAAAGAGCACGCCGATGACCAGGATCACCCCAACGCCGAGGTTCCAGGCTACCGTGTTGAAGCAGGCCTTCACCAGCGAGGCCTGGTTGTAGAACGGGACGATCCTTACGCCTTCCGGAAGACTGGCATTTACGACTTCGATGCGTTCTTCCAGCCGGTCGATGACCCGCGCCGTGTTGGAGCCGAAGAGCTTCAGCACCATCCCCACTACCCGCTCCCCCTGGCCATCCACGGTGGCCGCTCCCCGACGGATGGCCGGAAGCGCCTCCACCCTCGCCACAGACGAGAGGTATACCGGCGTCCCCTCTCGGTGCGCCACCACGATCTCTCGGAGGTCCTCCACTCCCTCCACCAGACCGATGCTCCGTACCACGAATTCCTCCGGTCCCCGCGTGATGAAACCGGCGGCGGCGTTCCGGTTGGAGGACTGGATGCGCTCCATGAGTTCGGTGAGGGTCAGGTCATAGCTCAGCAGAGCGTTGGGGTCCACGAGGATCTGATACTGCTTGATGTCCCCTCCGATGCTCAGGACCTCAGAGACCTCCGGCACCGCCTTCAGCTCGTACTTCACCAGCCAGTCCTGGAGGGTTCGGAGCTCCAGGGTGGTCTGGCCTTCTCCCTCCAGGTAATAGAGGTAGACGAGACCCAGGCCCGTGGCGATGGGACCCAGAAAAGGATCGCCGGCCTGGGGAGGCAGGTCGGCCTGGATCTCGTGCAGTCGGGGGGCCAGGACCTGTCGAGCCCAGTAGATGTCCGTGCCCTCCTCGAAGTACACGTTCACCAGGGAAAGGCCATAGGTGGAGGTGCTGCGGATGCGCTCCACCTTCGGCAGACCGAACATCGCCGCCTCCACCGGGACCGACACCAGCTGTTCCACTTCCTGGGGCGCCAGCCCCTCCGCCTCCGTGTAGATCTGAACCAGCGCCGGCGACGGATCCGGGAACACGTCTATGGTGAGGTTCCGATAGGCCACCAGACCCAGGAGCGCGATGGTGAGGGTGACGGCAATGACCAGGAGGCGTTGTTTCACCAGTGCCCGAATGGTGGCCGCGATCACGGGGCTCTTCCTCCCTGGCCGGCGCCTGCCCGGCTCCGCCTGTACGTTTGGAGTCTTCTGCGGGATCCTTCCTCAATGAACATGCTCATGCCCTCCCACGCCCTTCGTCATCTCCGCCTTGAGCGTGAAGGCGCCCTTGACCACCACCTGCTCCGTTCCGTCCAATCCCTCCCGGATGATTCGGCCCTCGGTGAGAGTCTCTCCGGGAACCACCTCCCTCTCCTGGAAGAGGAGATGGTCTTCCCCCGGCTCGGGAGGAAGGGCAACGAAAACCACGTGCCTCCCCTCCAACAGCTGGACCGCGTCCTCCGGGAGGATGATTCGCTCCTGGTCAGGTGAGCGGGCTCTGACGAAGCCTTGTACGTACATGTTGGGCCGGAGGAGACCTTCGGGGTTGGATACCTCCACCCTGACCAGGATGGTGCGGAGCTCCGCGTCCACCTGGTCTGAGATGACACTGACGCGCCCGCTGAAATCCCGGCCGGGAAAGGC
>JARRPL010000446.1:0-3744 GCA_037382905.1 Gemmatimonadota bacterium | reverse complement strand
GAGGGCCGCCACGCCTTCGCCACCGTCACCAGGGGCAGCCAGAGCGGTCTGGTGCACTGGGCACTGGGAGGCGCGTCTCCGGCCCGGGACGTGGTGGTGGACTTCAACGCCACCGACGATCCCACCGAGCTGCCGGGCGAGCTCCTCACGCAGCAGACGGGGAACGGCCTGGAGTACGCCGTGGTTTCCTCCGACGGCGCCTCCGCGTACCTGGAGGGTGACGGGTATGCCGCCGACTTCCGCCCCACGCCCTTCATCGACCAGGTGGCCGTGACCGGCGGAGCGACGACTCGCGTCTTCGAGGGCGCCAAGGACTCCTTCGACCAGGCCCTGGTGGCGCTGGACGCGGACCTCACCCGCCTGGTGGCCAGCCGTGAGGGGGTGCACCGCTTCCCCGACTCGTACCTCTGGACGCGGGACGGGGGATGGGGCGCGAACCTGACGAACAACGTGGATCCTTTCCCCGAAGTCACCGCCGCCGAGCGCATCGACTTCGAGTTCACGCGCCGTGACGGCCTCAAGGTGCAGGGACGCGTGTCCATGCCCGTGGGGTGGAAGAAGGGGGACGCGCCGGTGCCCGCCATGTTCTGGGATTATCCCCGGGAGTACACCGAGGGCCAGGACTACGAGCGCGCTGCCATCCGTGGGCGGAACCACAACGCGTTCACGCAGATGAGCTGGCTGCGCTGGTCCGACATCTGGCTCACCCAGGGGTACGCGCTGGTGTACGCCGACATCCCCATCGTGGGCGAGAACTACAACGACACGTACGTGGCCAGCCTGGTGGACGGCATGTACGGCGCGGTGCGGGCCGTGGACGAGCTGGGTCTGGTGGACATCAACCGCATCGGCCACGGCGGCCACAGCTACGGCGCCTTCGCCACGGCCAACATTCTGGCCAACGCGCCCTTCTTCAAGGCGGGCATCGCCGGCGACGGCGCCTACAACCGCTCCCTCACCCCCGACGGCTTCCAGGCCGAGAGGCGGAGCATCTGGGAGGCGCCTCAGACCTACCTGGAGATGTCGCCCTTCTTCAAGGCGGACCAGATCGACACGCCGCTCCTCATGTACCACGGCGCCGACGATAACAACACCGGCACCTTCCCCATCCAGGCGGAGCGGATGATCAGTGCCCTCACCATCCTCGGGAAGACGGCGGTGCTGTACGAGTATCCGTACGAGTCGCACACGCCCCGCGCCATGGAGAACAAGCTCGACATGTGGGCGCGCTTCCTGGGCTGGTTCGACGAGTACGTGAAGGGAGCCGACGCCCACACGGCCACCGAGTACGGGGGCGGGCGCTAGCACGACAAAGCCGAGCCCCGCAAGGCCGTGGAACCTTGCGGGGCTTGTGCGTTCTCCGGAGGCCGGAGCCCCTACATCCCCCCGATCTGCATCTCCCGGATGCGGAAGGTGGGGGCGGTGGTGCCGCGATTCAGGTCCAGGTCCGTGCCCACCATGTCGATGCCGTTCAGCATGTCGGCGGCGGTGGCGGCGATGGTGAGTCCCCGCACCGGAAAGGCCAGCCGCCCGTTCTCGATCCAGAACCCCTGGGCCCCGCCACTGAAGTTCCCGCTCACGGGGTCGATTCCGTATCCCGTCACTCCCTTGAGGAAGAGGCCGTTAGGGGTCGCCCGCACGATGGCCTCGGGGTCCGTGGTCCCCGCCATCACGTAGAAGGCGTGGGCCCCGATCCCCGGGAGGGAAGCGTATCCGCCCCGGCTGGCGTTCCCCGTGCTCTCGGTGCCGGCCCGGTGGGCCACTGCCGTGTTGTACATGAACCCCTGAAGCACACCTTTGTCGATGATCACCCGGCGCTGGGTCGGCACCCCCTCCCCGTCGAAGGGAGCCGAAGCCAACCCCTTCGGCAGGGTACCGTCGTCCACGATGGTGAGGAGGTCGGTGGCGACCTTCTCCCCGACGCGCCCGGCCAGGAAGCTGGCTCCCTGGAGCACGCGCTCTCCGTTGATGGCCCCCAGGATCCCCCCCAACAGCGCTCGGGCCACGTCGGGATCGAAGATCACAGGTGCCCGCTGAGTGCGGACCATGCGGGGGTCCAGCATCTCCCAGGCGTTCCGGGCCGCCTTCTGAGCCACCTCCTCCGGTGTGAGCAGGTCGGCGAAGAAGCGCCGGGAGCAATACTCCCCCCCGGAGGACTTCTGGTCCCCCTTCTCCGCCACCACACTCACCCCGAAGCTGCAGCCGGTGGAGGGATAGCTCTTGGCCAGCCCGTTGGAGTTCGCCAGGTATACCGTCCCCTCCGCCTCTCCCCAGCGGGCCCCTTGGTGATGCGGCTGTCCGCCATGGCCAGGGCCTCGACCCGGGTGGCGAGGTCGATCTTGGTGTCCATGGATACGTTGGCCAGCTCCGGATCGAAGAGCCCCTCCACTGGGGTCACTCCCGTGTCGGTGGGAAGGACGTTGTTCTCGTCCGGGGTCATGCGGCCGGCGAACTCCACCGCTGCGGCGATGGCCTGGTTCAGCGAGGCGTCGGACAGGTCGTTGGAGTGGGCGAAGCCCATCTTCCCCTCCATGAACACCCGAAAGCCGGCCCCGTGGGAAGAGGACTCCTGCACCGTCTCCATCTGCCCGTTGCGCACTTCGATGTTGAGCTGGCGGCTCGTCGCCAGAAGGACCTCAGCGGCATCCGCGCCCCGGCTCAGGCACCGGTCGACCAGCTCCTGCGAAAGATTCTCGTACTGCATGGCTCGTTCTCCCTGACGGTTGCGCGCTGTGTCTTCAGGCCCGGCTGCCGCCGACGTTGATCCCCCGGATCCTCACCGTGGGCTGCCCCACGGAGACCTCCGCCGACTGCCCCTTCCCGCAGATCCCGGGGCCGAAGGCCAGATCGTTGCCCACGGCGTCCACGTTGGACACGACCTCAGTGGAGTTCCCCACCAGGGTGGCCCCCTTCACCGGGATCGTCTTCTGCCCGTTCTCGATGAGGTAGGCTTCCCGGCAGGTGAAGTTGAACTCTCCGGTCACGGGGTTGACGCTCCCGCCGCTCAGGCTCTGCACGTACAGGCCGCTGGGGGTGGAGGCCAGGATGTCCGCCGGGTCGGAGTCCCCCCGGTCGATGAAGGTGTTGGTCATGCGGGGAATGGGGATGTAGCGGAAGCTCTCCCGGCGCCCGTTCCCGGTCCGCTCCAACCCGAGCTGCTCGGCGGACAGCACGTCGGTCATGTAGGCCCTTAGCACGCCCTTCTCGATGAGGACGTTGCGTTTCTGCTGGGTGCCCTCGTCATCGAAGTTGGTGGTCCCCCGCAGGTTGGGGATCGACCCGTCGTCCACCATGGTGAACACGTCGCTGGCCACCTTCTGCCCCATCTTCCCGGTGAAGGCCCCGATCTCCCGGGCGATGTTGTCAGCCTCCAGGGGGTGGCCCACCGCCTCGTGCACCAGCACGCCTCCCCACCCGTTCTGCATCACCACGTCCATGCGTCCGGCGGGGGCGTCCCTGGCCTCCAGCATGGCGATGGACTCCCGGGCGCAGGTGCGGGCCACCTCCTCCGGCGTCACCTCGTCGAACATCTCGAACCCGCTGTGGCGGGAGAGGCGCTCCCGCCCCATGTGACGGACGCCGTTGCCTACTCCCAGCGTCTGCACGATGAAGAAGAGGAGGGGGAGCTCGTCGCTGAGGTAGGTGCCCTCGCTGTTGGCGATGACCCGCCCCCGCACTTCGTCGTTGTAGTTGACGCTGGCCATGGTGATGCGGGGGTCGTAGTCCAGCGCCGCCTGGTTTGCC
>JARRPL010000445.1:0-5406 GCA_037382905.1 Gemmatimonadota bacterium | reverse complement strand
GGTCCTCGGACTGGGGGCTGCTCAGCGACGGAACGGCGGGTGGGGCCCGCCTGTCCCGGCCCACGGGAATTCTCCTCCCTGCCGGTCTTCCGGTGACCCCGGCAGAGTCCATCCCGGAGGACCACCCCCTCCACGGTACCCTCGTCGCCGCCTTGTCGACCGTCGTAGAGGGTTGGGACGGCGCCACCCCCTTCCGGACTTCAGGCATCCATCGGATGCCCGGGCCGGAAGGGTCCGACTGGGTGTATGTGAGGGCCTCCCGTCCCGGCTCCCGCACCTGCGATGTGGAAGTGTTCGAGGGATGGGTGAGAACGGATCGTCCCGACCGGGTGCATCAGCAGGTGCGGGGCACCACCCAGTGTGGAGGACCCGACTGGCCCGCATCCCGACCCCTGGGCGTGCTGCGCGCCGGCGAGCGTCACTTCGCGGTCTCCCTGGAGGGTGGCGGTGCCGACACCCGCATCGGGATCACCGAGCTCTTCGCCGCTTCGGTGGGGTCCCGGCGGGGAGGTGCGACGGAGGTGGCCAGCGCCGACGGGTCCGACGGACTGCTCCCGGGCGTCCGGGAAGGGGAGCCCTCTGGGAAAGCCTGGGCCGGCCGGCGAATCCTCATGAGCTACGCCCAGCCCTCGGCGCTGGACGATGTCCCGGAGGAGATCCGGGAGGCGCTGGAGGAGGATGGCTGCCTCGTCCCCACCCTCCAATGGGGCCGTCAGAATGTGGTCCGGGGCCACTTCGCCGCGCCGGACCAGGAGGATTGGGCAATCCTCTGTTCCCGGGACGGAGTCAGCGAGATCCGCATCTTCTGGGGCGGAGAGGCCCGATGTCCCCAGCCCGTCGGACCCTCACCGGATCGCCAATGGCTCCAGGCAGGCCCCGACAGCACCGCCGTGCTGAGCCGTACGGTGGGCCGGTACACGCCCCGAGAGGTGGAGGCCTGGCTGGCGTACTATGAGCTGGATCCGGGAATCGACTTCGTCCACGACGTGCTGCTGGACACCCGGGAGGGAAAGCCCGTCACCGGCTTCCGCTACTGCTCCGGCGGGGTCTGGATCACGGAGGGCTGAGCCCCGGCTCACCCTCGTTCGGCGGTCCCCGTGGCTGGCCCCTTCTCCGCCCGAGCCCTATGGTCGGAGCGAACGCCTGCCGCGACGCGCCGATCCCGGGCGTCGCGACGGCCCAGACCGGGAGCCGGGAATGGATCGACGAAACTTCCTCCGGGCCGGCGCTCTCGCCGGTGCCGCCGCCACCCTCCCCCGTCCCGCCGCCGGCGCCGGTATTCCTCTGGCCCCCTGGCGGGGAGCGGGCACGGCGGAGGATCCTCTCCGCCTCAATGCCAACGAGAACCCGCTGGGCATCAGCCCCCGGGCGCGGGAGGCCGCCCGGGACGCATTCACCGTGGCGAACCGGTACACCGATCACTGGGCGAGACCCTTTCACAAGCAGCTGGCCCGGCACCTGGGCGTGATCCCCGATCAGCTCTTCCTGGGGAACGGGTCCACCGAGGTTCTCCAGATGGCGGTCCAGGCGCTCTGCGGGGACGGGGCCCGGATCGTCACCGCCGATCCCACCTTCGAGGCCCTGGACTCCCGGTACGCCCACGACCTGACCCTCATGCGGGACGAGGCCGCCCGGGCCCCGGGCCCGGTGATCGTCTATCTCTGCAACCCGAACAACCCTACGGGCACCCTCACGCCCCTCGACGAGATCTCCGCCTGGATCCGGGAGGCGGACCCGAAGGTGTTCTTCGTCATCGACGAAGCCTATTTCGAGCTCGTGGAGGCGCCGGGTCACGCAAGCTTCCTGAGCTGGACACGGGATTATCCCAACCTGCTGGTGGTCCGCACCTTCTCGAAGATCTACGGGATGGCGGGCCTGCGAATGGGCTACGGGATCGCCCATCCCGAGACGGTGGCCCGGATCGTTCCATGGATGGCCAACAACAATACCAACCAGATCGCCATCGCCGCCGCCGCCGCCTCGCTGGACGACCAGGAGCACGTGACCCGCTCCCTGGAGACGAACCGGGCCTCCCGGACGCTGGTCCTGGACACGCTCGAGGAGCTCGGCTTCCAGGCCCTGCCCTCCCACACCAACTTCGTGATGCACGAGATCGGCATGAACGTAGGGGCCTATCAGCGCCTCTTCCGGGAGGCGGGAATCGCCGTGGGCCGGGCCTTTCCCCCCATGCTCCAGCACAACCGGGTCTCCCTGGGAACGCCCCAGGAGATGGCCCGCTGGGCCGAGAGGCTTCGGGAACTACGCCGACAGGGCCGGGTGTAGCCCGGGCGCCTTCATTCCCCGGCCCCGGGCCCGCCGCTGGTTGCCATTCCACCGCCCCGGCGGGATGGGCCCTTCCGACGAGTTGGGTGGGTTGCGAGGAGTCCCCTCGTAGGCGGTGACGTCTCCCCGGAGCGCGGCATCCAGGTCCAGAACCGCGGGGAGGGGGTCGTAGGTCACGGCCACCCGGGCTGCCGCCTCCTCCGCAGCCCCCCGAGAGGACGCGGCCACCGCAGCCAACGGCTGTCCGACGTAGCGTGCCACCGGGTCCGCAGGATCCAGAAGCCGGACCGCAGTGACGTCGGGCGCAACCAGGACCCCGCCGAGCTCGATCCCCGAGACACGAGCGTGAGCCCGAGTCGACCGGATCATCACGCCGTGGAGCAGCCCCTCGAACCGGATGTCCACCGTGTACAGGGCCGCGCCGGTGACCTTCTCCCTCGCCTCCACCCGAGGTCCGTGCACCTCCCCGCCGCCGTCGAACTCCCCCGAGCAGGCCCGACGCACGGCCTCCAGGGTCCCGGGATAGGCAGCGCCGCGACACAGGTGGCCCGCCAAGGCCGCTGCGACCTCCTCCCGCGTCGGCTCATCCGTCCGCCCCCGGATCCGCGAGGCCTCGTAGAAGGCCACCGCCTCCACCACGAAGCCCGGGGTGCAGAATCCGCACTCGAGTCCGTCGGCGGCGATGAAGGCCGTCTGGACCGGGTGGAGCTCCCGGCCCCGGGCCCGCCCCTCCACGGTCCGGACCTCCCGACCCTCCAGGGCGTGAGCCCCGAGGTGGAGTTCGAATTCGACCCGGACCCCGTTGACGTGCGTCTCCGCAGACCCCTTCTCCCTGACTGAAGCGCGGTTCCGGAGATACGCGGCGGCGGGCTCGAAGGTCCGAACCCGGGCTCGATGACCCGACACCCGGGGTGACCGCACCGCTGCCGGCAACCGACATGACCCTGGCGAGGCCCCCCGCATGCTGGCCGGTGATCCGGCGCGCTGTTATGCTGCGGTCTCTCCAGGCCGATGCCCGGGTCGCCCCGTGCGGCACCGAAGATCATCCGGTGCACGGCCGTCGCAACGATGCTTCGGATCGGAGTCCGAGACGTGACACGCTCGTGGTTCGCAGCTTCTCCCTTCCCCGTCCTGGCCCTCACGGTCCTGGCTCCGTTCGCCTCGGCAGCGGGAGGCGTTGCCCAGGTCCCCGGGGACGGCCCCACCGAGACCGACCGCCTGAACGCCTGGTTCGCCCAGAAGTGGGAGGAGCAGCTGGCCTTCAGCCCCATCCAACAGACGATCCTGGGGATGCCATCGGGGGAGATCGACGACATGTCTCTCGCCGCCGGCCGGCGGCAGCTCGAGTGGCGGCGCAACAGCGTCGCCGAGATGCGGGCCTCCTTCGACTACGACCTCCTCTCCGACGAGGGGAAGACCTCGTGGGACGTCTTCGTCTATCAGTGGGAGAAGGCGGAAGCGGCCGACGCCTATCCGCTCCACGCCTACGTCTTCGATCAGATGTCGGCGACGCCCCACACCTTCCTCCCCCAGGTCCTGATCGCCTTCCACCGCGTGGACGGGCCCGAGGACATGGAGAACTACGTCAACCGGATCGGGGAGTCGGCCCGGGCGATCCGGCAGCTCATCGAGCGTTCCCGGATGGCCGCCGACAAGGGGATCCGGCCGCCCGCCTTCGCCTTCGACTACGTGATCGACGAGGCCACGAAGGTCATCCACGGAGTGCCCTTCGATGACGGCCCCGACGACAACGAGGTCTGGGCCGACGCCAACGCGAAGATCGAGGCTCTCCTCGAAGACGGCCGGATCGACGAAGAGCGTGCCCAGGCCTTTGCCGAGGAGGTGCGAGCCGCACTCACGGGGCCGTGGCACGAGGCATACCGGGAGCTGATCGCGTGGCAGGAGGAGGACCGCGTCCACGCCTCGGAAGAGGCCCGGGGCGCGTGGGCGCTGCCGGACGGGGAGGCCTACTACGACGAGCGCCTCGCCAACTGGACGACGACCAAACTCACGGCGGAGGAGATCCACCGGATCGGCCTCGCCGAGGTGGCCCGTCTCCGAGCCGAGATGGAGGCGATCAAGGACCAGGTCGGCTTCGAGGGAAGCCTCGTGGAGTTCTTCGCCGAGCTCCGGGACGACAAGGACAACCGCACCTACTACTACCCCGACACCGACGAGGGCCGGCAGGCCTACCTCGACGACGCCACCGCCGCCATCGAGGGGATCGAGGCTGCCCTGCCCGACTACTTCGGCATCCTCCCCAGGGCCGGCCTGGTGGTGAAGCGGGTCGAGTCGTTCCGCGAGCAGCCCGGGGCGGCGCAGCACTACGCTCCGAGCACCCCCGACGGCTCACGGCCCGGGGTCTACTACGCCCACCTCTCGGACATGACTTCGATGCCCAAATCCGACCTCGAGGCCATCGCCTATCACGAGGGGTTGCCGGGCCACCACATGCAGCTGGCGATCGCCCAGGAGCTCGAAGACATCCCGACCTTCCGGACCCAGGCCTTCTTCGGTGCCTACGTGGAGGGGTGGGGCCTCTACGCCGAGTGGCTCGCCAAGGAGATGCCCGGGACCTTCCGGGATCCCTACTCGGACTTCGGCCGCCTGAGTTCCGAGATCTGGCGCGCCGTCCGCCTCGTTGTGGACACGGGGATCCACGGGAAGGGCTGGAGCGAGGAAGAGGCCGTGCGCTACGCCACGGAGAACTCCTCCGTGACCGAGGGCAGGGCCCGCTCCGAGGTCCGCCGCTACATCGTGTGGCCCGGGCAGGCGACCAGCTACAAGGTCGGGATGCTGAAGATGCAGGAGCTGCGCCGGAAGGCGGAGGACGCCCTGGGGGACGACTTCGACATCCGCGGCTTCCACGACACCATCCTCGGCGGCGGGGCCCTGCCCCTCTCGATCCTGGAGAAGCGGGTCGACCGGTGGATTGCGCGGGAGCGGGGGGCGGTGTCGTAGCGAAGGCCTCGGCTGGGGATCGAGCCGAGCGTCGCACAGCGACCGAGGCCACCGAGGACGCGGAGCGCCGGAGGTGCACCCAGGACGGGGCATGGGTGAGAACCCCGGCAGGGGAACGACAGTGACCCGGCTGGGGATCGAGCCGAGCGTCGCACAGCGACC
>JARRPL010000444.1:3298-5344 GCA_037382905.1 Gemmatimonadota bacterium | reverse complement strand
CGGGTTCGGCCAGGACGGCGGTAAGGAGGAGTGCTGCGAGCATCGACGAGAGGACGGGGCGCTTCATGGCTTCGAGGACCTCAATCTGCGGTGAGCGATGACCCTTCGGCCCCCAATGTCGGGTGCTCCTCCCGGGCGCGCGAGTCCCGGGGACGGCTGCGGGGTCCCGCGGGCCCGAACGCCGATTGACGCCGTGGCAGCGGTCCGGCATCATCCCCGGTCTCCGCTCCTTCTGCCTGTCAAGAACACGATGCGTCCGATTCTCTCCGCCCTCGCCGTCGCTCTGCTCCTCCCTCTCTGCTCTCCCCGGGAGGCCGATGCCCAGGCTGTGGATCCCGCCGTCTACGAGGCCCTCTCCTGGCGGGGCATCGGGCCCTTCCGGGGTGGCCGGTCTGTGGCGGCGACAGGGGTGCCCGGGGATCCCATGACCTACTACTTCGGCGGGGTCGGGAGCGGCGTCTTCAAGACGACCGACGCCGGACGAAGCTGGACCGAGGTCTCCGACGATGCCTTCGGGACGTCGTCGGTGGGTGCCATCGCCGTCGCTCCCTCGGATCCGAACGTGGTCTACGTGGGGATGGGGGAGCACGCCGTGCGAGGTGTGATGACGTCTCACGGCGACGGCGTCTACCGCTCCACCGATGCAGGACGGAGTTGGACGCATCTGGGTCTCGAGGCGACCCGCCACATCGCCCGGATCCGGGTCCACCCCCGGGATCCGGACGTGGTGTACGTGGCGGCGCAGGGCGCCGCGTACGGAGCGAGCGAGGAGCGGGGGGTCTATCGCTCCGTGGACGGTGGTGAGACGTGGGAGAAGGTGCTCTACGTCAGCGACGTTGCCGGGGCCTCGGAGCTGGCCATGGATCCCACCAACCCCCGGATCCTCTATGCCGCGTTCTGGGACCATGTGCGCCACCCCTGGCTGGTTCGGAGTGGCGGCGAGGGGAGCGTCCTGTGGAAATCCACCGACGGCGGCGACAGCTGGACGCCCATCAACGACGGGCTCCCCGACCTGATGGGGAAGACCGCCATCGACGTGTCCCCCGCCGACCCGGACCGGCTCTTCGCCATGATCGAGGCGGATCCCGGCGGGGGGCTCTACCGCTCCGACGACGCCGGCGCCACCTGGCAGCTGGCGACGGACCTGTGGACGCTCCGGGCTCGGCCCTGGTACTACACCGAGGTCTTCGCAGACCCGCAGGACGAGAACACGGTGTACGTGCTGAACGCCCCCATGATGAAGTCGGTGGATGCGGGTCGCACCTTCACCAACGTCCGCACGCCCCATGGGGACAATCACGATCTCTGGATCCACCCCGACGACAACCGGGTGATGATCAACGCCAACGACGGGGGTGCCAACGTCTCGTTCAATGGCGGGGCCACCTGGTCGACCCAGGAGAATCAGCCCACGGTGCAGTTCTACCGGGTCGCCACAGACGATCGATTCCCGTATCACGTCTACGGGGGTCAGCAGGACAACAGCACGGTGGCCATCGCCAGCGCTTCGTCCGGGGGGATCGACTGGAAGGACTGGTACCCGGTGGGGGGGTGTGAGAGCGCCGTCCCGGCGTTCGATCGGGATGATCCCCGATTCGTCTACTCCGGATGCTACATGGGCATCCTCAGTGAATACGACCATCGGACCGGCGCCGCCCGGAACGCCCAGGCCTATCCTGCGATTCCGATTGCCCTCCGGGCGGACGAGATGAAGTACCGCTTCAACTGGAGTGCGCCCATGGTCGTGTCCCAGCACGATCCGGACGTCATCTATCACGGCGCCCAGATGGTGCTTCGGAGCACGGACCGAGGGAAGACGTGGGAGGAGGCGAGTCCGGACCTGACCCGGGCTCAGCCCGACAAGATGGGGTACGGGGGCGGGCCCATCACCAACGAGGGGGCCGGCGGGGAGATCTATGCGACGCTCGTGTGGATCGCCGAGTCACCGCTCGACGCGAACGTCCTCTGGGCCGGGAGCGACGACGGTCTCGTCCACGTGACGCGGGATGGTGGCGCCACCTGGCGGCAGGTGACTCCGGACGGCCT
>JARRPL010000444.1:0-3172 GCA_037382905.1 Gemmatimonadota bacterium | reverse complement strand
GCGAGAGCTGGACGGAGATCAGCCGCGGTTTCGAGCCGGAGCACTTCGTCCGGGTCGTTCGAGAGGATCCGGTACGTCGCGGACTCCTCTACGCCGGCACCGAGCAGGGGGTGTACGTCTCCTTCGACGACGGCGGGAACTGGCAGTCGCTGCAGCTCGATCTCCCTCGCACCTACATCACCGACCTTCAGATCCAGCCCGACCGGAACGACCTGGTGGCGTCCACGGGGGGACGGGGTTTCTGGATCCTGGACGACCTCAGCGTACTCCAACAGGCCGATGCCCCCCAGGAAGCGGACATCCACCTCTTCCGAAATCGGCACGCCTACCGGGTGGCCGGCGGATGGGGCGGTGGCCGGGGCACGGCCGTGGGCGAGAATCCGCCCGACGGAGCCGTCATCGACTTCTGGCTGGCGGAAGCCCCGGGAGACGACGAGCCGGTGACGCTGGAGATCCTGGACCGGGAGGGAACGCGGATCCGGCGCTATTCCACGGACCCCGACGTCGAAGCCGGAGACGAGCGGTTGCCGGTCAGCGCCGGGATGAACCGCCACGTATGGAATCTCAGGCACCCGGACATGGTGGAGGTCCCGGGACTCTACATCTGGGGGTCCACGGCGGGCCGCCGGGTCGTGCCCGGTACCTACACGGTCCGCCTGGCGGTGGGAGGGGACGAACGGACCGTTCCCCTGGAGGTCCGGGCGGATCCCCGGCTGGACACGCCCCAGGCCGATTTCGTGGCTCAGGACCGGATCCTTCAGGAGATCGCCAGCGAGATCACCGCCATGCATCAGGGTGTGAATCAGCGGATCAGGTGGATGCGGTGCTGGACCGGACCGACGACTTCGCCGACGGGCCGGGCGTGGAGCGGGTGCGGGAGCTGGGGGAGGCGCTTCGGGATTCCCTGACCTTCGTGGAGGACTCTCTGGTCCAACGAGAGACCTACGACGGCCAGACCGTTCTCAACGCCCCCAGCCGCCTGAATCTTCAGTACATCTATCTCCACGGCGCCGTGGACGGGGCCGACGACGGTCCGTCTTCCGCTGCGTCGGAGGTGCTCCGGGATCTCAACGCGCGCTGGTACCCGCAGCGCATGCGCCTCGACGTGCTCCTGAGCGACGGTGTCGACCGCTTCAACGAGGCCGTGGAGGAGGCGGGGATCGCTCCGGTGGCGAAACCGGAGCGGCGACCGGTCATCAGTTGAGCCGAGGAGCGTCGGACGAGAGCGCCCTTCTCCGATCGGGGATCTTCGGTGGAGCTATCAGGTAATTGAAATGGATGTGGCTCGTCCGTTGTCCCGGAAGAGCCGTCCCGACTCGATCACCCTTTCGGCAATCCACCCGTGCTCTTCATGACACGCACCGAACGCATTCCATCGTTCTCGAAGGCCGCGGCAGCCGGCCTTATTCTGGTCCTCGGCGCCTGTAGCTCGGACAACACGGGCACGGTGATCCCCTTCGACCCGGACCCCCAGACGGGCGATTCCATTCCGGCGTTGGGCCCTGCGGTCTATAACGGTGCCGATTTCGAGATCGTTCCCATCATGGAGGGTCTGCGACACCCGTGGGGGCTGGCCTTCCTGCCGGAGGGGCGCCTGCTTGTGACGGAACGGGAGGGGCGCCTCCGCCTCATTCAGGCGGGCCAGCTGTCCGAGCCGCTCCAGGGAGTCCCGGAGGTTCGGGCCGTCGGACAGGGAGGGTTGCTGGACGTCGCCCTGCACCCGGACTTCGAGAACAACCGGTGGGTGTACCTGAGCTACGCCACGTGGACCGAGGGGGGAAACGGCACCACGGAGGTGGCCCGGGGCCGTCTCGAGGGGAATGCCCTGGTGGGAACCGAGGTGATCTTCACGGCCCAGGTGCATGAGATGGAGATGGACGCCCATTTCGGTTCCCGTCTGGTGTTCGACCGAGAGGGGTATCTCTACGTCTCTATCGGCGACCGGCGGTCGCCGTTCAGGGCTCAGTCAACCGGAAATCATCACGGCACGCTCGTCCGTCTGGCGGACGACGGATCCATCCCTGAGAGCAACCCGTTCGTGGGCGACGCCGAGGCCCTGCCTTCGGTCTTCGCCTACGGGATTCGCAATCCCCAGGGTCTCACCGTGCACCCGGAGACCGGCGATGTGCTCTGGTCTGAGCACGGTCCCCTGGGAGGCGACGAGATCAACATCGCCCATCCGGGAGCCAACTACGGTTGGCCTGCCATCACGCACGGACTCAACTACGATGGTACGCCGGTCTCGGACAAGACCGAGGCACCGGGGATGGAGCAGCCTCTGATCCATTGGGAGCCCTCCATCGCACCCTCCGGGCTGGCCATCTACTCGGGACAGGCGTTCCCCCAGTGGCGGGGCGATGCCTTCACGGGCGGGCTGGCGGCCCGGACCCTGGTGAGGGTGGAGATGGAGGGACTCGAGGCGACGGGATGGGAACCCGTCATGGCCGACGGTTGGGGACTCCGGGTTCGGGACGTACGGGACGGACCGGACGGATTCCTCTATATTCTCACCGACGAATCCGAAGGGGGCGTCTATCGCCTCCAGCCGAGGTCCGACTGACCCAAACAGGGAACCCAGGGAGAGGAAGGTGCGGTCAAAGCTCATCGCAGCGGCGAGCATCGTCCCCCTGGTCCTGGTGGTGGACCGGCTCACCAAGTGGTGGGCCGAGGCGGTGCTTCCCGGCAATCCCCGCGAGATCCTGGGGGGGCTAATGCCCCTCACTCTGGCCTATAACACCGGGGCAGCCTTCGGACTGGGCGTAGGGGAGGATTCCCGCTGGCTCTTCATTCCCATCACCTTCGTGGCCCTCATCCTTCTCGGCCTCCTCTACCGGCAGGCCCTCCCCGACGATCGGCTGCGTCACGTCTCCCTGGCTCTCATCATGGCGGGGGCGCTGGGGAATCTGTACGACCGGATCTTCTATCCACGGGGGGTGGTCGACTTCTTCGGCCCGGTGGATCTGGGATTCTGGCACTTCCCCATCTTCAATGTCGCCGATATCGCCATCACCTGCGGCGCCATCCTCCTGGGATTGTCCTTCTGGGAGGAGGAACGTCAGGAGAAGGCGCGGGCCTCGGCGGCGGTGACCCAGGAGTCGGACGCCGCCGCCTCCACCGCGTCGGCCGACGTCCTGGATCCCATGTCCACCGAGACGACGGGGAGCGTGGACCA
>JARRPL010000443.1:0-3778 GCA_037382905.1 Gemmatimonadota bacterium | reverse complement strand
GGGTTCCATGATGATGGAGGTCAGCATCTCCCCGGGCGTGGCCCCTCTGAATGGCCACCGGCCCGGAATGACCTCCACGATCATCACCCCCACCGCGAAGAGGGCGCTGCGGCGGTCCACGTCCTTCCCCATGAGCTGTACTGGTGACATGTAGCCCAGCGTGCCCATGACCGTACCCGTTGCCGTGAGGTGGTCGCTGGCCGTATCCACGGGTCGCGCCTATGCCACCCCGAAGTCCAGGATCTTCACCACGGAGGGTCCATGATCCGGGCGGATGCGAACGACGTTCTCCGGCTTCAGGTCCCGGTGGATGATGTCCGCCTCGTGGGCCGCTGCCACGCCGTCGAGGAGGGGGCCGAACCAATCCGCGGCCGCGGGGCCGAGAAGCGGGCCAAGGTGTTGGATTTCCTCCCGGAGCGTGACGCCCCGGATGCGTTCCATCACCAGATACCCCCCCTGGCCTTCGAGATCCCCGTAATCGTACACCTCGACGATGTTCGGGTGCTGGATGCGGGCCAGCGTCCGGGCTTCTCGCCTGAAACGGCGCATCGCCTGTTCATGGCCGAATGGCCGGCCCACCAGGAACTTGATGGCGACGGTTCGCTTCAGCCGCAGGTCGAAGGCCTCGTACACGGCCCCCATGCCGCCCTTCCCGATGAGCAGGTCCAGGCGGTAGCGCCCGGCCACGGTGCGGGCCGTCGGGAGAGACAGGGACAGGGCCTCCCCGTCCCGCCTGCAGCGGTCAGCCGTGGAGTCATAGCAGGCGCCGCACGCCGGACATTCTCTCACCAGGTTCACGCGGTGAGGCTCCAGGTGGGCCAGGACGTCGGTGCGGATGCGCCGTTCCTCGCTGACTCGGCCGCGGAGGAGGAGTTTCTCCCGTACCACCGACGCCTGCTTCGCCACGACGCCCAGGAGGGAGAGGTCGTCGGGAGTGTAGGGTTCCTCTGAGCGTTTCTCGCCCAGCATCATCACCCCGGTCAACCGCTCATCGCTATCCAGCATGGGAATCACCGCGTGGATGCCGGGGGGCAGGTCATCTCCCTCGGTGACGGGTGCGTCCGGTCCGGGCTCCTCCCGGACGATCCTGGACAACAGGGGCTCGGGCGGGGGATCCGGTTCGCCCTCGAACCAGAATCGCACCACCTCCGGGTGCAGCGCATACTCGATCTTTTCGCTCACCAGGAGGGGGATATCTTCCGGGTTCTTGAGCTGGGCCAACTCGGCCAGGAGGCCGATGAGGACGTGCTCCCGATCGAGTTCGGTGCGGAAGAAGCGACGATCGAGCCACCGAAGGATCGGCCGCCGAAAGCGGAGTGACAGGCCCGCGGCAGCGATCAGCCACAGGTAGCCGAGATTCTGGCTCACGAGCTGGGCGATGGTCAGGTCCCGGTGCAGGGCTGCGGTACTCACCAGGGCGATGGTCGGCAGGGCGAGGAGGATCTGGAGGGCGCGTTTGGCCAGGATGTACTGAAGGCCCCGCCGCACCACCACGGCGATGTCGAAGACGCGGTGCTTGACCACGGCGTACGCCACGGCTATGGGAATGAGAGCCGTGCCGGCATTGGTGGCCAGGTTCACTGCGAAGTGGGCCCGATGGAACGAGGGAGAAAGCCCCGGGCCGCCGACCCGCTTCGTGATGGCGAAGGCCGCCCAGAGCAGCAGGGGAAGCAGGCCGGCGACCGATCCGTACGCCACCCATCGGATGCGGCGTCTCTTATCGGCATCGTCGAGCCGGCGGTACGCCGACGCGATCAGTCCTACCGAGGCGATGACGACGATCGCCGTCAGGAAGCCGCCCGCCAGGCTCCTGACGCGCAGTAGCGTCGAATGCCGCGCGGCCCATGCGGCGGCGCCGCCGGGTCCCCAGGTGAAGAAGACCCAGTTCACGGGCTGCGGAATCAGGCACGCGAGCCCGGCCCAGACGTAGAAGGCCCAGAGGAGGATGCGAGAGATGCGGCCCCGCCGGACCCCGCCAGGAAACCGATAGAAAAAGTGGTACCCGAGGACCATGTGCAATGGCTGATAGAGGATCGGCGGGAGCGCCCCGGGAGCGACGCCTGCCTGGACGTACACGATCCCCGTGGCCACGGCGGCGGCGAAAGCGAGACGGGCCAACGAGTCGTCGGGCCGGGCGTAGCCGATGAACAGTCCCACCCCGCACCAGACCAGACTGATGAAGAGGAAGACCAGACGGGATGGGAGTGCGGATTTGCCGGAGTCGACGGCCAGGACGTACGCGAGATCCCGGCCATCCCGCTCCACGCCAAGGGTGTACGTCGAGCCGATGGGCGCGAGATCCGCAAGGTAGGCCGCGCCGCGGTGGGCCACCACTGTGTCCCCGTCCAGGCTGACCAGATGGACGACCCACACGTCGCCCTGCGGAGCAGCCGTCCAGCCCAGGGACCGAGCGGCCCCACCGTATCGCACCAGGGACGAAATGGCGAAGGAAAAGGCTCCGAGCGCCAACACCCCGGCGAGGATGACGAGGATGCGGAATCGGGCCACCTTTCAAGGTGCCGCTGCCAGAAGGAGAAGCGCAAGAATGCGTGATGGAGCTCGAATCCCATGAAGCGGAGACCCCCCGCCTGGCGGGCGGGGGGTTCCGGGTCCGGCAGTGGCTCAGTGGGGATGAACGGCCCTGGTCAATGTCCCGCTGGGTTCTCCGGGGCGGCGACGAAGGCGATGATCGACGGGGACCATCCGAAGCCTACGACCATTCCCGCAGAATTGATGGCGTAGGCCTCCATGGACCTGGCTGCGGAAGTCTCCAGTTTCGTGTAGGTGCCGTGCCTGTCCCGGACGAAACTGGTGTAGCGAACGTGTCCCCCTCCCCAGTCGGGATCCCACCACTCGTAGGCGCCGACGATGGCTCCGGTTGCGCTGATGTCCAGGAAGAAGAAGCGTGCATCCGGCTCCGGCGGGTCGAAGTCCGTGAGGAACGTGCCGTCCGCGAGGCGAATGTACGGCCCATACCCCAGGTCGGGGTGCTGGTAGTACCCGGCCACGTCCCCCTGGGTGTTGATTCCGTAGGCAAACGTGGTGGTGGCTCCTTCCACGTCCACGTCGAAAGAGTTGATTACGCCATCCTCCAGGAGGAACCCGTGGCCGGCTCCGCCGTCGTCATTCCAGGTGCCGACGATGACGCCATTGGAGTTGATGTCCGTGGCATAAGAGGCCGCGGCCCCGGGAACCTCGATGGACGTGTATTCGCCCTGGTGGAGCAGGAATCCCTTGGGCGGCCCCGGACCACTCCAGGACCCGACGATGTCCCCCTGCTCGTTGATTCCCCGGGCCGGGCTGTGCAGGGCCCCCGGAAACTGGATGGGGTGGAACTCGCCATCCGACCACAGGAACCCCTTGTAGAGTGTCCCTTCGGTGGAGCTCAGCCCATACCACCCCACCACGTCCCCCCGAGCATTGACGCCGAACGCGCGGGGGGATAGGGCACCCGGCAGGTCGACCTGGAGTGGCTGGACATCGTAGGAGAGGCCTGGCGCCGCCATTCCCATTTCCACCCTGGGGGACAGCGGCGACGACGAGTCGTCCTGGCAGCTGGAGAGAACGAGCATCGTAGCTGCCAGGGCTACTGGTAGCAGGAAGTACTTCATGGTGACCTCCCTGAGTTGAAGGGGATGACTCAGGGAAGGATACGTCTCGGGCGTCGAGGCATCGTCCAGCCAACGTCGGGGGAACCGTCGACTCGGCGTCGATCCGCTGCGGCCTTCGCCGGCTCATGCTGCTCCACGGGCCGGTCACGGAACTCTGGGTCCATGAG
>JARRPL010000442.1:0-2366 GCA_037382905.1 Gemmatimonadota bacterium | reverse complement strand
CGGGCATCCGACAGACTCCGTCCAGGTGACGACGTGGAGGGGGAGGTCAAGGCAGGAGAGGCGACGGGGTCGGACCGGACGCACCAGCCCGCCGTCGCTCCGAAGGTCAGCGAGGCCCGGAACGCCGTCCGAGCCGCCGATCCGGAGCTCGCCGCCCGCTTCCGGCGGTACCAGGAGGAGCTGGGGGTCCCGGAGCTGGACGCGGACGTCCTCACCGGGTCCCACACCCTGGCCCGGCTCTTCGAGGAGGCGCTGGAGGTCCACGGGAAGGTCGCCGACGTCACCGCCTGGGTGGTGAACGAGGTGGTCCGGTTCGTGGAGGACGACGAGGGGCCCGGGTTCGAAGGGGCCGCCCTGGGCACCGTCCTGGAGCGCCTCGCCGACGACACCCTGAACCGGCGGGGTGCCCGGGCAGTGCTCGAGGCGATGGCGGAGCGGGGCGGGGGCGACCCCGACGCACTCATCGCCGAGCTCGGCCTCGAGAAAGTGGATGATCCCGACGAGATCAAGCCCATGGTGGACAGCGTGTTGGAGGAGTTCGCCGATAAGGTCGCGGCCTACCGGGAGGGCAACCGGAACCTCCTCGGGCTCTTCATGGGGCAGGTGATGCGCCGGTCGGGCGGGAAGGCCGATCCAGCCCTCGTCCGGTCGCTTCTGGTCCAGCGCCTCGACACGCCGGAGGACGGATGACGATGCGGCTCAGGTTCCCCCCGTCGCCCACGGGCTATCTCCACGTGGGTGGGGCCCGCACGGCCTTGTTCAACTGGCTCCTGGCCCGCCAGTCGGGCGGAACGCTCGTGCTGCGGGTCGAGGACACCGACCGGGCCCGCTCCTCCGACGAGCACACCCGGGCGATCCTGGACGGGATGCGCTGGCTCGGCCTGGACTGGGACGAGGGCCCCTTCTTCCAGAGCCAGGGCGTCGAGCGGCACCGGGCTCAGGCCCGGCGGCTCCTGGTCGAGGGGAAGGCGTACCGGGACTTCATGGATCCAGCGGAACTCCGAGCCCTGGCGGAGGCCCGGGGGGTGGGGCATCCCAGCGTGATCGCCCGGGAGAAGGCCCGGGAGATGGGAGAGGCCGAGGCCGCACGGCGGGCGGAGGCCGGGGAGGCCCATGCCCTCAGGCTCCGGGTCCCCGAGGGGAGTACCGGGTGGGACGACCTGGTCCACGGGGCGATGCGCTTCCAGAACGAGGACATCGACGACCTCGTCATCCTCCGGGCCGATGGTTCGCCCATCTACAACCTGGCCGTGGTGTCCGACGACGCGGAGCAGGGGATCACCCACGTCATCCGGGGGGACGACCACTTGTCGAACACCCCCAAGCAGATCCTCCTCTATGAGGCCCTCGGCCTCCCGGGCCCGGTCTTCGGGCACGTGCCGATGATCCTGGGACCCGACGGCAAGCGCCTAAGCAAGCGTCACGGCGCCACCGCCGTGGAGGACTACGCCCGGCAGGGCTTCCTCCCCGAGGCCATGGTGAACTTCCTGGCGCTCCTGGGCTGGAACCCCGGCGACGAGCGGGAGGTCATGAGCCGGGACGAGCTGGTGGATGCCTTCTCCATGGACCGGGTCCAGAAGAAGAGCGCAGTCTTCGACACGGACAAGCTGGAGTGGCTGAACGGGCAGTACCTCGCCTCGACGCCCACGGCGGTGGTGGGGGAGCTTCTGCGCCCGCACCTGGAAGCCCGGGGGATGGACGTGGCAGCCTGGGACCCCGACGGATCCCGGTATCCGGAGCTGGTCCGGCTTCTCAAGACCCGGGCCCGGACCCTGGTGGAGATGGCGGATCAGGCCCTCCCCTTCGTGCAGGAGGGGCTGGAGGGCTACGAGGAGTCCGCGGTGGCCAGGCACTGGCGCAAGGACCCCGACGTGGTCTCCCATCGTCTCCGGGCGCTCCACGGCGTCCTGGAAGCCACGGACTGGGACGAGGCTTCCCTGGAAGAGGCCATCCGTGGTCTGGCCGAGCGGGAGGGGGTCGGGGCGGGGAAGATCATCCACCCCCTGCGGCTGGCGGTGACGGGTCGCGGGAGCAGTCCGGGCATCTTCGAGGTGCTGGTCCTGCTGGGGCGAGAAAAAACGCTGGAAAGGCTTGAGAATGCTTGGGAACATATGGCGCAAGAGGGGTCAGGATCTGCTTGACACCCCCGAGAATCCGGTGGTACTGTGGAATCTCGGGTGGCTCTCGATGCGTGGGGCGAGAGACACGTGCTGTCACCCTCTCTGGTCCTTCCTTCCCGCCGTAAAGGGGAAGGCCGGCGTGCCCCGCCGGTGAGGCTCATTTATTGGAGTCCGGGATGGCCCCATCTCTGAACGACATCGAACGCCGGATCCTGGACTACATGGTCTCGTATCTCCGGGCGACCA
>JARRPL010000441.1:0-2374 GCA_037382905.1 Gemmatimonadota bacterium | reverse complement strand
CCCTCAGGTTCCCGGAGCGGGAGGTGATATGGGAGAGAGATGCGACACCGGTCACTTCCTGGTTCGCGATCCAGACCAGCGCCCCGGGGTCACGGAAGGGGAGCGGGGCGAAGAAGAGAGGTTCGAGCACGCTGAACACAGCAGCGGCCGCGCCCACTCCCAGGCCCATCACCCCCGCAGTGAAGAGGGAGAACCCCGGGGCCCGCCGGACGGCCCGAAGCGCCTGCCTCCCGTCCTGTCCCAGGCGGTGGAGTCCGATGAGTCCGTTCGCCGGTCGACCCTTCGAGATACGTCCCAGGGCGGCCCGGGCCCAGCGGGCCCCGGAGAACAGCAGGGTCTCCCGCCAGTACCAGACGCGGGCCGCCCTCACTCCCCGGGCGCAGCCAATCCGGACGAAGTCCTCGTGAAGGTCTCCCAGGATGGCGGGCCCCGCGGGATCGTCGCGCAGGACGTGGGTGAGGAGGCGGACCGCCGATCGTGGAGGCGTCATGATCATGCCTCGTCCAGGAGAGCACCCACGCCATCGAAGAAGGAAACCAGGACGTCCCGGGCCTGGCGCACGGCCAGGCGTCCCCGGTCCGTCACGTGGAGGCGCCGCATGGGATGGCCGCCCCGCTCCGGAGTCTCGCTGGGTTCCAGCTCCCACTTCAAGAGGCCCTTGTCGGTAAGGCGGTCCAGAGTACGATACAAGGCCCCCCGTGTCACCCGCCGATGGGCGTTCTCCGCCAGGTCCTCCCGGTCACGGTTCGCGTAGGCGTCCTCCTCCTGGCGGAGGATGGAGAGGAGGACCAGCAACTCGAACTCACCCAACCTGTTCATGAGGACTCCGATTCGAAGCATACAAAAGCGACTTCGCGAAGTATACTTTGTATTCCACGAGATGGCAAGAGCTACGCAGGCAGAACGCTGGTGGACGGCTCCGGGTCTCGCCACTCCTTCCATCTGTGGGGTGCGAAGCCAGGGTGGAGAACTCGATCCACCACCGAATCGGTGAAGAAGAGCCGGCCGGCCCTCCCGACAAGGGGGAACCGGCCGGTCTCTCCTACCGGAGATTGTGGAGATCTTCGGCCCTCAGCCTCCCGACCCGCCTTGATGCACCCGCTCCATGTACTTCGCCCGGAACTGACGATGCTGGTCCATCATGTCCAGCTTCCGGCCCTGGACGTAGGCCTGCTCGATGAGGGTGGCGTATTCCAGGGGGTTGCCGGTGGTGATGAGGAGGGTGGCCTCCTTCCCGGGCTCCAGGGAGCCCACCCGGTCGTCGATACCCAGAAACCGGGCGGGGTTGAGGGTGACGGACTTCACTGCCTCGTCCTCGGGAAGCCCGAAGGCGATGGCGGCTCCCGCCTCGGAGGAAAGGCGAGCGGCGTTGGCCGGGCCGGCCTCACCGGTGATGGCAAAAGGCACCCCGGCCTGGTAGAGCCGGGCCGGAAGCCCGTACGCCTGGTCGTAGGGCTCCCAGGCACGGGAGGGTGCGTTCTCCACCGAGGTCACCAGGACGGGAATCTGACGCTCCGCCAGGTAGTCGGCCACGTAGCCGGCATCCCGCCCTCCCCGGATGATCACCCGCACGCCCTCTTCCTCGGCCCAGGTGACGGCGTCCTGGATCTGGGTGACCCCGTCGGCGGCCACGATCACCGGCACGTCTCCGTCGAGAACGGGGATCATGGCGTCCCAGCGGGAGTCGGAGTCGTGGGCCGGCCCGTTGCCGCCGGCAGCGGCCTCCCGGGCGGTCTTGTAGGCCTTGGCCGCAGCGAAGGCGTCCCGGAGCTCCTGGATCTGCTCGGCGTAGGCGGCGGCGTTGTTCGGCCGGGGCCACTGGACGATGAGGGCCGCACCGCTCTGAAGGGTCATCTGGTCCCAGGTCCAGCCGTCCAGCATCATGGCAGCTGCCAGGCCGGCGATCAGGCCCCCGCTCGGGGAGGACAACGTGATGAGAACGCCCCCGGATCGGGCCACTCCGATGTGGCGGCTCTCGGGGTTGAAGGCCACTTCAGCCCGGACGTTGGGAGTCACGGTTCCCAACTCGTCCAGATCTATGGCCACGTCGATTCCACCGATCTCCGTCAGACCCATGGTGCTGTAGGCGTCGATGAGGCCGGGATAGACGTGCTTCCCGGTCAGGTCGACGCGCTCAGCCCCGGCAGGAACCTGCACAGAAGGTCCGAGCTGGGTGATGACGCCGTTGTCGAAGACGATGGTACCGTTCTCCACGACGCCCTGGGTGATGGTGTGGATGGTGGCGCCGGTAAGGGCGATGGGGTGGTCCTGCGGAGCCGCCGGGACCTGGGCCTCGACCGTCAGGCCCGACAGGAGGAGGGCGCAGAGGGCGCTGGCGAAGGCGAAGGTCAGGCGCCTGAAGGAATGGCTCTTA
>JARRPL010000440.1:0-4012 GCA_037382905.1 Gemmatimonadota bacterium | reverse complement strand
CAGCGGGAGCGGGCCCGGGCGGCCGAGGGTGAGCGATCCGTGGTGTGGCTGCAGGGGTCGGTCCCGCCTACCGGCGCGAGGTCGGAGGCGTCGGTGTCCTCCGTGTCGTCCCGTTCGTACCGGACGACCTGTTTTCGCCAGGCGGCGTTGGGGGCGAAGGCGCCATGGTAGCGGTGCCGATGGAGACGCGGAGGCGGGATCAGCCGGGCCAGGCGGTCGAGGAGCTCGAGTGGCGCCAGGCGTAGCGCGGTGCGGCCGTCTCGGGCCGGACGCGGCAGATGGTAGACGAGGCGGGCGTCGGGGGAGCTCAGGGGACGGCCCGGCGTGGCGTGGCGCAGCCGATGGAGGGCGAAGGGGGGCCGGGCGCAATACCGCAGCAGCCGCTCCAGCCCTGCCCGATCGTGGGCGGCGACGCGGACCGAACCGTCGAGGCTGAATCCTCCGGTCCCGCGCCAGCGGAGCATGTCGTCGGCCTCAGAGCGGGTGAGCAGCCCCCGGCGCACGTAGAGGCGGAGGATGCGACCCTGGACGAGGGGCGTGAGGCTGCGGGCGGTGTCGGCGTCGAGCCAGCGGGCCGGGTGAAAGGTCAGGGCGTCGTCGTGCCCCCGGGCGAACAGCCCATCGGTGACGGCGAGGTGGAAGTGGGGATCGGGGTTGAGGGTCGAGCCGAAGCGGTGCAGGAAGGAGACGGCGCCGAGCCGCGCTTCGTCGGGGAGCGGGACGCCCGCCGTGTCCTGTAGCGCCCGGTGTATGACCCGAAGCAGGATCCGCAGGACAGCCCCGGCGAGATCGGGGTCCCGCGCCAGCGTCGGTCGCAATCGCTTGGGCACGGAGAGCACCCACTGTCGAACGGGCACCCGGGGAATGACCCGGTCCCGAAGATGGGCCGCCACCTCGGCCATCCGTCGGTTGGTGCACGAGGGGCACACGCCCCGGCCCTTGCAGCTGAAGGCGACCAGCCGCTCCTGGTGGCAGTCGCCGCAGCGCGCCCGGGCAAAGCCGTAGGCGAGGATACCACAGGCTCCTCATCCGTGCGCTGCGGGACCCGGAAGGAGCCAATCTCGACCGGGTCCAGGTGGTCAAGGGATGGGCAGATGCCGACGGCGAGGTCCACGAGCGGATCTTCGACGTGGCCTGGAGTGGGGATCGGGCCCCGAATCCCGGTACGGGCAAGGTCCCGCCCGTCGGCAGCACCGTGGACCTCGAGAACGCCTCCTACACCAACGCCATCGGGGCGCCCTATCTCGAGGCCTTCTGGGAGGACCCGGAGTTCGATCCGAGCCAGCGCGCCTTCTACTACGTCCGCGTGCTCGAGATTCCGACTCCGCGGTACCTGGTCTACGACTCGAAGTTCTACGGCACCCCGTTGCCGGAGGGCACGGATCTCACACAGCAGAAGCGGGCGTACACCAGCCCGATCTGGTACACGCCGGGGGGCTGAGGACGGCCGGACTCCCTACTCGGTCGTACGCCTCGACCGGGCCTCCATCTTGTGGCGCACGATCTGGATGCCGCCGCGCTCGACCACTTCCTCCTCGACCACCACGAAGCCGAACCGCTCGAAGAGGCCTCGACTCAACTCGCTGGCCTCGGTCCGTAAGACCTCGTTGCCTCGACCGCGCCCGCGTTCCATGACCGCGCCCGCGTTCCATGAGCCGGTCGAGAATCCGGGCGCCGATGCCCTGGCGCCCTCTGCTCGGCGCCACGTAGAGGGAGGCGACGTATCCCGTATCGTCGATCCCGCCGAAGCCCACGATCTCGTCGCCGTCGACGGCCAGCCAGGTCTCGTGGTCGAGCACGAAGCTCCTGAAGCCGGGTCTCCCGGCGAAGGACGCCCACGCTTCGACGAACTCCTGCACGTAGTGCTCGGGGCCGAGCTCCGTCACGGCGTCCGCGTACAGGTGAGCGAGCTTCTCGAGGTCTTCCTCGCGAGCCCTGCGCAGTACCATTCGGTCCATGGGCGCCTTGATCGGGATGAACACCTCAGTCGGACTGAGGTCTACGTGTCGCCCCTCGGGCGGCCATTGAGGATCCCCGGCCCGGACCCTATCGTACTGCGACTATGTTGCGCATGCTCGGGCGACGGCATTGCTCAATGGTCCCCGGGCCGACTCGATCTTCGGGAGAAGGATCATGGCGGGAAGCGGATTGGATCGTGTGACCGTGTTGGGGGCAGGCGTTCTGGGGGGCCAGATTGCGTGGCACAGCGCATATCAGGGGAAGACGGTGGCGGTGTACGATCCGTTCCCGGAGGCGGTCGACCGGGCCCGGACCGCGCACGAGAGCTACGCGGCGATCTATCGCAAGGATCTGGGCGCCGATGACGCTGCGCTCGACGCGACCCGGAGCCGCCTGTCCTTCTTCGGGGACCTGGAGCCCGCCGTCGCGGACGCCGACCTGGTGATCGAGGCCGTCCCGGAGGTGCCCGAGATCAAGAACGACGTCTACGGACAGATGGCCGGGCTCCTCCCGGAACGGACCCTGATCGCGACGAACTCGTCCACGCTGCTGCCCAGGGACTTCGCCGAGGCGACCGGCCGGCCGGACCGCTACTGCGCCCTCCACTTCGCGAACATGATCTGGGCGTTGAACGTGGTGGAGATCATGGCCCACCCGGGGACGTCGCCGGACACGCTGACCGCCGTGACCCGGTTCGGTATCGAGATCGGTCAGGTACCGATCCCCGTGCAGAAGGAACGCAACGGCTACGTCCTCAACAGCTGGTTCGTCCCGCTCTTGACCGCGGGCATCAGTCTCGTCGCGGAGGGCGTGGCTACGCCTGAGGACGTGGACCGGACCTTCATGATCATGAACCGTGGCTGCTCGATGGGCCCCTGTGGAATGACGGACATGGTCGGCATGAAGACCGCCTACGACGTCTCCGCCTACTGGGGAGAGGTGAACGACGACGACCAAATGAGGTCGAATGCGGCGTTCCTGAAGGAGAACTTCCTCGACAAGGGGCTCCAGGGCATGCTCGGCGGGAAGGGGTTCTACACGTATCCGGACCCGGCCTATGCGGCGGACGACTTCCTGGCCGTGCCGGATCCCGCCGTCGTGGTCGAGCTGGTCCAGCGGGCGACGCTCTGACGCAAGTCTGCCTGGGAGACCTCGAGGTCGGGGTCCGAGGAAGGTGGCTGTTCCCTACCACAACGCCATCTGAGCGCCCTAATCCGAGGGCTTCGGGGAGGATCGGGGGTTCGACCCGAACCAGCGCCTTGGGCGAGAAGATCCCGGTGGAGGGGTACGGGATCACGCTGCGGGGCCTCCGCGAGGGGACCGCGCTCATTGGATGAGGGCCGGACGAGAGGACCGCCACCACCTGCCTCCCCATCGCCAAGTCCCTCCACCCCAATCACACCCCCCTCCCGGGACAGGGGCTCGCCGACCTCCATCCAGCCGGACATTCCTCGTGAGACCTGAGAGGCGGGCCATGTGGTCGTGGCCCGTAGCGCTGTGTCGGGGATCGACCCGCTGGCCCGGCAGTCTGGTGCGTGCCGTCTGCCCATCCTGTGCCCCGAATAGCTGAGGACGTCGAAACGCGCTGGTAAGGAGTGCCATGCCGCCATCCTCTCGGTCCGGTTCGCCGTCAGGATCTCCAGTGGCGGCCCGGAATGGCCCGTTTCGCGGCCGCCGGGTCGCCCCGCCCGCCCCGAGGTGAAACCCGGTGAAACCCCTCAATGATTCCCGCGGGGAAGGTACCGGAAGGCAAACTCCATGGGTCGAGCGCCCATCGGATCCTTCACACCCAAAGCCGTGACCTCCGCGTTGGCCTGGGCGTGGCTTCTCCCGGGTTGGTGCATGAAATAGGTGAACAGGTCTGGCCAGTCCTCGTCGATGGCGTTCACGCTTCGCTTCTCCGTGACGAAGAACTCCACGTTCGGTTCCCGGGTGAGGGCGTGCCCGGGGGTCAGGATCGGCTGGTAATCTTGTAGGAAGGCCAGCATGTATTTCGTCACGAGCCGCCGAACCTCGGCGCCGTTCAGGGTACCCAGGTCGCAGAACCCCGACT
>JARRPL010000439.1:0-2393 GCA_037382905.1 Gemmatimonadota bacterium | reverse complement strand
AACCGATCCCCGAGACGACCGCCGAGGCCAGGAGGACGCCCGTAGGGGAGAGCTGCTTCACCACGGCGCCGGCCCGGTAGCGGAGGACCGCCATGAGTCCGTTGATCCAGACCAGTACCAGGATCCCCGCCATCCCTCCCGCCTCCAGCACCGCCGGCACCCAGCGGTTCGGCCCCAGCTCCACCGAGGCCGTCATGGCCATGGCCACCAGCATGATCCACATGAACGGCGTGGCCAGCGCCGCCTTGAACATCTCGCCCATGCCGACCCCCGCCTGGACCCCCTCGGTCTCGGGAAAGCGAGCCCCCAGGAGGAGGATGCCGTAGGCGAGGGTGGGGACCACGATGAGCGCCAGCTTGAGCTGCCAGCTCCCGATCCCCGCGCCGTCGAGGGCCCAAGAGGCCAGCCCCCCCAGAACCACGCCTCCCGGGAACCAGACGTGGAACTGGTTGAGCTTCACCGTCTTGTCGTCGGGATAGAGCGTCGCCACCAGGGGATTGCAGGCGGCCTCCACAAGGCCGTTGGCCATGGCGATGACCAACGCGCCGAAGAAGAGGGCCCAGAACCCCCCCGCCAGGATCATGATCATCGTCCCCGCCAGATGCCCCAGGAAGGAGAGGCGGAGGAGGGCGCGCATGCCCAGGGTGTCGGCCAGGGGAGCGAAGACGAGCTGGCTGACGGCGAAACCCCAGAGGGCCGCACCACCGATCCACCCCACCTGGGCGTTGTCCAGCACGAACTCCGCCTTGAGGGCCAACATGATCGCCCCCACGGTGGCGAAGGCAACCGAAGTCGCCACCAGCGCGACGCAGCTCCCCACGAAGAGACGCCGGGTGTCGACGCCGGTCTCGGTGACCTGGCGGCGTGTCATCGGGTCGTTCACGGGTCCATCTCCAGCCCCAGGTGCCGGAGGACCTCCGGGGGCGGCGGCCCCCACTCCGTCGACGGCACGTTCCCCACGTATCCGATGTCCGCCATCCCCTCCGGCGTCGTGTAGAAGGCCGTGGCCGTCAGATCCCGGACCTTGGCGAAGAACCGGGCCGCCTGCCGGTGTTCGGGTCGCGCCGTCTCCATCCAGCAGATGTCATCGCAGATCTGCCGCTGTTGCGGAGGCGCGAGATCCCGGAAGCGGCTTCCCTCGCCGAAGCGGGCCGCCGACTCCTGGTCCAGCCATGCCAGCCCCCCTCGGACCAGCACCAGGTCCCTGCGTCCGAAGTCGTAGGGGGCGCTCACCCATTCGTCGATGTAATCGTGGGCACCGACGGCGCTGGCGGAGGGCGACACGTCGTCTTCGGGGACGATGACGTCGCACAACACCGCCAGCCCTTCCCGCTCGTCGTCCGTCAGGACCTTCTCCCACCGGAGCACCGGCTGGAGGAGGTCCGGGTCCCAGGCGTCTCCCCGGGCCATGGGGTTGGACGCCGCTGCGGACGAGGAGCCGCCCGGGAGCCCCGTCGCACGGGTCGTCCCGGCTCCGGCGGCCTCGCCGTCCGGGCCGGCGTCCCCGGGCCCGCACGACGTCAGCCCGGGAGCCGCCGCCGCCAGGACCATGAGCTTCAGGACCTCCCGTCGATCCAGGGGTCGGGATCCGGCACCGGCGGACACGACGGGGAGTTCCGCCCCGCCGGCGCCGATCGTCGGCCCCGGCGTCTCCCCGCCCACGGTCTCCTGCCGGCTGGAGGGACGGGACACACCGCCGGGCGACGGGCGGGGGCGCTCGGACGATTCGCTCATCCCAGGTTCCTCCGGCTCAGCTCTTCGACGATGTACTCCGAGGCCCTCCACGCGATGGCCATGATGGAGAGCGTCGGGTTCTTGTCGGCGTTGGACACGAAGGCACCTCCGTCGGTGCAGAAGAGGTTGTCCACCTCCCAGCTCTGACAGTACTGGTTCAGAACCGACTCCCTGGGATCCGCGCCCATGCGAACGCCGCCGACCTCGTGGATGATCTCGCCGGGCGCGGCGATCGCGTCGGCCCCGTCCTCGTGCACGGTCCCGGTTACGGTCCCGCCCATCCCCTCGATGATGTCCCGGAAGGTCTCCTGCATGTGGCGAGCCTGGTTGAGCTCGTGATCCGACCACTTCCAATGGAAACGCAGGGTGGGGATCCCCCACTGGTCCACGCCGTCGGGGTCGATCTCGCAGAAGCAGTCGTCGTTGGGAATCATCTCTCCCCGACCGGCAAAGCCCACGAACGACCCGTAGTAGCGGCGGCACTCCTCCTTGAAGCGCGCTCCGTAGGCCCCCTCGGTCCACCGCTCCATCCCGCCGAAGGCCCCGGGCCCCGGCATCCTCCGCCCGCCTCCGGGCTCGATGTGGTAGCCCCGGGCGAAGTCCAGGCGGCCCGCGGCCTGCTCCTGATACAGCCACCACGGCATGTAGAGGTGCATGGC
>JARRPL010000438.1:0-2422 GCA_037382905.1 Gemmatimonadota bacterium | reverse complement strand
CGGCGAGTCCATCACCCCGGGAGCCACCCACACCATCGACATGGTGGACCCGGCCCTCTCCGGCATCGGGCTCGTGGAGGCGATCCCCGCCTCCGCCATCCTACGGCGGGAGGCACCGGAAGACGCCGACGGCGACGGGATCTCTGGGCGTGCCGGAAGAACCCCTGACGGCGGGCTGGCCCGCTTCGGCCAGAAGGGGACCGACGGCACGCTCCGGGACTTCGTGGAGGGGGCCCTCCTCCAGGAGATGGGAATCACCACCTCGGCCCATCCCCGGGAGCTCTCGGTCAACGGCCGTCCGGTCCCTCCCGAGGCGGATCCCGCCGAAGATCCCGAGTTCGGAGACGACCGGGTGGAACTCCTGGTGGACTACCTCCGCTTTCTGGCCCCTCCCGAACCCCTGGCTGCCGACTCGGTGGGCCCCGTCGCCACCACCGGGCGCCGCCTCTTCCGCCGGATCGGGTGCGCCGACTGCCATACGCCCGGCTTCACGACCCGGGCCGACGCTCCGGCGCCCCTCTCCGCCCGGACGGTGGCGTTGTACTCGGACCTCCTGTTGCACGATCTGGGACCCGACACCGAAGGCATCTGCTCACCCTCGGCCTCGCCCCGGGAGGTTCGCACCGCCCCTCTGATGGGTCTCCGGCTCCGCCCCCTCCTCACCCACGACGGAGAGTCCGCCACCCTTCTGGATGTCCTCCGGCGGCACGGCGGTGAAGCGGGGCGGAGCGCACGGGCCTTCGCCGCCCTCACTCCCACCCAGCGGGCCGCGCTGTTGCAGTTCCTCGGAACGCTGTAGTCTGCGCTTCTCGACGTTGCCGCCCGTGGGGCCGCCCGCCGGGACGTCCACGCCATCTGAAAGGAGAGAGAACATGTGCTCCGTCCGTGCCCTCACCGCCGCCTTCGTCCACCTCGGGCTCCTCCTGGTGGTGAGCGTGGGCGCCGGGGCCCGCACACTCCAGGGCCAGGAGGCGGCTCCGGTCCCGCCGGGAGAGCTCCCCTGGCCTCCGGTGGCCACCTTCTCCATCCTCGGGTACGATCCCGACACGGGAGAGATGGGGGTAGCCGTCCAGTCCCGGGTCTTCTCCGTGGGGAATGGCGTGATCTGGGGCGAGGCGGGCGTGGGTGTGGTGGCGACCCAGGCCATCGTCGACGTCAGCTACGGCCCCCGTGCGCTCGAGCTCCTGGAGTTGGGCTATTCCCCCGAGATCGTGGTGGAGACCCTCCTCGAGGCGGATCCGGATCCGGACCCCGAGCGGTGGACGGTGGAGGGTCGCCAGTTCTCCGTCATGGACGCCCAGGGCAACATCGCCACCCACACGGGCCCCCGGGCCAGCGACTGGGCGGGGCACGTGGTCCGGGAGCATGTGTCGGCCCAGGGCAACATCCTGGCGGGCCCGGAAGTGGTGGAGAACATGGTGGCCGCCTTCGAGGAGACGGAGGGCCACCTCTCCTTCCGACTCATGGCGGCCCTGGAGGCGGGTCAGGCCGCCGGGGGCGACACCCGGGGGATGCAATCCGCCGCCATGCTGATCGTCCAGGAGGACGGCGGAGTCTGGCTCAACAACGACGTGGTCCTGCGCCTTCAGGTGGACGATGCGGAGGATCCCATCGCCGAACTTCGGAGGCTGGTGGAGATCGCCGGCGAACAGCGGGAGCGGATCCGGCGGAACCGCTGAGGCGTCCTCACCCGGCAGGGGGATCCCACCGGAACCCTGGATTCAGCGGGTCCAGACCAGGACGGCCCCGCAGGTGTCGTTGAACTGGCCGGGGATGGCGGATCCCACGTAGAGCTCGATCCCCTCGATGTGGGCCGGCTCCAGGATCATGTCGTAGAGGCGGATCCCGGACTTCACCCCGTCCATGAAGAGCGCCGGTCGGCAGACGCCGGAATCGTTGAAGTTGGTGGCCCGGGTGAAGACCAGCTGAGGACCGTCCAGACCGCCTGGAATCAGACGCATCCCCGGAATGTCGGTGAAGAGCTCCGAGAGATTCGTGGGATCCCGCGCCACGATGTCCTCCCGGGTGAAATAGGTCGCCGAATACCCCTGGGCCTGCCGATCGTAGAACCCGCGGCGCTCCAGGACCCGGGACCGGACCTCGACGTTGATCGGCTCGAGCTGGAAGACGGTGTCCGACACCAGCGCCACCCGGATGTCCAACGTCTGGCCACCGAGGATGTTCAGCACTTCGACCCGGGGCTGATACCCCGGATGGGTGAGCCGGAGCTCGATCTCGCCCGGCCTCATGAGCGGCAGCATGAACCGACCGTCGGGGCTCGCCGGCCCCTTGATCTCGGTGCCCACCACCTCGAGGACCACGCGAGACAGGGCGTCTCCCGTCTCCTGGTCCACGACACGGCCCACCACCCGACCCCCTTCTCCGCCCGTCTGGGCTTCGATTCCGGGACCGGCCAGCACGC
>JARRPL010000437.1:0-3547 GCA_037382905.1 Gemmatimonadota bacterium | reverse complement strand
CCTGGCGGCCGCCGCCCAGTTCGGAGCGATCCAGCGGAAGGAGCTTGATGGGGCGTAGGAGGCCAAGGGGCTCCCGGGGAAACCCGGCGAGCCCCTACCCCTCCCGGAGAATCGCCGCCGGATCCATTTTCCCGACCCGTGCGGCGGGAACGAAGCTCGCCACCGCCGCGAAGAGAGACAGGATCCCCAGGAGGGCCGCCAGGGTCGGGGGATCTCCGGGGGTGACTCCCCAGACCAGGTGTTCCATGAGCCGGGACACCCCCACCGCCGCGATGGCGCCCACCACCAGACCGTAGCCGGTGAGTCGCATCCCGCCGCCGGCCGCCGTCCAGACGGCACTTCCGGGGGTGGATCCCAGGGCCATCCGAAGGCCCATCTCCGAGCGACGCTCCAGGACCTCGTGGGCCACGATCCCGTACAGACCGATCCCTGCCAGGAGCAGCGCGAAAGCGGCCACGAGAACGAGGAACCCGGCCTCGAAGCGCTGACGGGAGAACGCGTCCTCCATGATGTCCGCCAGGGGAGCCATGCGGGCCACCGGGAGATCCGGATCCACCTCCCGGAACGCCTGGATGACCTGGGCCGGCAGATCTTCCGTGGAGTTGGCGGCCCGGATGATCCAGCTCGGGGAGAACCAGACGTGGATCCCCCGGAAGAACTCGCCGCTGGTCTGGGCGGAGGCCAGATAGAGCGTCGGTGTCTCCCAAACCGGCTGCGATGTCTCTCCCCATCCAGCGGATTGCTGCACGTTTCCCACCACTCCGACGATGGTCACGTCCGCGTCACCGGCGAATCCCATTCTCACCGGCGACCCCAGGGCCCGCCGGTCCTGCAGATAGGCGTCCACGAACGCCTGGTTGGCTACGGTCACGATGGGAGCGCCCTCCCGATCCGCCTCCTCGAGGGTTCGGCCCTGGGACAGAGGGATCCCCATGACCTGGAAGAAACCCGGGGTGACGTACACGGCGTTGGTGACCCGGTTGGTTCCCGGCTCGTCGTCGGGGAACCTGAAAGGCAGGTTGAGGGGCCGTTCGTAGGGGAGGGTCAGGGACACGGCTGCATTCGTCACCCCCGGAATCCGACGGAGCGCGACAAGACTCTCCTGGAAGAGGTGTTTGACCGCCTCGGCATCGGAGTAGCGGGCATCGTCCAGGGAATACTGGACCGTCAGGATCCCCTCCGGCTGAAACCCGGGGTCGAGCCCCTCCAGGTGGCCGTAACTACGCACCAGAAGGCCCGAGGAAAAGAGAAGGGCCGTAACCAGGGCCACCTGCCCCACCAGGAGAATCTTCCGGACCCGGTGGCCGCCGCCTCCCACCACCCTGGATCCACTCACCAGGATCCGCTGGATGCCGGGGCTGGCGGCCTGGAGGACGGGCGCAAGCCCGAAGAGGAGCGTTGCCAGAGCGGTGATCCCCGCTGCCGCTCCCAGAGATCGGGCGTCCATGCGGATCTCTTGCCAGATGCCGAAATGCGCCTGTACAAGAGCCGCGAGCCCGGTGATCCCAACGTAGGCTATCGCCAGGCCCGCGCCGGCCCCCAGGAGACCCAGGAGCAGGTTCTCGGCCATCATCTGACGGACCAGGGCTCCGGACCCGCTTCCCAGCGCCTGCCGTGTGGCCATCTCCGGACGCCGAGCAAGGGAACGGGCGATCTGGAGTCCCGCCAGGTTGGCGCATCCCACGACGAGCATGATACCGATGGCTCCCAGCAGGATGAGCATGGGAAGCCGGACTTCGGCTGTGAGGGCCTGGTCCAGAGGTACGAGCCCGAAGCGCAGCTCCGGGGCGTCTTCGCCAGTAGACTGAGGGGCTTCGATCGCGCCGAGGCGGGCGTCGGCCTCCCCGAAGCTCATGCCATCAGGGATGCGGACCAGGACGGCGTAGTTCTCGCCGCTCCCCTCACCGGTGGAGTTGGGGCGGAGGGGGGTCCAGACGGCGGCGTCGGCCTGGGATCGGAAACCCTCCGGCATGACCCCCACCACGGTGTGGGCTTCCCCTTTCAGCCGGATGGTGGTGCCGATGATGTCGGGGTGTCCCCCGAAAGTCCGGGTCCAGAGCTCGTGGCTGAGGATGGCCACGGGTGGGCCGTCCACCACGTCCTCCGCCGGCGCGAACTCCCTGCCCAGCCGAGGGGGCACGCCGAGAGTCCGGAAATACCCGGCTCCCACTCGCTGCTGCTGCACGTAGGCGGCGGCCTGGTCCGTGGAGAGGTTCACACCCCTGACCCATCCCGAGTAGACGGCCCGCGCCAGGGGCTCACCTTCGTCCCGGATCCGCTCCCAGGTCCGGCCGTCCACCGCGGTGTTGCCGGGGTGTTTTCCATACTCCGGGCTGTAGACCACGGCGTGGGCGAGACGGCCCGGTTGGGGGTAGGGCAGTGGCCGCCAGAGAGGGCCAGCGTCAGGATGAAGGTGCCACAGAAGAGGGGGCTCCGGGCCATACCCCGGACGGCGAATCGGATGTTTCGGATCATCTCGTCGAAAAGGCTCAATCCCCGGGCCTCCCGGCTCCTGGCTTGCACGCGCTCCACGCTCCCGAAGCGGAGGCGAGCCTCTCTCCTGGCCTCCGCCGGGTCCATGCCCCCCCGGACCAGATCTTCGGTGAGACGTTCGAGATGAAAGGACATCTCCTCATCCAGCGCCCGGCGAAACGCGCGGCCGCGGAGGAGAAGGCGAGCTCTGTTTCGGAGCCGTCTGAGCATGGATCAGATCTCGCTGGGCTGGGTGCCCCCAACCTTCGATGTGGGGTCCGGACGGGTGCCGAGGACGTTGGAGACCGCCTCAACCATTCGGTCCCATCGGTCCGTCTCCCCCTCCAGGCGCCGATGACCGGATTTTGTGAGGCAGTAGAATCTGGCCCGGCGATTGTTCTCCGAGGTCCCCCATTGGGAGGTGATGAGACCCCGGTCTTCCATCCGGTTCAGCGCCGGGTAGAGGGAACCCTGCTCCAGACTCAGGAGGCCCCGAGAGCTCTCCTCGATGCGCAATAGCACCCCGTTCCGGCGCCTTCTCCTAGCTTTTCTAGGAATCTAATCCTAGTCTATCTAGGAGAGAGGGGGAGGGCAAGGATCTCGCGAGTGCCCTGGGTTTGGGATCAGCCTTCCTTATCCCTCTCCCTGCAACGTCGAGAGCTCGGGGAGGACCCGGCTCACGCGCCAGGACGGGATGCGGTAGACGATGGAGTCCCCTTCGACCCGCACCCACCGATCCCCCTCCCCGGATCCAATGGTCAGGAAGAGCAGCGTATCGCCGGCCTGATCCATCGCACGGACCGAACCACCCAGAGGCGGCAGGGAATCCTGGGCGCCGTAGAACCCCGATGCGTCCATTCGCGCCAGCTCCCCGAGAAGGCTGCGGACGGTGGCCCCATCGGCCGGGGATCCGTCCGCCATGACCCAGGAGGAGTCAGCTCGCTGGAGGGTCCATCCGGTCCCCTCCCGCTCCATTTCCACCGTCTGAACCGCCGACGTGTCGACTCGGGCAACCTGTTTGTTCCGCCATTCGTCCAGGGACCGGGTGACCATGGGCCTCAGGCCTCCCTCCAGG
>JARRPL010000436.1:0-2449 GCA_037382905.1 Gemmatimonadota bacterium | reverse complement strand
CATCACCGACGACGGCGCCCTCCAGGTCCATTTCCTCAAGGGTGGGCGGCTGGGGTCGGTGGAGGAGAGCTTCCTCAGCCGACTTCGACCGGGCGACCGGTTCCTCTTCGCAGGGCGGACGCTGGAACTCGTCCGCATCCGGGAGATGGTGGCCTATGTGCGTGTGGCCCGTCGCAAGGGGCGGACCGCCGTTCCCCGTTGGGCCGGGGGCCGGCTTCCCCTGTCGTCTCATCTCGCCCGGTGGGTGGCGGCGGGTCTGGCGGGAGATCCGAGGGTACAGGGCCCGGAGGTGGAGGCCCTTCGGCCCCTGCTGGAGCTCCAGGCGCGCTGGTCGGTCCTTCCGGGACCGGACGCCCTGGTGTTGGAGCAGGCCCGGTCCCGGGAGGGCCATCACGCCTTTCTCTTCCCCTTCCTGGGGCGACTGGCCCACGAGGGGCTCGGGGCGCTTCTGGCCTGGCGCCTGTCCCAGGCATCCCCCAGGACGGTGGGCGTGGCGCTGAACGACTACGGGATCGAACTCCTCTCGCCGGAGCCCTTTCCCGACGACGTCGGGACCTGGCGCACACTCCTGGATCCGTCGGATCTGGCGTCGGACCTCCCTCTCTGCCTGAACGCCGCCGAGATGGCACGCCGTCGGTTCCGGGAGATCGCGAGGGTGTCGGGCCTCGTACACCCGGGCCCTCCCGGGCGGAGCAAGTCGGCCCGCAACCTCCAGGCGTCCAGCGGCCTCCTCTACGACGTCCTGGCCCGGTACGACCCGGACAACCTCCTGGTGGAACAGGCGCGTCAGGAGGTGTTGGAGCGGGAGCTGGAATCGGAACGGCTTCGAGAGGGGCTCGAGACCCTGTCGCGTCGTGAACTGGTGGTGACGACGCCTCCCCGGTTCACCCCGCTGGCCTTCCCCATCTGGGCGGAACGCCTTCAGGCTCAGGTGTCCAGCGAGTCCTGGGTGGACCGGGTACGCCGCATGGCCCAGACGCTGGAGGCGGAGGCGGGAACGGGGCTCGCGCCTGTGTGGACCGGCGACGCCGGGAGGAGCGTACCCGGTGGAGATTGAGCTGGGAGGAGAGCGGTTGCGGCTCCTCGCCCAGGGGGGCGTACTCCTTCCCGACCACGGCGCGATCCTCGTCGCGGACCTGCACCTGGGCAAGGGAGCCGCCTTTCGCGCCGCCGGCCGACCCGTACCGGCAGGGACGTCCCGTCAGACGCTGACCCGCCTCACCGCCCTGGTGGAGGCCGCCCCCGCCGCAGAACGGCTCTGGATCCTGGGAGACCTCTTCCACCACCCCTCGGGCACCACAGGGGGTCTGGACCGGGGTTGGCGCCGGTGGCGGGCCGACCATCCCCGACTGGATACACTTCTGGTAGAGGGGAACCACGACCGCCGTCTGAAGGAGGTCGCCCGGCGCTGGGGGCTGGACGTCCGGCGGGCGCCGGTCCCGCTGGGAGGCCTGGAACTCCATCACGAGCCGCCCCTCGCCGGTCCGGAGGTGGGACCCGGAGTAGCGGGCCACCTTCATCCCGTGGTGCGACTCCGGGAGGGACGGCGCTCACGGCTCCGTCTGCCCTGTTTCTGGCTTCGACGGGAGATCCTCGTCCTCCCGGCGCTGGGGTCGCTGGTGGATGGCGCGGGCATCCAGGTGGGGCCCGGCGAGCGGATCTTCGTCCCGGCGGGGGATCAGGTGCTGGAGATCCCCTCGGCCCAGCTGCCGTCATCCGCCAGGGCGGGGTAGGGCTCGGCCCGCTCCCGGAAGATCCGGGCCTCCCTGGGATAGGCCCATTCGAAGAGGAGCTTGTCGAAGGTCTCCTGCGGGATCCGGGAGCTCTCGTACATGCCTGCAGCGCTCCGCTGACGATGGGCTTCGAAGAGGAGGAGCGCCGTGGCCACCGAGACGTTCAGCGAGCGGGCGAACCCTCTCATGGGCACCACGACGTGCTGGTCCGCCGCCTCCAGCCCATCGTCGCTGATGCCGTAGAGCTCGGCCCCCATCATGATCGCGGTGGGGCGGGTGTAGTCCACCTCCCGATAGTCCACGGCATCGTCCGACACGTGGGCCGCCAGGATGCTGAAGCCCGCCTCCCGCAGCGCCGTCACCGCGGCGGCGGTGTCCTCATGGGTGCGGACCTGGACCCATTGGGAGGTCCCTGCGGAGGTGGCGTGGTGCAGATCGATGCCCCGATCCGGGACCACCGCATGGGCCCGGAGAACGCCCACGGCGTCGCAATTCCGCAGGATGGCCGAAAAGTTGTGGGTCTTGTTCACCCGTTCCATCAGAACCGTCAGGTCCGGCTGGCGGGCGGTGAGGACCTCGCGTATCCGCTCGAATCGTTCAGGGGTCATAGGCAAAGAGATAACGGCTCCGCAGGATTTTCGCATTCCCCTCGTTCCAGGATCCCGGCCTGGGATCCCGGGCCCGACGTCCATCCCCGGTCGCCGGGACGTGCGTAG
>JARRPL010000435.1:0-3437 GCA_037382905.1 Gemmatimonadota bacterium | reverse complement strand
TCGGGTCCACCCCCTCCTCCCGCACCAGGTACCTGGCTCCGTCCACCTGATCGGAGAGGTCCTTCCCGCCCATCCAGCGGTAGATGGCCGTTCGCCAGTCCCGACCGTACCCGGCGGATCCTCGATAGTCGATGTCGAGGACCGTGTAGCCGTTGGCAGCCAGGAAGTGGTTGAACATGTACTCCCGTGAGTAGGAGGACCAATAGTTGTGGACGTTGTGCAGGTACCCGGCTCCGTGGACGAAGATGACGTCGGCTCCGTTCGCCTGGGCTCCCAGGTCGGACGGGCGGTAGATCCGAGCCGGCACCGGCGTTCCGTCCTCGGCGGGAACGTGAACGATCTCCGGTTCCAGCCAGGGGAAGGTCAGCCATGCGGCCGTGGGAGAGACGGTCACCTGGTCCATCTCCGGGTCCGGGTCGAAGTCGGCCAGGAAGAGCTCCGGTGGCCGGTTGGCCCTAGAGTGCACGAGCGCCATGCGGCGGCCGTTCGGCGACAGGGTGGCTTCGAAGCTGCCCGTGCCTGAGGTGATCGCCGTCTTTCGGGAGCCGTCCAACCGCATCGTGTAGACGTGCTCGTTGAAGGGAGAGCCCTCGTTGGTGTGCAGGAGGAAGAAGCTCCGGTCCTCCGACATCTCCAGGCTCAGTACCTCCCACTCTCCCGACGTCAGAGCCCGCTTCCCGGTCCCGTCGGCATTGATGGTGTAGATGTGGGCGTACCCCGTTTCCTCGCTGGCGACGTAGATCTGGTCGGACTCAGGGAGCCATCCGGCGCATCCGAAGGAGCAGGGGCCCGCCACCCATGCTTCATCGAAGAGGGTGTCCAGGAGCGTGATCTCACCCGTCGTCGCTTCGACGCTGAAGATCCAGCGAGTCTTGTTGTCGTAGGATACGCTGAATAGGAGCCCGCGGGTGCCGGCGTCGTTCCACCCGATGAAGCTGGCCATGGAGAGATCCGGATCGCCTGAGCCCCCCTGCCGACCTGGGCTCCCTCGGCGGGCCGAACCGCCGACACCGCCACGAAGGTGGCGTCCCCGTTGGGCTCGAGACCCTGCACCCTCTCCCCTCTGGGTATATACAGGGGCTCCGGCTCCCCCTCCTGGGCCCTCTCTCTCTCGGCCTCCCTCTCCGCCCGTTCCGCCTTCTGAAGCCGGATGTACTCGAACAGCTTCTCCTGCTGGTCCTCCAGGAACCCCTTCTGGCCGGTGGCCTCCTCTGCCTCACGGGGTGGGGACCCCTCCTGGATGTCGGTCAGCTGGCGGATCAGCCCGCGGTCCAGGGTCATCTCATACAGGTTGCCCGCCCGAAGGAAGAAGATGGCATCCCCGTCCGTTCTGAATCCCACGGCGGACTCGGAATCCTCCGTCTCCGTGAGGCGAGTCGTCCGCAAGTTGCCGCGTTCCACCAGGTACAGATCGCCCCCCATGGAAGAGAGGCGGAGCCGCCGGTCGGGGGAGAGGACGCCTCGGGCGAAGGTGATGGCGAGGTCCTGGGCTGCGTCGTCCTCCACCCGCTCCGGCTCGCCGCCTGCCGACGGCACCCGGTAGAGCTCGGGAGAGTCACTCCACGCCCTCCCGCCGGGAAGCCAGCGGAAGTAGACCCAGCGGGAGTCGTCGGACCACTGGACGCCCGTGGGCGGCTGTCCCAGGATCTCCGGCCCCCTCATGATGGAGCGGATGGTGAGGGGGAACTCGAAACGGGCAGCCGTCTCCGGCTCCAGGGTGGCAACGGACTGGGCCCCGGAAGGATCCGGGAGGCCCCAGGTCAGGATGGCGAAGCAGATGGCCAGGAAGGTGAGGCGAAAGCGGAACATGCTCGACTCCCGTTTGTGCTGAATGAAGAAGCCCCTCCGCCCGATGGGCGAAGGGGCAAGATAGGGGGCTGGGCCTGGGAGGAAAACGCACGCTAGGGCTGGGGCCGATCCCGCCTGGACATCGTGCGCCAACCCGGATCCATGGCGGTCAATCTCCGAAGCTGATCCCCAGGGCCCGGGCCGTCCGTACCACGTCGCCGTGGATGGGAACCATCTTGGGCTGGGCGAGGGCTTCACCCAGGGGAACGGCTTTCACGTCCGGTGGGTCCAGGGAGACCATGGCGCCGAAATCCCCACGCTTGGCCAGCTCGATGGCGGCCGCCCCGAATCGCAGCGCCAGGAGCCTGTCGTAGGAGATGGGTTGACCACCCCGCTGCAGGTGCCCCAGCACCAGAGAGCGGGTCTCCACCCCCGTGATCTCGGCGATCTGTCCGGCGATCTTTTCCGCGACGCCTCCGTACCGGGCCTCCTTTCCCGGCGTTGCCCTCTCCACGAAGCTCGCTTCACCGCCCACGGGCCGGGCACCCTCGGCAACCACCATAATGGCGAACTCGGGCCCGTCCACATACCGGGACCGGATCTTCTCCGCCACCTTCTCGATGGAATACGGGATCTCCGGAATCAGGATGGCGTCGGCGGTTCCCGCTACACCCGCAAAGAGGGCGATCCACCCGGCGTGACGGCCCATGACCTCCACCACGAAGGTCCGTTTGTGGGACTCGGCTGTGGAGTGGAGCTTGTCCAGGGCGTCCGTGGCCGTCTCCACGGCCGTGAGGAACCCGAAGGTCATGACCGTGGAGCCCAGGTCGTTGTCGATGGTCTTCGGGATGCCGATGACCGGCAGACCCTTTCCCCGAAGGTGTTTGGCGATGTTCAGCGACCCGTCGCCCCCGATGGCGATGAGGCAGTCCAACTCCCGTCTGCTGAACTCCTCCAGGATCTCGTCGGAACGGTCGATCTCGACGATGGAGCCGTCCTCCTGTTTCTGGGGCCACTGGATCGGGTTTCCACGGTTGGATGTTCCCAGGATGGTTCCACCCATGTGCGTGATGCCGCTCACGGACTCCCGTGTCAGACGCACGACCCCATCCTCGTCCTCATCCGGGTCGAGGATTCCCCCGAAGCCGTCCCGGATCCCGTAGACTTCCCATCCCTCGTTGATGGCGGAGAGGACCACGGCGCGAATCACCGCGTTGAGCCCGGGCGCGTCTCCGCCCCCGGTATTGATTGCGATCCTGCGAGTCATTTGAGACGCCCTGGTTTCAAGTAGGTCTCAAGGAATTCGAAAAGGAAACCATGAAAGAGAGCGCCCGACAGAGCCGGGCGCAATCGAGAAACAGTAACGGACCCATGCCGATCCGCCTATTTGCGCTCCCTCGTGAGCGCTCTCCTGCTCAATTCTGCCACCTGAGGGTGACGCCCAGCTCCAGGCCCCAGAGACTTTCCGAGTCACCCGAGATGGCCTTGAGTGACCCGAACAGGAGCTTCCCACGGGGGAACAAGTCGACGGATCCCGAGAGGCGGAGCGGAATATCGGCTCCCGCTCCCATGACCCATCCCTCTCCGTGCTCTTCCTCCCGGCTCTGGTACCGCAGCTCGGCGGAGGGCCGGATGCGGAGGGTGGAACC
>JARRPL010000434.1:0-2469 GCA_037382905.1 Gemmatimonadota bacterium | reverse complement strand
GCCTCCCGAGCGAGCATTTGTCCCAACTCCGCCCACCGTGCCTGATGCTGGAGAACCTCGACTTCCTGGAAATCCACGCTCAGCAGGATGATTCGGGCGGAATGCAGCCCCCCCAGACGCCTGCCCACCTCACGGTTCAGGACCTGGAAATAGGGTACGGTGGACTCCCAGCTCATGCCCCCGAGGAGACCCGTGGCTCTCATGGTGACCTCCGCTCCGGGAGGGGTTTGGCGCTTGCGGCGCGCCCCCTCCGTTGCGCATCGTGTTCGGTTTCGACAACCTAGGGTTCGAGCCCGGCCCGCCGCCACCATGCCGGGGATCTCCCACGCCACGATCCGGAGTTTGCCTCGATGTCTCGCTTCCCTCTGTGGGCAGCCGTTCTCGCCGGCCTCGCCGGCCTGCTCAGCTCCCCCGTCCCCCTCTTCTCCCAGGAGAGCTCCCCGCCCCAGGTCAGGCCCTTCGGCGCATTCGCTTTTGAGGACAGCGTGCATGTGGCTCTCCCTCCCCACGAGACGTTCGACCGCTTCCTGGAGGTGGACGCGTGGTGGGATCACCGGTTCAGCGAGGACCCGAGCCGGTTCTATATCGACGCCCGGCCGGGTGGCGGGTTCTACGAGATCTTCGATGATTCCGAGTCGGGTGTTCAACACGCCACAGTGATCTACGTGGTTCAGGGAGAGGTCTTGAGAATGCGGGGGCCTCTCGGCCTGAGCGGATATGCCCTCGACATGGTCTACACCCTGACGTTCCATGAGGGAGACTCCGGCACCTGGGTGCATCTCGAAGTCCGAGGGGCGGGAGAGCTGGAGGAGGGTTGGCCTGGAGGGGTCCAGGGTGTCTGGCATCACTTTCTGGCCGAGCGCTTCAAGCCCTACGCGGAAGGGAGACTGGGGTGACGGGCCTCACCCCCACCTGCGTATAGGGGAAAAGGAGGCGTCAGCATGAGCGAGCCGCGTTTTACGGACAAGGAGGTGGCACTCATCCTCCGACGTGCGGCGGATCTGGAGAAGAAGGCTCCCTCTACCGCTGGGTCCTCCGCCAAGGGACTTACCCTCTCCGACCTGAAGGAGATCGCTTCGGAGGCGGGCATCGATCCAGAGTTGGTGGCCCGTGCCGTGACGGAGTTGGCAAGCCCCAGGGGGCTTCGATCCGGGTCTCTCCTGGCCGGGCCTGAGACCGTGCAGAGGGAGGTCCGGGCCACGCCGGGAGAGCTCGCCAGGGAGGAGATGGCGGAGCTGGTCAGGCTGGTGGATGAGGAGGTCCGAGACCAGGGCATCGTCCAGGAGGCACTGGGGCATGTCCGTTGGACGAGCCAGGGACGGTTTCTCAGCACCCAGGTCTCTCTGGAGCCAGGCGGCGGCGAGACGCTGCTGCGGGTGGAGGAGCGCTATAGCGACGCCATCCGGGGGGTGCTCCACGGGATTCCCGCCAGCTATGGGTTCATTTTTGGCCTGGCCACCGCGCTGGAGGCACTGAACCTGGGGCCCCTCCCGGCTGCGCTCTTCACGGTGGCATCCGTCGCTGCCGGCTGGGGCATTGGAAGCTCCATCTGGCGGGGTCTGGCGGGCCGGAGCAAGGCGCGAGTCCGTCATCTGGCGGAGCGGATCGGCACCAGGGCCAAGGAGATCGTGGAGAAGAAGGATCCGGGTCTTCCGGAGGAGGGCGACTGACGGCAGGCCCACTGCAGACCCCGGGGCCACGGGTCCTGGAAAATCTCCCTTACATCTGAAACGTCCGCACCGCCGCCAACCAGGCGAAGGGGTTTTCCAGGTGGATGGAATGGCCGGCTCGGGGAATGAGCCGGAGCTCGGCACCCTGGATCATCCCCGCCATTCGTCGGGCGAGGGTGGAGAACTTCTGGTCCTCCTCCCCGGCCAGGACAAGAGTGGGTGTTCGGATGCCGGGGAGGTCGTCCCAAAAGGAAGGTTGGGCTCCCGTTCCCAGACCTCGGAGGCACGCTGCCAGGGCCTCCGGATTGTTCCTCAAGCGGCGCTCCCGGTTGGCTTCCCGGATCTTCGGAGGCAGCTTCCCCTGAGTGGCGAAGAGCGGCAATCCCATCCAATGATCCACGAAAGCCTCCATCCCACCTCGGAGGATTCCCTCGGCCAATGCATCGTCCGCACGGCGCCTGGCCCTGCGCTCGTTTTCACCGGGGAGCCCCGGCGACGCGCTCTCGAGAATCAGTGACGAGACCCGACCCGGCTTGAGTACCGCCCCTGCCAACGCGATCCTGCCTCCCATGGAGTACCCGAGCCACCTCGCCCTCTCGACGCCCACGGCGTCCAGGACCTGGCCGAGGTCCCGCAGGACCTCCTCCACTCGATAACGTTCCGCATCGGTGGAGAAGTCGCTGGCACCGTGCCCCAGGAGGTCCACAGCCACGACCTGGTATGCCTGGGTCAGCCCCTTGAAGGTTTCCTCGCCCCAGGCTTCCACGGAGCCGGTGAACCCATGGAGCAAAAGCAGCGG
>JARRPL010000433.1:0-2479 GCA_037382905.1 Gemmatimonadota bacterium | reverse complement strand
CCCGCGACGCCCACCGCGAGTGCCGGAATGAAGCGGTGCACGTCCGAGTAGAGGCGCAGGGCGTCGATGAGCTCCCGACGGTACGCCTTTAGCGAACAACCGTTGTCCCGCACCGGCACTCGCGTCATCCACCGGATGATCCGGTTCGCCACCCACGAGGGCACCTTCCGGGTGAGGAATCGGTCCTGGCGTCGGACGCGATAGCCCACCACGAGGTCGAAGCCCCGGTTCAACTCCTCCACCAGGGCAGGAATGTCCGCCGGGTCGTTCTGCAGGTCCCCGTCGAGGGTGACGATGATGTCGCCTCGTGCATGGTCGAAGCCCGCCTGCATCGCCGTGGACTGGCCGTAGCGGCGAGCCAGTCGGACCGGACGAACCCGTCGGTCCGCCCGGGCCAGCGCCCTGGAAATCACGGGCGTGCGATCCGTGCTGCCGTCGTCGACGAGCAGCAGCTCCCACTCGCCCCCGGACCCGAGCGCGGCCGCGATCTGCCGATAGAGCTCCTCCAGCGTCTCTTCCTCGTCGAGAACCGGGACGACCACCGACAGGTCGGGGGTGGGGGCAGGTGCGGGGCTCACAGCCATCGGCGGATCACCTTTTCCACCGCGTCGGGGCAGTCCTCCGGCCAGAAGCGTGGAAGTGCGAAGCGGCTGCTCCGGTGGGTCACGACCCCGGAAGCACTGGTGCATGCGACCCGGTATCCGGCCTCTTCGACCACGCGGTCCGTCCCGGGGTCCCGTGCGCCGTTCGGATACGAGAAGAGATCCACGGGGTGGCCCAGGATCGCCTCGAGGGTCTCGCGGCTGTCCCCCAGTTCCGTGCGCTGCACGTCCACCGGGAGCTCCGGAAGTACGGGGTGTGTGACCGAGTGGGACCCGATCTCGAAGGTCTCGGAGCCATCGAGGGCCACCAGCTCGTCTGCCGATGCCACCCGGGTCTCCGGGCACGGCTCCGTTCCAGCGCAGACCGCTGCAAGCTCCTCGAGGGCCGCGATACGGTCCTTTCGGGAAAGGGGTCGGAATGCGCGATACATGTCTAGGATCAGGTCCGTGCGAGACGTCGGTGTCATTCCGGCCTGCCGCTCCTCCCCCCGGAGTCGTCGATGGAGGTGGCGGTCCCGACCCAACGGGACGGGAAGCTCCGCAGGGAGCGTCTGCCGCGTCGAGAGAAGTCTGGCCAGACGATCCCACCACGGCTCGGCGTCCAGGAGCGCCGTGGGCACGAAGACCGTGGCCGGTACCCGGTGGGTCCGCAGCAGCGGCTCGACACGTCGAAGGGTGAGTGCATAGGCATCATCGAAGGTCAGGACCACCGTCCCGGGGGACGGTCCACCTCGTGGGAGCGCGTCTGCGACCTCGGAGAGGGATGCGGTCCGAGCGAACCGGGCGATGGCATCCAGATGCCGCTCGAAGGTGGCTTCGGACACGGAGAGGCCGTAGGGATCGCTCCCGGGTGTCCCGACCCTGTGGTATCCCAGGATCAGGGCACGGGCGCGTCCTCGGGAGCGGAGCCACGTCATGCCCTCTCGGATCGCTCTCCGGCCCGGCCATCTCATCCTTCGTCGCCGGAACGTGATGCCAGGGCCCGGGACCGGTCCTGCCGGCCCCGGCCAGTGCCCTCGATCATGTAGGAGCCCAGCGCCAGCCAATCGAGGCTTCCCGCCTGAAAGGCGCGGATCGCGTCGTCCGGCGTGCACACGATGGGCTCCTCGTGCATGTTGAAGCTGGTGTTCACAACGGACGGCACGCCCGTGCGGGCGTGGTATTCGGTCAGGATGGCGTGGAAGTCGGGGGCCGTCTCCCGGTCGACGATCTGGGGCCGCGCCGTACCATCGACGTGGATGGCGCCGGGAGATTCGGCCCGCATGGCGGACGTGCACTCCACGGTCACGGTCATGAAACGGGCGGTGTTGCGAATCCCGTCCAGGTCCCGGTAGCAGTCGTCGGCGTACTCCGCCAGCGTCGCCGGGGCGAAGGGCATGAAATCGGTGCGCTTCAGACGCTCGTTGAGCCAGTCGTTGACGGACGGGTCGTTAGTCTGGTATAGGCTCGAGCGATGGCCCAGTGCCCGTGGACAGTACTCCATTCGCCCGACTCAACGGGCGACCACCTGCCCTCCAGCCAACCGCTCCGCGACGGCCCGGTGGATGTCGGGCTCCCGGTGGGCCGGCAGGCCCGCCCGCTCGATGGCGCGCTCGATCTCCCGCTCCGTGGGACCCGGGCCGAAGTAGACGTTCTCGAGGGGTGTGACCAGGCCTGCCGCCAGCTCTGGACGGCGCTCGACGGTCGCAGCCAGGGCACCCCCGATGGAGAGCCCCCCATCGTCCATCCCGGGATGGACGAACAGCTCCTCGACCTCCTCCAGCTCCCGGACCCGCTGATTGAACTTCACGTTGGCGAAGACGCCGCCGGCGACGGCGATGCGGCGCAGGCCCGTCCGCTTTGCCCAATACCGTACGAACGCGGTCCCGACCTCTTCG
>JARRPL010000432.1:0-3363 GCA_037382905.1 Gemmatimonadota bacterium | reverse complement strand
CACAAAACTCCTGGCCACCCTCGTGGTGGCGTACGGGTGGTTCATGGCCCCCCTCGGATGGAGGCTGACGGGCTACGTGTGGCTCTATGCACTCGCCGCCTTTGTGATCACCGACCTGGTCAAGGTCCAGTTCTACCGGCTTCTGGAGCACGGCACGATCCAGTTCAGCCGCTAGCCCGAAGATGAAAGGACGGAGTCATGCTCGGAGTCTATCAGCAGGAGATCACCGATTGGGCCGTGGCCCTGGAGGCCAAGAGCGGACTGGCCCGGGAAAACGCCCGGAGGCATCTGGTGGAGATGGGACTCGCAGCCACACCCGTCCTGGAAACGCTTCTCCAGGATACACGGACGCAGGTCCGCTGGGAGGCCGCCATGGCCATGAAGGAGATCGCGGATCCCGGGAGCGTTCCGTCTCTCATCGATGCCCTGGAGGACGAGGACAGAGACGTACGGTGGGTGGCGGCCGAAGCTCTCGCCGACATCGGAGAGGATAGCCTGAAGCCTCTGCTGGAGTCCCTCGTGCTTCGAGGCGACTCCCTGGAGCTTCGAGAGGGAGCCCGTCTCGTCTTCAGCCAGCTCCAGGACTTCGACCTGCGATACATCCTTCTCCCGGTCTCCGACGCTCTGGAAAAGTCTCTGCCGCCGGAGGGGGTGAGGGTGGAAGCTGGCAAGCTGCTGGGGGGGAGCAGGCCGTAGGACCCACGAGGCGCCGGCATCTGTCCCATTCACCGAGGGATCATTAGTATCCTCGGGTTCTGACAGCGGAGGCGCGATGGACACTGGGGCCATCCTGGCGGTGACGGCGGCGGGAATCGTCCTGGCCTTTGCCTTCACGAACGGCTTCCACGACGCTGCCAACATTCTCGCCACCGTCATCGCGTCTCGGGCTATGACCCCGGCCCAGGCGGTGGTCCTGGTAGGGTTCTTCGAGTTTCTGGGACCCCTGGTGGCCGGAACGGCGGTGGCGGACACGATCGGCACGTTCGTCCGCCTGAACGATCTTCCCGCCGTCTCCTCCCTCACCTTCCTCCTGTGTGGGCTTCTGGGAGCCATCGGATGGAACCTCCTCACCTGGTGGAAGGGGATTCCCTCCTCCTCCTCCCACGCCCTGGTGGGAGGGCTGGCCGGCGTGGTGGTCCTTGCGGTCGGGCCGGACCACGTGGTGTGGGGTGTGGGAGAGCTGGCACATGGCCACGTCACGGGAGTGACCAAGGTCCTCCTGGCCCTGCTCCTTTCCCCCGTCATCGGTTTCTGGGTGGGTTTTCTGCTCCAGCGCCTGGCCCTGTTTCTGCTTCGGACGGCTCGCCCCTCCTTCAATCGCTACCTTCGATTCGGACAGTACTTTACCGCAGCGGGTCTCGCCTTCTCCCACGGGGCGAACGATGCCCAGAAGAGCATGGGGATGCTGACCCTCGTACTGCTCCTGGGGGGCTCCATCGGGACTTTTGCCGTCCCATTCTGGGTGGTACTGGCATGCTCCGTGGCTACGACGCTGGGGATCCTCTCCGGAGGTTGGCGCATCGTCCGGACCCTTGGCTTCGCCATATACAAGGTTCGCCCCCTCCACGCCTTCGACTCACAGCTCACCTCTGCCGGAGTGATCCTGGCGGCATCTTTGGCGGGGGCTCCGGTGTCCACCACCCACGTGGTGTCCTCCTCCATCATGGGGATCGGGGCGTCGGAACGGCCCAAGGCGGTCCGCTGGGCGAAGGCCAAGGAGATCGTCACGACATGGGTCATCACCATCCCCGGGGCAGGGATGATGGCGGTGGGGGCCTTCTTGCTGGTCCGTCTCTTATCCTCGGTTCTGACAGGGATCACACCATGAGCGATGCAAACCCGGGCCGGCGGCGGCGCTTCTTCCACCGCTTCTTCCCTAAGAGTCCCGACTTCTTCACTCTCCTGGGCGAGCAGGCGGAAATGATGGTTCATTCGGTGAGCCTTCTCGTGAAGTACATGGAGACCTGGGACCCGGAGGTCGGGGAGATGGTGAAGGTGGAGGAGCATGCCGCCGACACTCTCAAGGTCCGGAACCTGCGCCTCCTGAACGAGGCATTCAGCACCCCCTTCGACCGTGAAGATGTCTATCGGGCCATCGCCCATCTCGATCACGTGGTGAACTACTGCAAGAGCACGGTGAACGAGATGGATCTCCTCCAGGTGAGTCCCGACGCCCACAGTCTGGCCATGGTGAAGCAGCTGGAGGAGGGAGCAGCGGCCATCCGCGACGGATTCGGCCGGCTTCGCCGGGACCCGGCGAGCGCCCAGGGGTGCAGATCTACCGTCACCTCTCCAACGCAGGGGACCGTCTCGCCCGAGCCGCCAATACCCTCCACGACATTCAGGTGAAGATCTCCTGATGCGCCTCTACTACTGCGATCACTTCGTCCTTCCCCTGCCGGCGGGACACCGCTTCCCCCTGGAGAAGTACGCGCTTCTGAGGGACCGCGTGGTGGCGGCTGGTTTGGGCACGAACGGGGAGCTTTGTGTTCCCCCGGCAGCCACGGACGAGGAGCTGGAGTCCGTACACGATCCGGGATACGTGCGCCGGGTCCGGGACGGTGGCCTCTCCCCCCAGGAGATCCGGCGCATGGGTTTCCCGTGGTCGCCGGAGCTCGTGGAACGGTCCAGGCGGTCGGTGGGCGGCACGCTGCAGGCGAGCCAGGCTGCCATGGAAGACGGCATCGCCGTGAATCTGTCCGGTGGAACCCACCATGCCTTTCGGGAGAGGGGAGAGGGGTTTTGTGTCTTCAACGATGTGGCCGTGGCGGCCCGGATGATGCACCGGGAAGGGCGTGCGCGGCGGGTGGCGATCCTGGACCTGGACGTGCACCAGGGGAACGGAACGGCAGCCATCTTCGCCGGCGACCCCGCTGTCTATACCCTCTCGGTTCACGGGGCCAACAACTTCCCATTCCGGAAGGAAAAGAGCGATCTGGACCTGGACCTCCCGGACTTCGCAGGGGACGATCTCTTTCTGGATGCGGTCCAGAAGGGAGTGGAAACCGCGCTGACAACCTCGGACCCGGAGCTGGCGATCTTCCTGGCGGGAGCGGATCCTTTCGAGGGGGACGGTCTCGGGCGGCTGGGGGTGTCCAAGGCCGGGTTGGGCGAGCGGGACCGGATCGTCTTTGAACGGTGCAGGGACGCCGGAGTACCGGTGGCCGTCGTCATGGGAGGAGGCTATGCTGTTCGAATCGAGGATACCGTGGATATCCATTTCGCCACGGTGAAGACTGCGGACGTCTTTCAGCGGAGCCGGTGATGCCCATCGAAGCCCTGGATCGCCTGGAATCCCTCCCCCGCAGGCCCTTGGCCTTCCTCCCCACCCCTCTTCTCCCCTATCCCACTCTTCAGCGGTCC
>JARRPL010000431.1:0-2487 GCA_037382905.1 Gemmatimonadota bacterium | reverse complement strand
CTACTGGGGACCTGCCCCCCGATATCGGGAGATCCACTGGGTGGCCGAGGGAGACCCCGCCGAACGGGTAGACGCCCTCCTGAGGGGCGAGGCCCACATCGCCTCGGACATCGGCGTCGAAGGCTGGCGGCGGATTTCGGCGGAGGGGGGAGCCCTCGGGCACCAGTGGGACACAGGCCTGGCCATCATCTTCATGATCAACGCACTGGAAGGACCGGGGCAAAACCGTGCCGTGCGGCAGGCTCTGAATTATGCCCTCGACGTGGACGAGATCATCGCCCAAATCAAGGATGGGGCTGCCAAGCCTCTGAACGGGTATCTCACGCCCCATCACTTCGGGTACAATCCGGAGACCCCTCCCTACCCATACGACCCGGAGAAGGCCCGGGGCCTCCTGGCCGAAGCCGGGTACGACGAAGGGTTGAATCTCACCTTTGATTACCCGTCCACCATGCCCGACGAAGCCCCGGAGTTGGTCCGTTTGATGGCAGAGCAGTACGCCAGGGTCGGGATAAACCTGGATCTTGTGGAGCACACGGACCGGGCGGCCTACTCGGAAATGGTCCGGGAAAAGCGGATCCACGACGGGGCCTGCTTCGACTCCAGCCCCCGAAGCACATACCGGGTCCTCAGGGAAAAACTCCACTCGGGCCTCAAGGGACCCTGGTGGGAGGGGTACCACAACGAGGCTGTGAACACCCTCATCGAGGAAGCCCAGGCAACAACCTCCGATCCGGAGCGAGAGGCCATCTACCGGGAGATCTACTCCATCGTCCGAGATGATGCCCCCTGGGTCTTCCTCTATCGGCCCATTCGCTACTGGGGCGTCAGCCTCCAGCTTCCGGAGTGGAAGCCGAGGGTCGACGGGCTCTTGATCTTCTCCTGATGGGAGGAGGGACCGGATCCCGACCTCACCGGACGTGAGAGTCTCGAAGGCAAGGCCGGGTTATGCCTCCGCGTCCACCCGGATACCGGAACGCTGGCGGACCTGATCACGGCCGCTGGGGTCGCATAAAGCACTGCTGCCCGGCGTATCCAACACCCTGACTGTTCTATTTTCACGCGACAATGGCGCATGGATCAGCCTGAGGCCGGAGGCCTGAGTCTACCGAGCCCCATTTCACCGGATCCCCGGTGGTCAGGACAACGCCTCCAACACCGACTCCACGTCGGTAAGGTCGTTGTATACCGAGGGTGAGAACCGGACGAAATTGGGCGCCACTCGCGCATCGATGTTGGCATTGCTGAGACGCTGTCGTACCCGGTCGCCATCCTCCGTCGTGAATGTGATGATCGGTGACGTGGTTCCGGGCGGCGTGACGCACTCGAATCCGAGACGGGGGATCTCGTCGCGCAGCAGCTGCAGCAGCGGCTGCCGGTGGCGCTGGATGTTTTCGACGCCGAGTTGCAGCAAGTACGGAAGCGATGCCCCAAGTGCCGCCCGCGCGGACCCCGCTACACTCCCCACCTCGAAATAAGAGGTTGCGTCGTCGCCGAGTTCCCAGGAAAAGGGCGTGGCGCCGGGCGGGTCGTGGGGGAGGAAGTGCGTCTGGAACGAACGTACCGAGGCATATCCAGTCTGCGTGCGTCTCAATACGCGTCCCAGGAGATCCTTTCGAACGTAGAGGAACCCGAGGCCCAGGTCGGCCATCAGCCACTTGAAGCCGGCGCAGGCGCAGAAGTCGACGTTGCTCTCCCGCACGTCGATCGGGACTGCACCCGCGGCCTGGATGATGTCGGCATACACGTACGCACCGATGGAGTGCGCCAGGTCGCAGACGGCTTTCAGGTCGTGCTCATAGCCGTTGTACATGGTCACCAGCGACAGCTCGATCAACCGCGTGTCACGGTCCACGACCCGTTCGAGGTCCTGGAGATCGATACGGCCCTCCCGGGGCATGACGATGCGAACGTCCAGCCCCGCATCACGCTGAAGGGCCTGGAGGTGCACGATGGCGCCCTCGAAATGGAGGGCATCGGTCACGACATTGCCCCCGGACCGGGGAATGTCCAAACCGTGGACGACCAGCACTTCACCCGTGCTGGTATTCGGGATGAAGCCGATTTCTTCCGGATCGGCGTTGATGAGTGACGCGAAGTCGGCTTTGACCCGACGGCTGATGTCGGGCTCGGAGCTGGTCTGGGTGGTGAAATGGCTCCGGGCGTCGTTGTATTCCCGCACCGCCTCCCGGACCACATCGGGCATCGGATGCAGGTAGGCACCGTTGAGGTAGACGACTCCATTCGGATTGGTGAAATCGTCCTTTCTGGGGAACCCATCCTGGAGACCCGTTCGTGGTGGATCCGGTGGAAGATGGGGGAAGAGACCCGGGAGCACGGTTGTCGCCGCCATGCTGCCTGCGCCGGCCAGAAAGTCGCGCCTGGCGATGTGGGGCTCTCCCCGACCCGAGCCGGACTTCGTGTCGTGCATGCGTCGACTCATCTCTATCGGCCTGGGTGGCTGGGTGCCGTCGCCGAAAGGGCCTG
>JARRPL010000430.1:0-2489 GCA_037382905.1 Gemmatimonadota bacterium | reverse complement strand
GGCACTTCCATAGGTAATGGAGCCCGCTGAGGGAACTGCTCTCCAATCCTCTCCGTTGCCTCGGCCTGGAACACGGCACCGTGGAGGCACTCCTGGCCGAGCTTCGAGCAGACCGGGACCCGGACGTGGACTGACCATGCCTTCCGCCCTCTACCTGGACACTTCCGCCGTTCTTCGGGCGGTCTTGGAGAGCGGGGCCACTTCCGAAATCGAGAAGAGGATCGGGGAAGTGGGAACACTCATCACCTCCCGGTTGGCCCTGGTGGAAGCGGGGCGGGCGTCCCACAGAATCCGTGCCCGGGGCGTAGTGTCCGAGGAAGAGCTTGCCGACGCGGGCTGGGAGATGGATGCCCTCTGGGCCCGGTGCGACATCTGGGAACTGACGCCTCGCGTCTGCGAGATGGCGGGTCAGGTCGCGCCCGGCAGGCCCCTCCGGACCCTGGATGTCCTTGATCTAGCCACCTACCTGTTGGCCCGCGGTCGCATCGCCGGCCTGAGTCTGCTCACGGCGGATCGGCGTCTCCTGGAGGCCGCTCAGGGAGTCTGACGCCACGTCGGCGCCGGGGTCTCCGGGACCCTCGTTGAGACTCTCCTCAAAACCCTCCGATCCCACTTCGCTTGCCGACCTGCCCGGGTGGCCGAGTCCAGTGACTCCGCCACATCCTGTTGGATGTCGTCCCTGGGCGTGCCGGGTTCCTATCCAGCCATCCAACCGCCCCGAGTTTCGGCAGAGATTTCAGCACTAGACAATCTGCCCCGTAAGACCGGTGGGAGGTGTCCGTGGATCTTGAGCCGTCGAGTCGGTGGTGTTGTGACACCCGGTGGACGTCATTGTTGACGACTGGTTCCATATACGGTACCATTCAATTCGTAGTCACCGGAAAGTGGGATTGAGGTGGGCAGTTGCTCCAGTTCATAACGGAGCAGGGAGGACCGGATGGGTGAAGGAGACGATCTGCGCTACAGCCTGCGCGTAGCCTGGAGTCCGGAGGATTCGGCATTTGTGGCGGAATGCCCCGAGTTCGAAGGCATAAGCGCCCTGGGGAGCTCCTATGGGGAGGCCGTCTCCGAGTTGGAAGCTGCCCTCGGGCTGGCCGTGGAGGCCAGCGAGGAGGAGGGCTGGGCCATCCCGAAGCCCCAGATGATGCCCCGCTACAGCGGACAGTTCCGGCTCAGGGTTCCCCGATCGCTCCACGGCTGGCTCGTGGACCGTGCCCAACTAGAAGGGATTTCGCTGAATACTCTCGTGGTGGAGCTCCTGTCCGAGGCGCGGGGGGCTCTGGGCGCTGGCGACCGGGCAATGGAACGCCTGGATGCGATCATTCGTCGAGTCGAATCGATGGTGACCAGTTCGAACATAGGATCCTGACTCTCCCTGCGTCTTACTCCTCCGAACCCTGGATCCCCTCCATCTGGCTGACGTGAAGGATATCAATCCGTGGGTTATCAGCGTCATGGATCGTATCGTCGCCGGGTACGAGGCGTCCAGGGAGGTGGGGATGTAACGGCCAGAAGAAGCGCCCGTAGGAGTCTGTTGAGGGAGGAAGGGTGCGATTCCTTCTCGACAGGTTCTCCCTGCCTGGTATCGGTCGATGTCCATTCTCAGACTGGCTCTGGTCACCACGTCCGTCGTCGCCGTAGCCTGCGGCCCTTTCTCCACCTCCTCCGGGCCCGAGGCCTACGACTATCGGTACGAGATTCCGGTGTCTGGGCCGGATGGATGGGAAACGGCGTCCCTCTCCGACGTGGGGCTCCGAGGGAATCCATTGGCCGAGCTCATGTCCGACCTCCACGCTCTGGGCGAGCACCGGATCCACAGTGTGTTGATCGTGCGGCAGGGTAAGCTCGTCTTCGAGGAATACTTCAACGGACTGAAGACCAACCTGGCCCGGTATACCGGGGAAAGTGGGTTCGACCGGGAGGACACTCACAACCTGGCCTCCGTCACCAAGAGCATTACCACCACCCTCTTCGGAATCGCTCTGGACCGGGGCCACTTCGATGGGGTGGATCTGAGAGTCTTCGATTTCTTTCCTGATCACGCCGACCTCCTGGCCGAGGACACCCGTCGGGAGGGAATGACCATCGAGCACCTCATGCTCATGACCTCGGGTATGCGATGGAACGACGAAGTCATTCCGTATACCGAGCCCGAGAACGACATGGTTCGGATGTTCACCAGCGATGACCCCATCGGTTTTGCCCTGGCCACACCGCTCTACGCTCTCCCCGGCACCGATTTCGAATACTGCAACGCCAACACCAACATCCTGGGAGAGGTGGTCGCCAGGGTGACCGGGCAACGTCTGGATGCCTTCTCCAGGGTGTATCTCTTCGATCCCCTGGGAATCACCGACTTCGAGTGGCAGATGATCTCACCCGACGTCGTCTTCGCGTCCGGAGACCTGCGCCTGCGCCCCAGGGACATGGCCAAGATCGGCCTTCTCTTCCTGGAACAGGGGATGTGGAAGGGGCAGCGCGTGGTGTCC
>JARRPL010000429.1:0-3747 GCA_037382905.1 Gemmatimonadota bacterium | reverse complement strand
CCGGCCCGCTGGAGGAGGTCGGCGAAGTTGACCCCGGCGGCCAGGACCCGGAGATGGACTTCACCGGGGCCCGGCTCCCGCAGTGGGATCTCCCCTTCGGTCAGGACGTCGGGGGCGCCGAAACGGGGGATCTGGATCGCGTGTGTCGTGCGGACCATCAACGGGGCCTCAGCCTCCCCTCATCCATTCCGGCTGCCGTTCCGTGTAATCCGGTGGGGGTTGGAAGAGGTCGTCCGAAAGGGCTCCAGTATCGATCTCCTCGATGGTGGACACGCTTCGCATGGTGATGGTCTGCGTCGTCGGACCCGCCGGGGCCTCCGGATCCGCCTCCTCCCGGTTCCCGCGACCCAGCATCCCTCCCATCCTCCGGCCCAGAGCTCCCATGGCGGCGTCCATCCCGGAAGGCATGTCGCCGGCCTCCAGAGGCTGATCCTCGGCCGCCAGCACGGCGTCGGGGTCGAACTCCATCCCGGCGGGGACGGTGACCATGTGGGTCGTGGTCCTCACCGGTACGCCCTCCATGTTCTTCATCTCCTCCCAGTTCTTCTCGAAGGCCTCTTTCATGCCGGGATTCCCCATCATGGCCGGGCTCATCATGCCGCTGGCCATGGCACCTCCTCCACCCTCGAGAAAGGCCTGGCCCGCCCTCTCCTGGGCTTCCCGGTATTCGGCGGCCCCGGGGAAGTCCTCACTCAGCCAGAGCTCGGTGAAGAGGACCGTAGTTCCGGTCTCGGCCACGGATTGCTGGGCCTCGGGGGAGGTGGGCACCATCTCCATGGTGATGAGGACCTGTTCGGCCGAGTATCCACCGAAATCTCTGGTCCGCCCGGTGCGGTCGGTGGAGACATGAACGTCGAAGGATCCCTGCGGCCCGGGGCCCATCCCCGGGCCCATCCCGCCCTCGGGGTTTCCCATGGCCTGTGCCATCCGTTCCTGGGCCATCTCCATCTGCTGCTGCATGTCGGCCAGGGTGATGGTGTAGTAGGTCCGGGATTCGTGATCCAGCATGGTGTACCGCCCGTCACTCATATCCATGATGGTGGAGGTGTCTTCGTCGTCCGTTCGCATGAGGGATCCCTTGATGTAGACGGCCTCCCTTGTCTCCATCCCGGCCTGCGGCATCATCTGCATCATCATCCCCATGGCGCCTCCGAACTCCACACTGGTGACGGTGGTGTAGGAGAGATCCTGAGCAGACAGCACCCCGACAGGTTCCGCCACCAGACCGAGAAGGCCCATCAGGGCCAGGACGCGGATGGACCACGACCCCGATGATGGAAGATACAAGGAAGAAATGTGGAAGCAGAGATCTCTCTCCGGAGAGCCATCCGGGGGTCGTCCCGGGCGGCCTGGTGCCAGTCCCTTCGGCGCCCACCCGCCGCTGCCCGGCCGGGATCCGTCAGCAGGCGCCCGGGTGGGTTCCGCCCAGACGCTTCCCCAGGGCTTGAACCTCCGCCTCGTACTCCGCGGCCTCCTCCTCCGGAGGACCCTCCAGGGCGTGGGCCGCACGATTCCGGATCCGGCGAAGAGCAAGGATTCGCTCCTCCTCCTCCGCACCGATGCGGTGACCGATCCTGAGTGCGGAGAGAAGCTCGGTGGGTTGGGTGGGAGGAGCCACGGAGCAGACCGGAAGGGCCTGCCTGAGGGCCGCCTCCAGCTCCACCCAGGCGTTCATGATACGAGTGGCTGGGGTGTTGACTGACATGGCCTCTCTTCCTCTCCCTGCGTCGATGCCCGCAACCCATCCCCGAGGTAGACGTGGGGGAGCCGGGCCCCGACCCGGTCTATCGAAGCATGAACCCGTATCGCAGGGGATCTTCCGGGTCCACCAGAATCTCGTTCCTCCCCGTGATGTGGGACGCTCCCGAGATTCGGGGCACCACAGCGTCATGGGGGCCGAAAGGAACCGTTTCCACCACCTCGCCGGTGAAGGTGGTGCCGATAATACTCTCAACCGTAAAGGGCTCACCCAGGGCGAGCTCGTCTTTGAAGAAGTGCAGCGCGGCCCGGGCGCTGACCCCCGTGCCGGTGGGAGAGCGGTCGACCTCTCCGTCCGCGAAGACGCAGACGTTCCGGCTGTGATGTGCCGGGTTCTCCGGATCTCCCACGATAATGGTTCCATAGAGGAAACCCAGATCCTCTTCGAACGGGTGCCGGATGGGGAGAGACGTCATCACGCCGCGCTTGATTTCCATCCCCAGGTCCATGAGCCGGCGGAAGCTCTCGGGCTTCAGGGAGACCCCGAGATCCTCTGCTCTGCAGAAGGCGTAGAACGCTCCACCGAAGGCCACGTCGTACCGGACGGAGCCCACGCCGGGGACCTCCACTCGCTGGTCCAGAGCATAGACGAAGGAAGGGACGTTGAGGAAGGAGGCCTCCCGCACCCGGCCATCACCCCTCCGGGCTAAGGCCGTGACCCGACCCGCCGGGGTGTCCAGCCGGAGAGTGAGCGTGTCACCCCCCTGGTCCGTTCGCACCGGCACGACACCAGCTTCGATCCCGGCCATGGCCAGGCCCAGGATCCCGTGGCCGCACATGGTGCTGAACCCCTCGTTGTGGAGGAAGAGGACCCCGCAATCTCCGTCCTCCGTCACGGGCTCGGTGAGAATGGCGCCGTACATATCCGCGTGCCCCCGGGGCTCCCACATGAGAGTCGTGCGCAGGGCATCCATCTGGTGCCTGGCGAAGCGTCGCTTCTCCAGAATCGTGTCCCCCGGGATGGGAGGGATACCCCCGGTGAATATCCTCAGGGGCTCACCGGCGGTGTGGGCTTCCAGGGTGGTGATTCGGGTCCAGTCGGAGGGCGGAGACCATGGATTCGTCATGGTGATTCATCAGGAATAGAGGAGATGCGGTGTCGCCCGCTCCCACCAGCCGGGTGCGCGGGTCAGGGCCATCAGGTGGGCCTCGTCGAGCTTCGGTGGGTCCCTTTCCAGGCGCTCCACGACGTCCCCGCGCATGGTGAGGCGGTGGAGGTGGTCCCGTCCCGAGGGGTTCGTCGCGGTGGGGTAGGGGGTCCAACGAAACTCCCGGGGCCACAGGGTACGGAGGAGGGAGAGGAGGCGCAGACCCAGTGCCACCGGGCGGAGGATCTCCGGCCGTGTGACCTCGATACGGACTCCGGGGCAGACGGCGTCTCCCAGGAGCATCTCGAGGGGGTGGGCTCGGACTCCGGGGCATCCCAGGTGGTTGAAGGCCGTGGCCCCCGCGTCCGGGTCCATCCAGGGGGTCCCGACCCATTGGAAGCTCAGCTCGGTTCCCCTCCCATGGAGGATGTTCGTGGCCTCCAGGAGAGCCAGACCCGGGTAGAGGAGGGTCGACGCGAAGTTGGGAATTCCCGGAGATGGAGGCACGAAAGGGAGCCCCGTCGCCGGCCAGAGGAACGACCTCTGCCAGCCCTCCATGGGGACCACCTGGAGATCCAGGTCGAGCCCCATCTCCGCCCGGAAGAGAAGCGCCATTTCTCCCAGCGTCAGGGAGTGCCGGACGGGAATGGGCCACCGGCCCAGGAAGGTGGTCCTTGCATACGGATCCGGCACGGGGCCCTCCACGTCTGACCGACTTCCCCCCAGGGGATTGGGCCGGTCCAGGACCCACAAGGAGGTTCCAGCGTTGGCGCAGGATTCCATGACGTGGGATAGGGTCCAGAGGAAGGTGTAGAAGCGGGCTCCGACGTCTTGAAGGTCGAAGAGGACCAGGTCCATCCCCCTCAGGAGCTCGACGGGTGGCGCCAGTCGGGGGCCGTAG
>JARRPL010000428.1:0-2492 GCA_037382905.1 Gemmatimonadota bacterium | reverse complement strand
ACCCCGAGCCCGCCCCCCCGCTCGACTGCGAACAGACCCGCGGCGCCAGAGCGGCGCGCACTGTCCGCCGGGTACCTGGCGTCGCGGACCAGCCCGCCACACGCCGTCGATCCCCCGGGTCCGGCTCGACCCTCTCCCCCTGAAGCCTGGTCGCCCGCCCCTCACGACATCGTTGACCCGCCGACACCGCAGACATAGGCTACCGAAAGGGCGCCGAAACGGCGTTTGGATTTCCTATCCCTGCCAGGATCATCCCGCCGCGCAGGGAGTCGTACTGCATGCCCCAGAAGTTGCGGCTGGCCCAGTCGATATCGGTGACCCGTGTGCCCGCTTCCGGGTCGACGGTCCCCTCCCCCAACGCCAGGGGCTGCATCATGAGGAACCGGCCCTCGGGCGTCTCATGGAAGTAGAAGAGGCGGTCGGCATCGAAATCCGCGTCCCAGCCGAAGTAGGGGAACCCCTCGAGAAACGGCTGCAGGTCGATGGTCCGGTCGAGGAACGTGACCGTGGCGGCGGGCCCCTCGTCCCCGGCTGGCCCATTGGCATCGCATGCGACGAACGGGACCGCAAGGACCAGGGCCACCAGGAGCGCGTGTGCGTGCAGTCGGGAACGAGTCAAGGGAGCCTCCCTGTGCAATTGGACACGGAAGCAAACATGATATCAGCTTCGGGTACCCCTGCGGAATACCGGTGCATCCATGGTCTTCCTGGTCGGCTATCTCTTCCTCATGGCGGGTATCGAATCCCTGGACCGTCGCTGGTTGTGGGGGCATTCCCCCGCGATCCAGGGATCCCCACGCTCACGGGACCCTGCTTTCCTTGCCCCCCTCCTCCCTCCAGTGCATCGTTCCTATGGTGGATGACTGGGCTGGAACGGGCGGGCTACTCTCGGTGGAGCCATGCCGCAATCCACTCCCCTTCAACGGCTCAAAGAGCGGAAGCTCGTGCAGTGGGCGCTGGCCTACCTGGCCGGTGCCTGGGTGCTGGCGGAAGCGGCCGATGTGATCGGGGGGCGGTGGAACCTTCCGGACGCCCTGTACCAGGGGCTCTTCGTCCTGCTGGGTGTGGGGTTCTTCGTGACACTCGTCCTGGCCTGGTACCACGGCGAGCAGGGGCGCCAGCGGGTTAGCGGGCCCGAGCTGCTGATGGTCGCGGCCCTCCTGGTCGTGGCGGGAGCAGCCCTCGCCCTGCTGCCTGGCTCAGACGACCGAGCTCCGCCTGCACCCTCTCAACCCGACACAGGCCGACCCTCCATTGCCGTCCTCCCGCTGGACAACTTCAGTCCCGACCCGGCCGACGCCTATTTTGCTGACGGGATGCAGGAGCAGCTCGTTTCCACGCTGGCCAAGATCGGCGGCCTGAGCGTCCGGGGTCGGACATCGGTCATGAGGTATCGGGAGCACCCGAAGCCCCTGCCCGAGATCGCCGAAGAGCTTGGTGTGAGGTACGTCATCGAAGGCAGCGTCCGCATCACCGGCGGCCAGGTGAGCTTCACGGCCCAGCTCTTGGATGCCGTGCGGGACGAGCACCTCTGGGCCGACGAGTACGACCGCGCGTTTTCCGTGGACCAGGTGGTTTCGATCCACCGGGAGATCGCGGGCCACGTGGTCGGCGAGGTCCAGGCAGTCCTGACGCCGGAAGAGGCGGCCCGGATCGGCGCCGAGCCCACGGCCAGCACGGCGGCCTACGAGGAGTACCTGAGAGGGCAGTTCCGCTGGAGGACCCGGTCGGCGGAAGACCTGGAGGGGGCCGTTGAGCACTTCCAGCGGGCCATCCAACTCGACCCCGACTTCGCCCTGGCCTACGCGGGCCTGGCCGGCTGCTATGCGGTCTCTACCTATTTCTCGGGTGATGTGGACCCCTCTGAGATGTTTCGGCTGGGTGAGAACGCCGCCGAGGAAGCGCTCCGGCTGTCTCCCGACCTGGCGGCAGCCCACGCAGCCCTCGGGTTCCTGAGGATGATCGGTCGACGTGACTGGGAGGGCGCCGAGGCGTCGCTCCGACAAGCCATCGCCCTGGATCCCGAGTATGCCCAGGCCCACCACTGGCTCGCCAATTACCTGGGCTACACCGGACGGTTCGAGGAGGCCTACGCGGAAGCGCAGGAAGCCATCGACCTGGATCCGCTCAACTTCGCCCACAACCACGTCTACGCGACGCTGCTGTATGCGGGGCGCCGCTTCGATGCCGCCAAGGCCCAGTACCGGCACATCATCGATCTCTTTCCCGACAACTTCCTGGGCTGGGCCGGGCTGGCGGAGGTTAACCTGGTCACGGGCAACCTCGACGAGGCCCTGCGGTATCGAGCCCGATCCGATGCGCTGTTCGGTATCGACTCGGCTTCGTCTGCAACCCACCTCAGGATGGCCTCCACGTTTCACCGGACCGGCACAGTGGGCCACCTTCCGCCCGCGTTCGACACCTTCGGCGACCCACCCGATTGGGGCGCCTCGTCGGCCATGTGGGTAGGGGACACGGCCACGGCCCTGACC
>JARRPL010000427.1:0-2514 GCA_037382905.1 Gemmatimonadota bacterium | reverse complement strand
GGAAGATGGGCCAGAGAAGGTCGGCCCACTGAGAGGCCGTGACGGTGGCCCCAAGGGATTCCCGGGGGGCCACCCGCTTCGCCGCCAGGGCGAGGCCGTAGTGTCCTAAGAACATGGTGCTCCATCCGTTCGGTGACCCCGCACGCGACGGATGAGGTTACGATGTCGGAGCGGAGGTGAGGGACAGCCGATTCACAGGGTGCGAGTGCACGACCTACCCCACTCCGCCCTCCCGGGTCCCGCCCCGCGGGGAGGCCCTGGGTCCCGGTGGCGGGCGAGGGGGATCCGGACCCGCATCGGGGGGATGGCCCGGAACCCGGCTTCGGCTCGGGTTTATGCTCCATCACCGCATTTCGAACTCAAGAGAACCGCCATGACTTCCCCGAAACCCTCGCCCGGATTCCGGCAGGGGCAAGCGAGAGCTTTCTCGCCTCGTTCTTATCTGGGCACCTGATCCCGAAACACGAAAGGAGTGAATCATCTCGATTTCAATCCAACCCATTCGAACAGGATCGGTGAGAGTCAGGAAAGCCCAACGTCGACGGAAGCCCGGTGGTCTGCTTCGAGTCCTGACCGACACGGAGTGGACCGAATGGCTTCCCATCCTCACCTGGCTCATCCATCACCCCGAGGGTCCCATCCTCGTCGACACGGGGGAGACCGCCCGGACCTCGGAGCCCGCCTACTTCCCCCGCTGGCATCCGTATTACAGACGCGCCGTGGAGATGAACGTGCGTCCGGAGGACGAGATCGGGCCCCGACTGGAGGAGGTCGGCGTATCGCCCGGAGACGTGAGACGGGTGGTGGTCACCCACTTCCACACCGATCATGCCGGGGGCCTCCAGCATTTTCCCGGTGCGGAGATCTTCGCCGCGCAGCGAGAAATCTCCGGGGCGGTGGGGTGGACAGGGCGGATCCAGGGTTACCTTCCCCATCGCTGGCCATCATGGTTCCGGCCGGTCCCCATCTCCTTTCCGGAGCTGCCCTTCGGCGCATTCGAGAGGAGCTTTCCCGTCAGTGTGGCGGGAGACGTGATGGCGGTCCCGACACCGGGCCACACACCCGGCCACCTCTCTGTCGTGGTCCGAGACGGGGACCTGGACTACTTCCTTGCGGGAGACACCAGCTACACCCAGGAGTTCCTCCTGGCGGAGATTCCCGACGGGGTGTCCCCCCGGCCCTCCGTGACCCTCGAAACGATGGGACGGATCTTGGCCCACGCCGCCGCACATCCCACGATTTATCTGCCCTCGCACGATCCGGAGTCGGTAGCACGACTGAGGCAGGAGAAGACGCTCCCCGGCGGGAACGCTCCGGCCGTCAGGCGGGGCGGAGGGCCCGGGTAGCCATGGAGGTGGGGCAGAGGCGGTTCAGGGGTGTCGCTTCGTCTGTCCACCAGTCCTCATAGAAGCCCACGAGCAAGAACCCCGCTTCCAACTGTCCTCCGATCTGGGCGTCGAGAGAGTGGCTGAACTCCAACGCCTCTCCGGACTGGATCGCCTTCCGACGGTCAGGGGAGAGGTCGTCGGCCGTCGACTCGGCGTACGGGAGGCCGTGCCTCGCGACGAGAGCTCCGGTCCGCCCTGCCTCGTCGTGATCGAAGAGAAAGAAGGTCGGATTCATGAACCCCGTCAGCAGCGCGCCACCGGGTCTGAGAACCCTGAAGCACTCCCGCCATAAGGGACGGACCTCCGGGATGAAGACCGTAGATACGGGATTGAAGATCAGGTCGAAACTGGCATTCGCCAGGAGCTGGAGGTTCCCCATGCTCCCCTGGATCAATTGAAGTTCGATTCCCTCCCGATCCGCCACCTCCCGGTCCCTGGCGAGCTGCTCGTCGGACAGGTCCAGGCTGACGACGGCGGCTCCGGCTGCCGCCAGGCTGGGCGCCTGCTGGCCACCCCCGGAGGCGAGGCAGAGGATCCGCTTCCCACGTACCACCTCCCCGAACCAGTCCCGGGGGACGGTCCTGGTGGGGGTCAGGCGCACGCTCCACACGCCCTTGCGCGCCTCCCGGATCTCAAGAGGGCCCACGGGCGTCGTCCACTCGCTTCCCTCCCGGGACTGACGATTCCAGGCGGCTCGGTTGTGTTCAGAAATGTCCATTCGGGGTCTGGGTTCAGGCGATATCCCACCGGGGACCGAGGCGGATCGGGGGACACCTCATAACCAGGTTGACGTATGTCTGGTAGCCATCTCATTTTCAGGCACCAGATCCCCCGATAATAAGCGATGGCCTCAGTCGGCGCGCCGGGCTTTCCACCAGACAGGTCTCTACGACGGGCGTGCCACCCTTGAAGGAGGACATTCATGATCGATCATCGTCGTTTGCGTCTTCCCCTTCTCCTGCTGCTTCTCGGCGCAATGACCTGGCCAGGAGGCCTCCTCAGACCCGGCACCCTTCAGGCCCAGGCAGGGCTCGTGGGTGGCACCGTCGTCGACAGGAACACCCTCCAGCCTCTTGCCGGCGCCCAGATCCTGGTGGAGGGGACGAATCTCGGGGCCCTGACGAAC
>JARRPL010000426.1:0-2520 GCA_037382905.1 Gemmatimonadota bacterium | reverse complement strand
ACCCAGGAGGCCGCGGGCCACAGCTTGGCCGCGCGGGTCGCGTTGGCGTGGATCAGCACGTCCGGGACATCGAAGGGAGGCTCCACGGACTCCAGCCGGACGTCCCCGTAGTCCGTCTCGACGAAGGCCATCCGGCAGAAGAGCTCGGCGATGTAGTTGCTCTCCAGCCACCCCTCGTAGCGCTCCAGGAAGGCGGGGGTGGTCCAGTCCGGTTCGTCCAGGATGCGCTGCCAGGGATGGTCGCCGGTGGGGAGCCGGTCCGAGAGTCCGGGTCCCAGGGCGTTCCCCGCGACGAAGCGCGGATTCAGAAGGGGGGCGAGTGCGGTGGTGTAGGGGTTGAAGCCGTCGCAGTTGACGACGAGGTCGTACCCTTCCCCCCCGGTGCGCTCCTCGAGGGCCCCGGCGATGCGAGCCAGGCGGTCCGGGGCCGCAGGGAAGATGTCCATCCGCCAGTCGACCCAGGGGCACGCCTCCTCGAAGGCCCGATTGACGGGGCTGCCGTAGAAGTCGACGACGGAGTCGGGAAACCGCTCCTTGAGCCCCCGGAGAAGCGGCGTGGTGACGATGAAGTTGCCGAGCTTGGCGGAGCCGAGGATGGCGATCCGGGGCGTGGAGCCCAGGTCCTCGCCGGCATATCGGATCACGATGGGTCACCCTTGGGCAAACGCCGCAGCACCGCCCCCACCGAGGAAAGGATCCGCTCGGCCCGCTCCCGGGTCTTCCGCTCCGTGACCCGCCAGATGGTCCGGCCCAGTGCCAGGCCGCCCCCCATGCCTCCCAGTACGATCCCCGCTCCCAGCCACGCCGACCCCGGAGCCACGGCCTCCGCGACGGCCATCCCGCCGACGAATCCGAGCATCGTCGTCGGAAAGTGGGTCAGGATCGCGGTCCCCCTTCGGTCCACGGAGACCCTGACTTCCTGATTCCCCTGCACGTCGTAGACGCTCACCCGGAACTGGGTCGTGTCGCTCTTGGGGCTCGACCACTCCACGCCCACCCCGGACACGTCGCCGTCCCCGTGGATCGCCGACGTCTCACGGATGGCCTGGAGCACCGCGACGCGACCGTCGTCGGAGAGCTTTCCCGGCACGGTATCCGACAGGAGGTAGTGCGTCGTCAGCAACCCCTCCTTCCCTGCCCGGGCGGCCACGAGACGGCTCGCCGCCTCGGCGACCACGTCCGGGTCGATCCCGACCTCCCGGGCGATGGCTTGGATCTCTTCCAGCGACGTCCCCGTCCCCTGCGCGAGCGCCGTGCCGGGAGTGCCTCGTCGGGCCTGGATCTCCGAGGCGGCGTGGAGGATCTGGGCGAACTCCTCCTCGGTGAATCGGCGATCGTTCACGGGACCCTCACCGCCGGCCCGGGCCGGGGCGGCTCGTCGCTCCTCCCCCCTCCAGCGTCACGGCTTCAGTCGGTTCATCAACCGCGGGAAGGGGATCATCTCCCGGATGTGGTGCCGCCCGGTGATCCACCTCACGGTCCGCTCGATCCCCAGGCCGAAGCCCGAGTGGACGAAGCTGCCGTAGCGCCGAAGATCCAGGTACCAATCGTACGCCTCCTCCGGGAGGTTCTCCTCTCGAATGCGGGCGAGGAGCCGATCGAGGTCGTCCTCCCGCTGACTGCCTCCGATGATCTCGCCAGAGCCTTCCGGGGCGAGCAGGTCGTCACAGAGGACGGTACGGGGGTCGTCGGGGTTCTCCTTCATGTAGAAGGCCTTGGCACTCTTGGGATAGTCGTGGACGAACAGGGGCAGGTCCCGGCCCTCGGTGAGGAGCATCTCGTCCGGCGCGCCCAGATCCTGGCCCCACTCGATGTCGCTTCCCTTGGCCTTCAACACCTCCACGGCGTGGGAGTAGGACATGCGCGGGAAGGGATCGCTTCCGGCCACCCGCTCCAGCACCGTCGTGTCCCGCTCCAGCACCTTCAGCTCCTCGGTGCACCGCTCCAGGGCGCGCTGCACGATGTAGGAGACGAAGGCCTCCTGCAGGTCCATGTTGTCGTTCGAGTCGGCGAAGGCGACCTCGGGCTCCACCATCCAGAACTCCGTCAGGTGTCTGCGGGTCCTGGACTTCTCCGCCCGGAAGGTGGGGCCGAAGCAGTAGACCTTACGGAAGGCGGGGCAGGCGCTCTCCACGTAGAGCTGCCCGGTCTGGGCCAGGTAGGCGTTCTCCCCGAAGTAGTCCGTGGCGAAGAGGGTGCCGGCGTGCTCGCCGATGGCGCCGGTGAGGATCGGAGTGTCGATCCGCGTGAAGTCCCGCTCGTAGAAGAAATCGTGGATGGCCTGCTCCACCTCGTGGCGGACCCGGAGTACGGCCCGCTGTTGCGTGGACCGCAGCCAGAGGTGGCGGTGGTCCAGGAGGAAGTCGGGCCCGTGGGGCGTCGGCTGGATCGGGTACTCCTCCGCGATGGAGAGGACCTCCATGCCGGAGACGCCGATCTCGTAGCCCCCCGGCGCCCGGTCGTCGGCCCGGACCTCCCCGGTGATCGCCACGGTGCTCTCTTGGGTCAGCGTCCCGTGGG
>JARRPL010000425.1:0-2532 GCA_037382905.1 Gemmatimonadota bacterium | reverse complement strand
CCTGCGGCTGCGGCCGGGAACCGAATGGTTCGTTACTAGAAACACCGGTGGGCCCAAGCATTCCTGAATTTCTCACTTGCTCCTCAAGTGTACTTGACCGTCACAACCCGTTTCTCTTATCCTTAACAATACCGTCTTACACTATCTCCATCGATGAGAGGATAGTCTGGTGTCCGTCGTAACCATCTCCTCGAAATGGCAGGTCGTCATCCCCAAGGACGTCCGCGAAAAACTGAAGATTCGGCCGGGCCAAAAGGTCCAAGCCTTCGCAGTGGGTGATCGCATTGAACTCGTACCGGTGGTTCCCCTCGAAGAACTCAAGGGGTTCCTCAAAGGCCTGGTACCCGAGTTTGAGAGGGAGCCGGACCGTCTATGAACGTCGTCGACTCCTCAGCGTGGATCGAATACTTCACCGGTGGTCCGAACGCTAAATTCTTCGAGCTTCCGATCCTGAACCAAGCAGAACTGGTCGTACCAACCATGGTCCTGCTGGAGGTCTACAAACATATCCGGCGACATCAGGGGAGGGATGAAGCGTTGAAGGCCATTGCCGGGATGAAGCAGGGAGAGATTCAAGTCTTGGACGAGCGGCTGGCCCTCTACGCCGCAGAGATTGGAGTGGAGGACGGGCTTCCCCTGGCGGACAGCGTGATCCTGGCTACGGCGCGCCTCCACGAAGCGACGCTCTGGACCCAAGACTCAGATTTCGAGGGAATGGGCGGAGTGCGGTTCAGGAGAAAGAAGAACTGAACGGACGTTCCAGCTCTTGGATCGGTGTTTCTTTGTAACGCCCGTTTCAAGCTCGCGCCTCAGATTTGCCTCGAACTCTCGTGGCCTATCGAAGAACATCGGCGCGGCCCGTCGGGATGTCACCGGGCGTGGGCTGGTTGATTCTCTTGGTCATCTGGATGCCCGGCTCCGATCTTGAACCGAATGGGTCGTTACCCTGGCACGCTAAGCCATGCCTTTTCGTCCTATTCCTTCATGGAACAATCGGTGAGACCAGTCTATACTATCTTCCAGGGTCATTTTTCCTGGAGGATCTGATGTATTCGTCCATACATGCGCTTGAGGCTGCTGCGCTACTTCTCCCACCCGGTGAAAGGGCCAAGCTCGCCGAGCGCCTCATCGCTAGCCTCGACCGAGATCCTGAGGTTCAGGCCGCTTGGGATGAAGAGATCAGAAAGCGTGTCGCCGATTTCGACGCCGGCCGTCTCGAATCCGTACCAGCTGAAGAGGTCTTGGCCGAAGCACGGTCTCGAGTGGGGGCGTAGGTGCGGGCACACTTCCTCACTCCTGCGAGCCAGGAGTTCTTAGAGGCAGTGGACTACTACGAAGGTCAGGCACCCGGCCTTGGAAAAGACTTCATCCTCGACGTCGAGGGATCCCTCAACTTGATCTTCGAGTTTCCAAACCTCGGGTCCCCGGGTCCTGCAGGAACTCGGAGGATCCACCTGCGATCCACCTGCGTCGCTTCCCATACTCCCTGGTCTATCGAATAGAGCCTGAAGTTCTTCGAGTGATCGCTTTCGAGCATCATCGTAGGAGACCGGGATTCTGGAAGGACCGGACTTAGCGGGACGCGTTCCAGTGTAACGCCCGGTAGCCCGCTCGGGCTCAGGCATGCGCTTCCGCGCAGGAGCCCTTAGGCTGAAGATGACCTCCGCCCGGCCGCTTCGCGGAAGGTCGCCGAGGGGACTCTTCAGATCGGCCGCGATCCTGTGGACGGCTCCCTTCGGGAACCGAATGGTTCGTTACCGTAAAAGCCGGTGTGCATCCCCAATCCGGCTCTGAGATCCGGAAGGACTCTGGTGAACGGCCATCATTCGATCCTGTTTAACCCGCCTGAATCCGGACACCACCAGAGGAAACCTTGGGACCTCCCCAAGAAACCGACGCATATTCCTGGGAAAACGGAAAGGCCCTTCTCAATGGAGGTACCATGAACTGGGACGCCTTTGGGGCAATTGGAGAAGTGATTGGAGCTGCCGCGGTTGTCATCTCCCTGGTTTACGTGTCTATCCAAGTGCGTTCGGGAACCAAGGCCCTCCAAACCACAACACGAGACTCAGTGTTCAAGTCTGTGCAGGAGTGGAACCTCGCTGTGATGGCTGATCCACGGTTGGGCTGGATCTTCCAGTCTGGATCAAGGGATTTTGAGAGGCTGGGAGATGAAGACCGAGCCCGCTACCTCCACGTCATGTACAGTTTCTTCAAGGTCTTCGAGAACATCTATCTGCATCATTTGGATGGAGTTGTCCCGCCAAACCTCTGGGAACCCAATCGCACCATGTTGACGGTCTATGCTGCCTCTCCTGGCGGCCGAAAGTACTGGAAGGAACGAAAAACGGCATTCGATCCCCGCTTCAATGCGGTAATGGAAGCCCTGAAGCCCGGGCCGCTCGCCCCAGGGCACGAGGTCTCGTGTTGTGGTTTGGAGGGCCTTGGTTCCCGAACGCACTTGGATAGACACGTAAACCAGGGAGATGACAACCGCGGCAGCTCCAATCACTTCTCCAATTGCCCCAAAGG
>JARRPL010000424.1:0-4096 GCA_037382905.1 Gemmatimonadota bacterium | reverse complement strand
CTGGCAAAGCCGGAATGACGTGCAGATCCCCAACGACCAGACGGGAACGCGGTTCTCCCTGGCCGACTTGGCGGGGAAGGGCCCCTGGCTCGCCGGGCGAGCCTATCTGACCTGGAACATCAACCAACGCCACGGGCTTCGCATACTCCTGGCTCCCTTTTCCTTGACGGAAACGGGATCGGTGTCAGAGCCGGTCTCCTTCGCCGGTGAGACGTTTCAGCCGGGCACACCGATCTCGGCCACATACAAGTTCAGTTCCTGGCGAATCAGCTCTCGGTACCGTTTCACACGCCGGGAGAACCTTGACCTGTGGGTCGGGTTCACCGCGAAACTGCGCGATGCCAAGATCGAGCTGGACCAGGGCGAACGATCCAGCAAGGACACAGATCTGGGCTTCGTCCCCCTCCTCCATCTTGCTGCCGACTGGCGCCTGACCCCGGCCGGCCATCTCCTTTTCGATTTCGACGGCCTGGCCGGTGGCCCGGGGCGGGCTTTCGATTCCTCCCTGAAATTCGGCTATGATCTGGGTGATCGCTGGCGGGTCACTGCAGGGTACAGAACTCTGGAGGGTGGGGCCGATGTCGAATCGGTCTACAACTTCGCCTGGCTCCACTATGGGGTATTCTCCATCGCCCACCGTCTTTGAGCCCTGGCTCCCTATCCCTCCGCCTCAGCAGCGATGGCATCGATGAGAGCGTCGAAGATGAAGGCGTGGAATGGGTAAGCCCCGTACCAATAGATCCACCCGAAGAACCCCCTCGGCCGGAAGAGGGCGGCCTGGATGAGACGGGTCTTATCCTCTTCTCGTTTGGCCTCCCATTGCAGCCAGGCTTGCCCGGGCACTCTCATCTCTGCCCTCAGGCGAAAGAGAGAGGGTTGCTCGATTTCCTCCACCCGCCAGAAATCCACTACTTCTCCAACAGACACCTCGGTGGGGTGGCGGCGGCCTCTCCGAAGTCCGGGTCCGCCAAGGAGCTGATCGACGAGCCCTCGGAGTTCCCACGCCCATTCCCAAACCAGCCAACCCTTCTCCCCTCCGATAGAGGTGAAGGCTCGAAAGGCATTTTCCTGGCTGGTATCCAGGAGACGGGTTCGCACTTCCCGCACCAATCCCTCGCTATCCTGAAGTCGGAAGGTCTCGTCACGGCCCAGAGCATCGCTCCAACGAGTTTGCACATTCCGCTGTTGCGTGCTCTCCAGTGCTGCTTCGACCGCCTCGAGATAAGGCTTTGGTCTGATCTCCGGGAAGAGGCTACGGCTTCGAGTCATGTCTCCCAGGACCGGCCTCACCATCCCCCGAACCAGGGGGACAGCCAGGCAGTTCGGAATGGGCGTGACCAGGCCAACCCAGAGGGCAGCCAAACCGGGAGCCAGAACCGGAAGAGGGATGATCACTCGGGGCAGGTCCCGGGCCTTCGCGTAACCCAGCATCATGTCCCGAAAGGACAGCGGGTCGGTGCCCACGTCGATGATCCCAAGAGTGTCTTCCCTTCCCAGAACCCCCATCAGGTAGGCCAGGACCTCATCCACGGCGATGGGTTGGACGAGGTTGGTGATCATTTCGGGGCCACCATGACCGGGAGGCGTTCCGTGAGGTAGCGGACCATTTCGAAGGATGCCGAGCCCGAACCAATGATGGGGCCGGCTCGGATTTCGGTGGTTGGGAGGCCGGCCCTCAGGATCTCTCCCACCTCAGCCCGGGAACGCAGGTGCTTTGAGTCTCGGCCTTCACCGCCCCGGGGGAGGATGCCTCCGAGGTAGATGACCTGCCGAAGTCCCCGGCCAACCTGGACGAAAGTCTCGGCCCCCCTCCGATCTCTGGTAGCGAAGTCAGGACCCGTGCACATGGAGTGGACCAGGTAGTACGCTGCGTCCATCCCCTCCAATGCTCTTTCCAGTGCCGATGGGTCGTGAGCATCTCCCTGAACGACCTCCGCCTCATTGGCCCAGGGTTTGGACGCGAGACGTCTGGCATCACGAACCAGGACGCTGACGGAGTGACCCCGGGCAAGGAGGAGAGGGACGAGGCGGCCCCCGATGTACCCTGTAGCGCCCGTGACGAGAACGTTCATGACGACTGGCCCATGGTTCTCACCCAGGCGATCTCCAGTTGAAACGGACCCTCTCTCTTATCGCCAATGAGGAAGCCCATCTGTCGTATCCGGGCCGGATCGAGGGGCCCGCTCCCCCGTGGTACCCGGCCTCTGTATGTTGGCCGAAACCCCTCGAAGGGCAGGTCTATATCCATCCACTCATCCCGCTTGGTTTCGAACTCCGCCATATGTGCCACTCCGTCGAAGCCGCCATCCATCCTGAACCGGAGCTGATAACTCCGGCCATCTCCCCGGACCCTGAGGGTGACTCCCTTGTACCCGGACAGGTCCATGGACTGGAATGTCGCTCGAATCGAAGCGAACCCCCCATTGTTGTCCAGTGAAACGAACCCAGAGAACAGAGCTGTCTCCGAATCGGTCAACTCGAGGTCACTGGAAGAGAGACCACCCATCACACCGTCGTTGACGATACTCCATCGAATGTCGTCGGGTTGGGTGAAGTCCACGATGTTCTTCATTTCTTGCTCCTGAGCCAAGGCTGCGAGAGGGATCAGGTTGACCAATAGTCCAATGACCGACGAACGCATCTTCTGTTTTCCGGTGCGAGGAAACGGGTGAAGGGCCGAAGTGTAAGGCAAATCCATGACGACGGTGCCAGAGGTCAGAGTCCGGGAGGCCAACAAGGCCCAACGGAACCCCGAGGGGGACTACGTCCTCTACTGGATGACGGCGTATCGCCGCCTTGGTTGGAACTACGCACTCCAACACGCTGCGGAACTCGCCGGGTCTATGAGCAAACCTCTGGTGATCCTCGAAGTCCTGCTGGTGGACTACCCTTACGCCAGCCCGAGGCTCCATCGGTTCATGTTGGAGGGGATGGCCGAACGGGCGCGGATGCTTCGGGGCGGCCCGAACGTTCTCGGCAGCCTACCACTTCCGCCGGTTTCTTCAGAAGAATCTCCCCGACAATTTCGGGGACATCCCTCGGGCCGATCCTCTGTCCGGAGCGCTGCGGGGGGCGGATGGGGCTCTCGATTCGAGGATTCTGGAGAAGTGGGCCCCGGCCTCCGGGCCTCTCCAGGAGAGCGATCTTCCCGCCCTGGAGGGACTCGCCCCGGACAGGAGAGTGATTCCTGTCGACTATCCCGGGGGAACCTCCCCGGCCCGGGCGCGGTTAGCCCGGTTCCTGGACGATGTGCTTCCTCGCTGCCACGCGGATCGAAACCACCCCGATTTGGACGCGACGTCGGGTCTTCCCCCTACCTTCATTTCGGAAATCTCTCCGTCCACGAGATCTTCTCGGAGATCTCCTCCCGGGAAGGCTGGAGTCCGCTTCGCATCTCTCCCAAGGCCGACGGTTCCCGAAGCGGGTGGTGGGGAATGGGCGAGGGGGCCGAAGCTTTCCCTAATCAGCTCGTCACCTGGAGGGAGCTGGGTTTCAACTTCACCTCCCGCCGCGAGGACTACGCTGCCTACGAGTCCCTCCCGGACTGGGCCCGCAGTGCGCTGGAGGAGCATGAGGCTGACCCGCGGCCCCACCTCTACTCCCACCAGGATTTCCAGGAAGCCCGGACCCACGATCCTCTTTGGAATGCTGCGCAACGCCAGTTGCTGGAGGAGGGGATCATCCACAATTACCTGCGGATGCTCTGGGGGAAGAAGATCCTGGAGTGGAGCGCATCGCCCCGAGAAGCTCTGGGAATCATGCTCGACCTCAACGATCGCTTCGCCTTGGATGGCCGGGATCCGAACTCCTATTCGGGCATCTTCTGGTGACTCGGTCGCTATGACAGAGGTTGGCCGGAGCGGTCCGTGTTCGGGAAGGTCCGATCCATGAGCTCCGAGCGCACCCGAAAGAAGGTGAAGTTGGAAGGGTATCTGGAGCGGTTCGGCCCCCCTTGAGGCACTGCCTCGATCCCTGTGAATATAGAATCCGACCCCTTCCGGATTTCCCTGAGGCCCCCTGTGTCGAGGTCCATCGTCCCTGGTTCCGTCCTCCGTCCTTGGACTCTGTGCGATGACCTCGTGATGAAGAGGGGGGG
>JARRPL010000423.1:2559-3778 GCA_037382905.1 Gemmatimonadota bacterium | reverse complement strand
CCATGCAGGTACACACCCTCGCCGACGCCCTGGAGCTGGACTTCCGACGCATCCAGTTCACGCCTGATCTCAAGCCCGGCGACATCACCGGGACGGAGGTCATCGAGGAGGATCGCTCCACCGGACGACGGGCGACGCGGTTTATCCGGGGACCCGTCTTCACCCACGTCCTGCTGGCGGACGAGATCAACCGGGCGCCGCCGAAGACCCAGGCCGCCCTCCTGGAGGCCATGCAGGAGCGCCACGTCACCGCCGGCGGCGAGCTGCTGGAGCTGCCCTCCCCCTTCTTCGTCCTCGCCACGCAGAATCCCATCGAGCAGGAGGGGACGTATCCCCTGCCGGAGGCCCAGCTCGACCGCTTCATGCTCAAGATCAGCCTCGACTATCCCGACGGACCCGACGAGGTGGAGGTGCTCCGCTCCACCACGGGAGACGCGCCGGCACCGGTCACTGCGGTGCTGTCGGGCTCCGAGATCGAAGAGCTCCAGCGTCTGGTCCGTGGGGTCGCCGTCTCGGACCCCCTGCTGGAGTACACGGCCCGTCTGGTGCGGAGCTCCCGGCCCGGTCGCTCCGAGGCGGTTCCGGCGACGGACCGTTGGGTCCGCTGGGGGGCCGGTCCCCGGGCGGGGCAGGCCATGGTCCTGTGCGCCAAGGCCCACGCCCTTCTGAACGGACGGCTCCACGTCCACCCCGACGACCTGGGCCGGGTGGCGCCGGCGGTGCTCCGGCACCGCATCCTCCTGAACTTCCAGGCGGAATCCGAGGGGCGCACGCCGGACGAGGCGGTGGCGACGCTCCTTTCCCAGGTCCCGCCTCCGAGGAGCGGGTTGGCCTGACCCGGCCCGAGCCATGCCCACTGCTGCAACGACCCCCCGGACCGAACTCCTCCCCCCCGAGGTGCTCGACCGACTCGGTGGGCTGGACCTGGTGGCCCGGACCATCGTCCGGGGCTTCATCCACGGGGCGCACCGCTCGCCCTTCGTGGGCTCCGGCGAAGACTTCTCCCGCCACCGGGCCTACCAGCAGGGCGACGACGTACGGAGGCTCGACTGGCGGTTGTACGGTCGCACCGACCGGCTCTACGTCCGGCTCTTCGAAGAGGACTCGAATCTGCAGGCCTTTCTGGTGGTGGATGCCTCGGCGTCCATGGGCTTCGTGGGAGACGGACCGGTCTCCAAGCTTCGCTACGCCCAGTTCGTGGCGGCAGCCCTCGCGCACA
>JARRPL010000423.1:0-2542 GCA_037382905.1 Gemmatimonadota bacterium | reverse complement strand
CCGGAATCGTCCCGGTCACCTGCACGATCTCCTCCTGGCGCTGGGACGACTCACGCCGGAGGGCGCCGGGCGGGCCTCGGACACCCTGGACGAAGTCGGAGCCCAGCTCCGGCGGCGGGGCCGGGTCATCCTCCTCTCGGACTGTCTGGAAGACGACGACGGCGAGGCGCTCCTGGGGGCGGTGCGTCGGCTCCGGGCCCGAGGCGACGAGGTGGTGGTCGTGCGGGTCGTCTCCCGGACGGAGCTGGGTCACGGCTCGATGGGGTCGGGTCGATATTTCGATCCCGAGACCCCGGACCGGACCATCGACGCCGTTCCCGAGGCCGACCCGGAGTTCCGGGAGCGGGTGTCCGACTACTACGAGGGCCTCCGGCGCGGCCTGGAGACGGCGGGCGCCGAGTACGTCGCCATGACCACCGATCTGCCCCTCGTCCCCGCCCTCGGCTCCTGGCTGTTGGGCCGGACCCGGGGAGAGCCGGGGGCCGGGTGATGACGGCGGCGGCTCCGGCCTTTCTGCTGGCGGGGGGGCTCCTCGCCGTGGTTCCGGTGGTCCTGCACCTCCTCTCCCGGCGGCCGCCGGCCCGGGCACCGCTGCCCACGGCCCGCTTCCTGGCGGAGGACCCACGCACCCTACTCCGGATCCGACGCACCCCTGGCGACCTGCCCCTCCTGGCGGCGCGGGTCCTCTTCGCCCTGGCCCTGGGCGCCGCCTTCGCCGGGTTGCGATGGCTGCCCGGCAGGGAGGGGACCGAGCGTGTGGTGCTGGTGGATGCCGGGGCGGACTCCCTGGTGGCCTGGGGGTCCGTGGTGGCCGCCGTGAACGAGGTGGCCGGGTCTTCCACCCGGGAGGCCGCCTCTTCCGCCGGTGAGGGCGACCCGCCCCTGATTCTGGCCTACGGTCTGGACGACGGACCGAAGGTGGTGCAGGCCGGCGAGCTTCCAGGGCTCCAGCGGGGCTCGTCCTCCGCCACCCTGGAAGACGGTCTCCGGGCGCTCCGTCGAGAGGCGGCCCGGGCGGGGTTCGCCCACGCGGAGGTGACGTGGGTCGGACGGCCCTCGTGGCGCGTCTGGAGCCCGGCCCTGGGGCTGGTGCGACCGGCGTTGTGGCCCGGTCGCCTCCGGCTCCACACGGTGGCGGACGAGGGGGATCGGGACTCCGGGACGGCATCGCCCTCTCGGGCCGACAGCGTTTCCGCCGGCGCCGGCCCGCCACGGGTCCGGATCGCCGTGGAATCCTCGGACGAGGCCCTACGCCGTGCGGTGACGGCCCTGGGCGGCTGGATCCCCGACTCCGCCGCGACTGCCCAGGACTCCGTACCGGACTGGATCGTGGCGGAGACCGCCGACAGGGAGGGACCGGCGGGCTGGCTCCCCCGGGTGCGGGCCGGCGCCGCTCTGGTGGTCTTCGGCGCCCTCCCCCCCGACGCCTCGGAGCTCCCCTGGCGGGAAGGGCCGTCCGACGTCCCCCACCCCGGACCGGCGGTCCTCCTCCTTCCTGGGGGTCGGGCCGTGGGCCCCCCACTCCCCCGGGCGCCGGGGAATCCCGCCCCGGGCGCCCGGACCGTCCTGACCTTCGACGACGGGGGGGCCGCCGCCGCCGCCGCCCGGACCCTCGGTGAAGGGTGTATCGTCTACCTCGCCGTGGAGCTCACGGATGCGGCTCTCACGGCCGCACCCGACTATCCGGAGCTGTTGCGGACGCTCCTCCTGGGCTGCCCCGAGTCCGGTTTCGGCGACGCGCCGTTGGACCCAGGGGCGGTACAGGCGCTGGAGCGCCCCGACCTGCCGGCCGCCGTGGAGGTGGCGACGGTGGTGGGCTCCGAGGGGCACGGGCTGACTCGCTGGCTCCTCCTGGCCGCCCTGGCGCTCCTGGGGCTCGAGGTGGCACTGACCCGGGACGCGCCGGGCACCTCGGCGGCGGGTCGCTCCGTGGGGGTAGGGAGCGACCCATGAGCCAGGTGCTGCCGTGGCCCACGGCTCCCCGGGGCCGCCCCGAGGCCCCCCTTGACGCCCTTCTTGGGCGACTGCGTCTCCGCATCGCGGTCCGGACGCTGCTCCGCAGCGGAGCGGTGGCGCTGCTGGCCGCCCTTTCGGTGGCGGCGGCGCTGGTGGCCCTCGATGGGCTCGTCTCCCTGCCGGTTCCGGCCCGGTCACTTCTCCGCTGGCTCCCGGTCCTCCCCCTCTTCCTGCCGCCCCTGGCAGTGACCCGTGCCCTGCGTCGCACGAATGACGCTCGCCTGGCCCTCCTCCTGGACGAGCGGGGAGGCGCCGGCAACGTGGCCTCCACCCTCCAGACCCCCAACGCCACCGGCGTCACGGCGGAGCTCTTCCGGGCCCGGGCGGTGGCAGCCCTCCGTGCGGTGGATCCCCGAGCCGTGGTACCCCTGGAGGCCACACGACTCTGGGTCGTGTGTTTCGCCGCGCTGGGGTCGGCGGTGCTCGTGGTGGGCGCCCTCGGAGCCGGAGAGGCCCTCTCCGCTCGCTGGCTTCACCCGGAGGCCCTCCCTGTGGTCCCAGGCGAGAGGATCGGGGAAGCGCCGCC
>JARRPL010000422.1:0-2554 GCA_037382905.1 Gemmatimonadota bacterium | reverse complement strand
TCGAGGCCTACGAGGAGAAGTTCGGGACCCGGGGCGTGATCCACTCCTTCGCCACCGACGAGGACGACCCCACCGAGCACCCCCGCTTCGGCCGGGTGGGCAGGCAGAAGATCACCGACACGGGCCCCCTGACCCAGGAGCGGATGAAGGACTTCGACCACGCCGAGGTGGCACCGAAGGCCATGGACTTCATGAAGCGGGCCCAGGAGGAGGACAAGCCCTTCTTCGTGTGGGTCAGCACGAGCCGCATGCACCTCTATACCCGGCTCAACGAGAAGTGGCGGTACGCCGCGGAGACGTACACCTCCGAGGCCCACTACCACGGCTCGGGGATGCTCCAGCACGATCACGACATCGGGGTCATCCTGGACTGGCTCGACGAGCAGGGCCTGACCGACGACACCATCGTCTGGTACTCCACGGACAACGGCCCGGAGCACCCGAGCTGGCCCCACGGCGCCACGACGCCCTTCCGGGGTGAGAAGATGACCACCTATAAGGGCGGCATCCGGGTGCCCTCGATGCTGCGCTGGCCCGGGAAGGTGAAGCCCGGCACGATCCTGAACGGGATCCAGGGCCACCAGGACATGTTCACCTCCTTCGCCGCGGCCGCGGGCGTCCCCGAGGTCCACGACAAGATGATGAAGGAGAAGAAGCAGTACATCGACGGCGAGAACAACGTCGACTACTGGACCGGGAAGAGCGACCGGTCCGCCCGGCGCCACATCTTCCACTACAACGAGAGCAAGCTCGCCTCGATGCGGATGGGTCCGTGGAAATGGCATTTCGCCGTCACCGAGGACTACTACGACAACATCAGCGGGCGCTCGAAGCCCCTGATCTTCAACATCCGCATGGATCCCTTCGAGTCCTGGGACACCAGCGACTCCTACGGGCACCTGCTCCAGAAGGTCTCCTGGCTGACGGGCCCCATGGGTGAGCTCATGAAGGAACACCTCCAGACGTTGGCGGACTACCCGCCGGTCCAGGGCGGCAAGTCGTTCGACGTGGCCGCCGTGGTGGAGAAGGTCATGAGCAAGGGTCACGACTGAGCGGCGGCGAGGTCGGTGCGCCCCGGGTGTGATCGCAACCGGGGCGTCACGCCACCCGAATTCCCGGACGCGGGGGAGCCCCTCTCGGACGGATCCGGTCGAGAGAAGTTGGCACGAACCGGATAGAGTGCCGTAGCTTCTCGGACGATCCTCCCTATGGATCCAACCGGGCACCCGTCCCCTCGCTCGCCCCTCTACCCTGAGGAGCCATCGGCCGGGAGGGGGCCATCCGAACCGGATCCGATACGAGAGTCACCTTCAGAAAGGGGACTGTCCGGAGCGACGCGCCCGGGCGGCCCCACCACCACGGTGGGCACCCATGGAACCGACATTCCTGACCGCAGCCGTCGCCACATTCCTCCTGGCGGCGGTGTTCGTGCAGCCCTGGCCCCGGGAGGTCATCGGCGAGCGGACCACGGGCTTCCGCAGCTTCGTGTCCTTCGCCGCGGGGATCTCCCTGGCCTACGTCTTCATCGATCTGCTGCCGGAGATGAGCGGGCTGGGAGATGAGCTCCTCGAGGAAGCGGCGCTTCCGCTCCTCGTCCCGGAGTACTTCGTCTACCTGTCGGCCCTGGCCGGCTTCATCCTCTTCTATGGCCTGGTGCGCCTCGTGCGCTGGCACCATCCGGACGAGAAGCGGATCCGGGAGGGCCCCCACGCCGCCACCCACCGGGAGGAAGAGGAGGCGGAGGAAGAGGAGGAACGGATCGACTCCCGGATCAAGCTCTTCGGGCTCGCGGCCTACGCCGCCCTCATCCTCTACCTGATGACCGGGGGGATCCGGGAGGGCAGCGAGGAGGGACTCGTCGCCTACGTGATCGCGATGCTCTTCCACTTCGTCGCCACCCGTCACGGCCTCCGCTTCGAGTTCCCGGAACCCTACATGCAACACGGCCGCTGGGTCATGGCCGCCGCCTGCCTGGGGGGAGCGGCCCTGGGATTCCTGGTGGAGCTTCCCCTGGGGTGGGAGGCGCTCTTCCTGGGATTCCTGGGAGGGATGGTGATCATGAACACCACGGTCATGGAGCTCCCGTCGGAGAAGGAGGGGCGCTTCGGGATGTTCGCGCTCGGCGCGGCGTTGTATGCTGCCCTGCTGATGATCGCCTAGACGGCCTGCCCTGATCTCCCGGAGCGACCCGTGAGCCTCGCCGAGCTGATCCCCCTCCTCCTGAAGGCCAGCATCCTCGGGATGGTGTTGTCCATCGGGATGCGCCTGCATGGCGAGGATCTCACCTGGATCTTCCGACACCCCCGGGCCCTCGCCACCGGTGCCGTGGCGATGTTCGTCATCATGCCGCTGGTGGCCGTCGGTCTCTACCTCGGCCTCCGCCCGGATGCCCCGACGGGGCTCATCCTCATGGCGACGGCCCTGTCGCCCATCCCGCCCATCCTCCCCAACAAGGAGATGAAGGCCGGCGCCGGGGCCCGGGAAGCCGTCGGTCTCATGGTGGCGGCAGGGATTCTCGCCATCGTCCTGGTCCCGTTCGCCGCCGAGTGGATGG
>JARRPL010000421.1:0-4862 GCA_037382905.1 Gemmatimonadota bacterium | reverse complement strand
CCCCCTTCCTGGACCCGGACGGTCTCAACGGTGCCCGCATCGGGGAGGCCACTCAGTATGCGGACGGCCATGAGGCGGTGGAGGCCCTCCTCGCCGAAGCCCTGGAGGTGATGCGGGGTGCGGGGGCCACTGTCATCGAGATTCCCATGGTGGACGCCTGGCGGCAGATGGGGCGGCCCTCCGGCGAGCTCATGCGGTACGAGTTCAAGGCGGACCTGAACGCCTACCTCTCGGGACTGGGCCCCGACGCTCCGGTGAAGAGCCTGGAGGAGATCATTGCGTTCAACGAAGCCAACGCGGACCGGGAGATGCCGTGGTTCCAGCAGGAGATCTTCATCCAGTGCCAGGAGATGGGTCCGTTGACGGATTCCGCCTACACCGAGGCCCTGGCCGAGGCCATGCGCCTCTCCAGGGACGAGGGTATCGACGCGGTCATGGAGGAGCACGAGCTGGACGCCATCGTCGCTCCCACCGGAAGTCCCGCCTGGACCACGGACGTCATCAACGGGGACCGATTCCTCATGAGCAGCTCCAGCCCTGCAGCCATCTCCGGCTACCCGAATATCAGCGTGCCCATGGGGTTCTTCACGGAGTTGCCGGTGAATATCAGCATCTGGGGCAGGGCGTGGAGCGAACCGCAGCTCCTCCGGATCGCCTTTGCCTACGAGCAGCTGACCCGGCACCGGAGGAAGCCGAAATTCATCCCTGCCCTGGACCTGTAGGACGGCAGACGGACGAGCCTCCCTATTCGAACCGGATCGCCACTACAGGGTCCACCTTCGACGCCCGACGGGCGGGGAGGTAGCTGGCCAGGAGGGCGACCGCCGCAAGGGACACGGCCACCGTGCCATAGGTCACGGGATCCACGGGATCGACTCCGTACAGGAGCGCCCCCATCAGCCGGGTGAGACCAATGGCGGATCCGAGCCCGATGACCACCCCCACGCCGGAGAGCACGAGTCCCTGCTTCAGGACCATGCTCCGCACGTCCGAAGCCTCGGCCCCCAGGGCGAGGCGCACTCCAAGCTCCCGGGTCCGCTGGCTCACGATGTAGCTGATCACGCCGTAGATCCCGATGGAGCCCAGAATGAGTGCCACCGCCGCGGCGATCCCCAGCATGATGAGGGAGAAGGAGGTACGGGCCATGGATCGGCTGAGGAGATCATCCAGGGTTCGAACGCCGGCCAGGGGGAGATTCGGATTGACCCACCAGATGGCGTCCCGAACCTCCGCCAGGAAGTCGGACGATCCCACCCGGGAGCTTCGGATCGCGTAGTGCTGGGAGCCCCGGGCGAAGACTTCCCCCGCCTCGGTATCCGGGAGTCCCTCCCACAGGTTCCGCTGCATCATGGGCCAGTAGATGACAGCCGTGGGGTCCCGGTCCAGGCCATCGTCCCGGACGTTCCCCACCACGCCAACGATCTCGTGCCAGTTTCCTGCCGAGAGACCTGTGCTGATGCGGTTTCCGATGGCCTCGGCGGGTGAGTCCCAATACTCCCGCGCGAAGTTCTCGGTGACCATGGCCACCTTGTTCAGGTCGTAGGAGTCCCGGAAATCGATGGCCCGGCCGGCCAGCACGGGAATCTGCATCGTCTGGAAGTAGTCTTCTCCCACCCATTTGAACCGTCGGAGGGGCGGGAGCTGTCCCTCCTCGACCGGAAACCCATCCACGTAGATGGGGTCGTTCGAGTCCCACCCGTCCATCGTCACGGAGGTAGAGCTCCCCACGGAGGTCACCCCTGGGATCTCCGCGAGGCGTCGGGCCAGGAGCTCGTGGGTCTGGGTCACCTCCACCGGATCGTCGATCTCCGCTGCCGGGATGCTCAGGCGAACCAGGAGAACCTCTTCAGGGTTCCGGAAGCCCGGGTCCACGTTCCGGAGTGCCTGGAAGCTGCGGATCATGAGCCCGGAGCCTACCAGGAGGAGGAGGGCCAGGGCCATCTGAACCACGACCAGGACGTTCCGTGCCCGGTTCTTCTCCTTCCCCGCGCTCCCTCCGCGTCCCCCCTCCTTCAGTGCGTTCACGATGCCCCCCCTCCGGTACTTCAGGACCGGGACCATGCCGAAGAAGGCTCCGGCGAAGAGGGAAATCCCCAGCGTGAAGAGGAGGAGCCGCCAGTCCAGGGTCACCTCGTTCAGGCGGGGAAGCTCCGAGGGGCCCAATGCCGTCAGAAGTCTCAGCCCGGCGTACGCCAGGCCGATGCCGCCCACCCCTCCCAGGGCCCCCAGGAGGACGCTCTCCTTGAGGAATTCCCGGGCGATGCGCGGCTGATCCGCCCCCATGGCGGTGCGGACGGCCATCTCCCGCTCCCGGGTCTCGGCCCGCACCAGGAAGAGGTTGGCCACGTTCGCGCAGGCGATGAGGAGAACCATCCCCACGGTGGCCAGCAGGACCCAGATGCCTCCGGGAAACTTCTCCACGGCCATGGGGATCATCCGCCTCACGTCAGCGTTGGCCTGGGCCAGGGTCACGCCCGGCTTCAATCGTGCCAGAGCCTGGTAGCTGAAGTTCCCCACGAAGAGCTGGGACCGATCGAACTGGAAAGGAAGGTAGAAGGCCGGATCGTAAGCCAGGAAGCGGGCATCCGCGGGCATGACCCCGATGATCTCCCTGGGGCGTCCGTCCACGGCGAGGGTCTGGCCCAGGACCCCGGGGTCACCGCCGAACCGGGTTTGCCAATAATCGTAGCTGAGGATCATGGTCAGAGGGGCGCCGGGGCTGTCATCTTCGGCGCTGAACCGCCGCCCCAGAGCCGGTTGGACCCGGAGTGCCCGGAAGGTCCCCTCCGTCACCTCCATGATCCCGACCTCTTCTGGCTCGTCGAGCCCCGTGACGGAAGCGGTCTCGTTGTCCCACATCCCGATTTCGGAGAAGGACTGCCCCTCGTCCACATAGGTGTAGTGAAGGGCCGGGGACTGGTTCACGTCGTCGAACCCCAACCCTGGTGCGGTATGCCACACGCCCACCAGCTCGTCGGGCTCGTCAAAGGGAAGGGGCTTCAGGAGGATCCCGTTCACCAGGCTGAAGATGGCCGTGTTCGCGCCGATGCCGATGGCCAGGGTGGCGATTGTGATGACGGTGAAGAGGGGGTTCCGAAGCAGTCTTCGGACGATGGCCCCCAGCTCGCGCGTGAACCCGCTCATGTGCTCTCTCGATCCGTGATCTCCGGGAAATGCCCCGGAGTTTTGAACGTCGTCTTGCCTACAGAGATTCGGACGAGAGGGCCGTGAGAATTGTTTCGGGGGACCGGAAGCGGGTTGGAGCCGGTCCGGTCCCCTGGGAGCCGGCCATCAGTGGAGCAATCACCTCAGTCGCCGAGACCGGCGTTGGCGGCGGCGATCCGCCCCAGGGCTGCCCAGTCGATGTCGCTCCACCCCCGGGCGACGGCCGACACGTAGTGATCCCGGATGAGGCTGGCCATGGGCATGGGCACGCTCACCTCGTCGGCGGCCTCCAGGACCAGGCGGGTGTCCTAGAGGCCGAGTGCCAGCTTGAATCCCGCGGGCTCGTACTCCCCACGGGCGATCATGCCTCCGTACGCCTGATATACGGGAGAACGAAGGACGTGCCCGTTGAAGATGTCCAGGAAGCGATTTGGATCGATGCCATGCTTCCGGACCATGGCGAAGGCTTCCCCCATGGCCTCGATGGCCGAGGCCAGGAGGAAGTTCCCCGCGACCTTGACGACGTTCGCTGCCGCCACATCCTCCCCCACCTCCAGGACACCCTGACCCACGGCCTCAAAGACCGGGGCGCAGCGACGGACATGCTCCGGGGGGCCGGCGCGGCGTGGAGCTCGCTCAGGTGCCGGGAGAGCTCAGGGCTGATGGTGCTCATGGAGACGTGCACGGCACCTCTGGGGAGAGACCCCAGCGGCCAGATCTCTCCCAGGAGAACCGCCTCCACCGCCAGGTCGTCCGACAGCATCGTCACCAGGAGACCGACGCCTTTCGCGGCCTCCGACGGCTCGTCCGCAATTCGGGCGCCGGCCTCACGCAGGGGTTCGGCCCGGCTTCCGGTGCGGTTGAAGACGATGATCTCGTGACCCGCCTTCAGGATGTTCCGCGCCATGGGCGCACCCATGCTCCCCAACCCAATGAACCCGACCTTCATCGCTCCTCCTTTTGGAATCCGCATCTGACTTTTGAGGAAACACCAACGGACTGCCGATGTGCCATGGGTCCTGCGGCGGGGTCTCTACCCTGGCTACCGGACCCCGGAGGCAGCTTGCACCTCAGGCGGCGCCCGGAGCATTATCTTTCAGACGAACCCAGTCGCTATCGCCGAAGGCCGATCCATGTCCGATCCCTCCCTCCTGCAGCGCGTCCTCGAGCGAAAGCTGCTCCCCTGGACCCTGGCGTACCTGGCCGGAGCCTTCCTGATGTACCAGGGGATCGAGATTCTGGATCAGTCCGTCCGCCTCTCCCCTCTGATCTACCACGCCAGCCACATCCTTCTCATACTTGGCTTCCTCCTGACCGTTGTGCTCGCCTGGCATCACGGCCCCTCCGGGCCTCAGCGAGTCACCGGTAGGGAGCTGATGCTCCTGGGGGCACTTCTTGCCGCAGGAGGGACGGCGATGGTGCTCCTCAGAAACGTGGAGCGGGACGTCGCCCTTCCCCCCGGTTTCACCATCACGCCCCCCGGGCAGCAGGCGAGCGGTGGGGCGGAGCCGGGAAGGAGTCCCGTTGGAGGCCGCGCGGCGCTGGGGGATCTCATCGCGGCTACCTTCCCCGAGGAAGGCGATCAATTCCAGGCCTCCCTGGCCATTCTCCCTCTCGAGAACCGGGCGGGGCTCCCGTCCCTGGACACCCTGGCCAGCGGGATGACAGACGAGCTCATCACTCGCCTTACCCGAATC
>JARRPL010000420.1:0-3561 GCA_037382905.1 Gemmatimonadota bacterium | reverse complement strand
CCGGCAGACCCGACACAGCCCGTAGATCTCCAGTCGATGTCTCTGGGGACGGAAGCCCATCTCCCGGGCCACGCGGGCTTCGATGGCGGTGAGTTCCGGGATCTCGAACTCCTCTACACGCCCGCAGGCCTGGCAGATGAGATGCTCGTGGACGGGCTCCCGGGAGAGGCGGTGCTCGTACCGCTTGAATCCCTCGCCGAAGTCGTGCTCCTCCACGAGATTCGACTTCACCAACAGGTCCAGGGTCCGATAGACCGTGGCCTTGCCGATGCGCTCCCCCCGCTCCCGGAGCGCCGCCTCGATGTCGTCGGCCGAAAGGTGGGCCTCGGAGGAGAAGAGGACCGAAGCCACGGCCTCCCGCTGATGCGTCAGCGGCAGTCCCTGCTCTTTGAGATACCGCCCGAACAGCCGCAGAAGGGCGTCCGGCGAGGCGGTGGGCGTGGTGCTCACGGGGACGGCGCCTCGGCCGGTTCCGGCACCGCGTCGCCGGGGCTCGAGACCGCGGTCCACACGGGAGGCAGCCCCGGATCGAGAAGCGAGGCGTCGTACTCGTCGAGGGCCTCCAGGAGCCTCTGCAGATCCCCCTCGATCTCCAGGAGGGAAGGCTCGCCCAGGTCCTTCTCCGCCCTGCGCACCACCCCGTCCACCACGCGAGGGAACCGGTCCGGCGGCGCTTCCCCCTGCTCCTGGACGCTCCACTCCAGGGTCAGACCCTTGCCGGTGCGTTCCGCCGCGTAGGGGACGCTCACCAGGAGCCGGCGCTCGGGGCCGTCGGTGAAGACGCTGGCCACGAGGAGACCCCATTCCCGGCGGCCGGAGACGAGGGGCGGAAAGATCCAGATCCGGTCCAGCGCTTCGCCGCCGTACCGGTCCAGGAGGTGCTGGAGCCCGCGGGGCACCGCTTCCGGCACTCCCGGGCCCGCCTCGTTCCCCGTCCGTGAATTTCTCACCGCTGTGTCCGTCGCATCGTGGTCAAGCCGCTGGCTCCGAAACCGGTTGACGTCCACCATGCCGTTCGAACGGAACGACACCTTGGTGACTCCGTCCCGGATCCCTCGGAAGAGGAGGGCCACCTCCGCTCCCTTCACATTCCGGGGGTAGTCCACCAGCCCTTCCAGGTCCTCGGGCTGGGCACCCAGGGACTCGAAGGCGTCCGGCGGCACCGTCATCCACGCCACCCCGTGAGCCTCGTCCAGCGTCGCCAGGCAGGCTTCCAGGAGCCGGAATCGGCGAATCGGCGCGGCACCGTAGACCTGGTTGTAGACCGCCTCCGGGTCCAGACCTCGTCGGATGAGCTGGGCCACCACCTCGTGGGCTCCCGCCGTGCTGTTGGAGAACCGGAACCCACCCGTGTCCGTCAGGATGGCGACATACATGCCCCGGAGGCTCTCGTCGGTCCACGGTCCTCCCGCTGCGAGAAGGAGATCGTACACCAGCTCGCCGGTGGCACTCGCCTCGGGGTCCCGGAAGGAGATCCCTCCGATGGGCCGGTCCCCCGGGGGATGATGGTCCACGACCACGGCGGGAAGGTGCTCGATCATGGGCTTCACCCGACCGATCCGAGAGACCTCACCGGTATCGAGGACCGCGGCCAGGTCCGCAGATGCGCACAGTTCCCGCGCCCGCTTCGACCCTGCGGACACGACGATGTCGTCCTCCAGCAGGAAGCGGAACATGTCGGGATAGGGGGTCGGGTTGACGATCCAGACCTGGGTCCCGTTCGCCCGCAGCCACGACGCCACGGCGACCTGGGAGCCGACGCCGTCGCCGTCCGCGTTGATGTGGGTGGTGAGGATGACGCTCCGGGCGGCCCTGAGGGCATCCGACGCTTTCTGGGCCGCCCGGGCCCGATGGGATGGCGTACGATACGCCAACGTGGCCCCCTTTGGTGTCTGGTTCGAGGATTCGGCCGGTGAAACCCCCGCCCCGGGGGATTGTTCGGCCCGTACGGACAGGGAACGGGCCCTGGGGGGTCAGCCGCCGAGGAGCTTCTTGTGGACCTTGGCCCAGGTGGAGGCGAGGTGAACCAGGTGGGACGCGGTGCGACCGGCTGGACGGCCTCGTCTCAGAGCCTTCCGCAGGGCGTCGGGCGTGCTGTCGTGACGAGGCAGCTCCACGTAGGCGCCGGCCACCTCCCCCACGGTGTGGGCGTCGGAGCCGGCGCCTCGGAGACGGCCGTACCGCCGCGCCAGCTGTGCCGCCGACGCGTTGAGGCGGCCCGGGTGGAGGCGGCCGTTGAAAACCTCCACCACGTCCATGAACGGCGCCAGCTCCTCTGCGTAGCGTCCTCCCCCGCCCTTCCCGGCGGCGTAGGGATGAGGGAGGTAGGTGATCCCACCCTGCTCCCGGACCCGGTCCACGACCTCCCGTGCCGGCGTGCCCTTGGGAATCGGCTCCGTCAGGTAGAGGCCGATCACGTCGATTCCCTCCGCCGTCTTCACCTCCTCCCCCGGAATGATCCGGTCCGGGTGCCGTTCGGCCCAGCGGAGGGCGGAATCCATCGTGTCGTGATCCGTGAAGGCCAGCCGCGTCACACCCCGGGCCTGGGCTCGGGCCAGCAAGGCCTCGGGATCGGACCGGCAGTCCCAGGAGGCCCGGGTGTGCCGGTGGAGGTCCCCCCGCATCCACCCGTCGACGGGCTGCCGGTCCCAGGCCGGCGGGCCCACAGCGGGGTCCGGTACGTCGGGGGACAGCCTGGCCAGGAGGAGCGCCGCCCCCCTGAGGAGGGACTCCAGGTCGCCCTCGTTGTCCAGAATGTGGTCGGCTCGGGTTCGCTTGTCGGCGGCGCTCATCTGACTCGCCATGATCCGACGCGCCTCCGCGGGATCCAGGCCCCGGGAGCGGACCATCCGGTCCTGCCGGACCTCCTCCGGCGCGTCCACCAGCACCACGGAGTCCACCGACGACGCAGCGCCCGTTTCGAAGAGGAGCGGGATCTCCAGGACCACCAGACTCTCCCCCTCCGCCCGCTGCCCGTCCAGCCATGCGTCCCGCCCCTGGCGCACCCGGGGATGTACGATGGCTTCGAGGGTCTTCCGGGCCTCGGCGTCCCGAAACACCCGTTCGCGAAGGGCCGCCCGGTCCAGGACCCCGCCGGCCTCCAGGATCCCGTCTCCGAACGCCTCCACGACCTCCGCCAGCCCCGGCGTGCCAGGAGCCAGCGCCTCTGCCGCCAGGTCGTCGGCATCGAGGACCGGGACGCCGGCCCGGGCCCACGCCTCCGCCACGGTGGACTTGCCGGCGGCGACGTTGCCGGTGAGGCCGACGATCTTCACGTGGCCGCCTGCCCCCGCCGCCGCCGGAGCCAGAGGACCAACCCCGCCACCGCGAACAGGACCACCCATCCGGTGCCTACCAGCGAGCTGACCAGGCGCCAGCTCTCACCGGCCAGGACTCCGATGGCCACGTAGAGGATTCCCCACAGCACGACGCCGGGAAGCTCGTAGACGAAGAAGGTCGGAGGGGTCGTTCCCGACACTCCGGCACTCATGGGCATGAGGGTACGAACGAAGGACACGAGGCGCGCCACGGTGACGGAATAGAAAGGGTGATGGCCGAGGA
>JARRPL010000419.1:0-2574 GCA_037382905.1 Gemmatimonadota bacterium | reverse complement strand
CCGGCGCGAATGGGAACAGGCGATCACGGGGCTGTCGGACACCGAACTCAAGCTGGCCGCCGTGCTGGCACATCAGTGGGACTACGACCCCGTAGGCCAGGATGCCTGCCCCTCCCACCAGGAATCCCGGCATACAGATCAGGTAGAAATGGACCAGGTCTTCCCGGCTGAAGTGGCAATGGAGGGTGTCTGCCACGTTACAGCCGGCGCAGCTCGAAGCCTTGCAGGTGGTGATGGGAACCGACGGATCGAGGAAATTCATGGTCACCGCTCTCTATTCTGATGAGCTCAAGGCACCTTGCCAGGACTTCCGCGACCCACCCATACCGAGTGATCCATCAGGCCGTGGACCCTGAGTACGGATGCGAGTCGAACTCCGAGCTCGCTGGCTTCGATACGCTCATCGGACTCTCCATGGTGGATGTGGACCAGGAGGTCTCCCTCCACCCTGGCGTGGCGGTAGATGCGAACCTCCGGTGAATCGATGGCGTCCTCCACCGCGGCTTGGACGAATTCCGCCAGGGCCTCAGCATCGTCTCCGGCCATCCGCAAGTGGATTACTTCCAGGATTCTCATGACCCCCTCCTGCCGTAGAGGGCTTTGTAGAAGAGGGCATCCCGTAGCCTGAGAGGGAGACGGGCGAGGTTCTTCATCTTCCTTGCCCCTGGCCCCACGACGTACTGGGCTCGGGGCCTGCGAGCGCCCAGGGCTCGAGACACCACCAGAGCCACTTCCTCCGGAGAGATTCCGGGAAGGTTCTTCACCTCCCGGTCGAAGAACTCGAAGAGTGGGGAATACAACTCCAGGACCTCCGATGGCGCCGCCTGCATGAGCTTCTCTCGCTCGGTCAGAATCTTGCCCAGGACAGCGGTGTCCACCTTCCCCACAACCAGGTTGCTCACGGAAACGCCGAACGGACGAAGCTCCAGGCGGAGCGAATCGCTCACAGCCTGCACGGCGAACTTCGACGCGGCGTAGACGCTCTTGTCCGGAAGGGCCAGGAGACCATGGCCTGAGGAGACGTTCACGAGCCGGCCTCTCGCTCCCCGGAGGAGGGGAATGAAGGCCCTGGTGACGGCCAGCAATCCCAGGACGTTCACCTCCATCAACTTCCTCATGTCCGAGACGCTAAGCAGCTCCAGTGGGCCGTTCAGCGACACGCCGGCGTTGTTCACGAGTCCGAAGAACTCGCTCCCGACGTCCTCTTTGACCCTGGCCACCGCCTGGGTGATGGAGTCTTCGTCGGTCACGTCCAGGCTCAGGGGCGTCAGCGAACCCGACGCCTCTTCTCTCAGGGCCTCGCCGTCCCGCTCCTTCCGAACGCCGGCGAAAACGCGGTATCCGTGGGCGTTGAGAAGGATGGCTGTGGCCCTCCCGATGCCGCTGGAGGCTCCCGTCACCAGGACAGCGCTCTGAGCCACAGGGCCGCTGGTCATCATTCCACCCTTTCTGGGTCGCCGGGAACGGAACCGAAGAGAGGCGTCCTCCCCGTTCCCTCCAGAAAGCGGAGCGACGCCTCCACACTCCGTTCCGAATCCCATGGGAAGTTGCTGCCGAACCGAATGCCATCGGGTCCTACGAACCGGCGGAGCGCAGCCAGCGTCACCGGATTCGCAGCCCCAACCGTGTCGTAACTCACGCTCCTGGCCAGCTCCAGGCCCCCGTCCCGTTTCCTGGCCAGATCCAGTATGATCCGCCCCCAACGAGGCTTCTCCTTCTTCAGGTAGTGGACCTTTCCCAGCCGCTCGGCCATGAAGGGGACCACGCCGCCGGCGTGGGTCAGAGTCCAGCGGATTCCGGGATACCGCACCAGGATCTGACGGTAGACCAGGCGCGACCATGCTCGCGCCAGGTCGATTGGGTATTCGGCCCAGGGGTACAGAGGGGTGTTTTCGTCGGTGGTTGGAACATCGTTGGGGTGCAGGAGCACGGTGGCCTTCAGTTCGTGCAGGTCGGCCATCAAAGCGTCGAGCTCGGGGTCGCCCACGTACCTTCCATCGACGTTCGAAAACAGGATGACTCCATCCAGGTTCAGGGAGTCCAGAGCGTGGGTGAGCTCCTGGCGGGCCCCCTTCAGGTCCGGGAGGGGGAGAACGGCCAGGCCCCCGAAACGATTGGGCCGCTCTTTCCGCAAGCCGGCCACGTATTCGTTGCAGGCTCGCGCCAGTGATCGGGCCTTGCTGTCGTCCCCGAACCAGACCCCCGGGGAGGACAGAGAGAGCATGGCCCGGCCGATCCCCAGACGATCCATGATCTGGAGGGATTTCTCCGGCGCCCAGGAAGGGAATGCGGATGTGTCCATTCCCAACCGCGCCAGGGCGTCGAGGTAGTCGGGAGGTATCACGTGGTGGTGGAGGTCCACGAGGGGGTCTCCGAAGTCAATCCTCTGCGGCTCGAACACGGTGGGATCCTCCTTCGTCATCATCTCGCTTCCCTCCTAAGCTGTCGTGCCGGCGTTCCGAGCGTCGCCGGGCGCGATGCGTGGGAAGAGGGAAGCAGCGTTCTTCATCTCGATGGCGGCCAGCTCGGATGACGTGAATCCGTCGTACGCCAGGAGCGCCTTGATCTTCAGGG
>JARRPL010000418.1:0-2576 GCA_037382905.1 Gemmatimonadota bacterium | reverse complement strand
GTTCCTCCGACCACAGGGTCTTTCACGAGGAAGGCATTCCCTTCGTGTATTTCGGCGTGGAGGATCACGTAGACTATCACCGGGCCACGGACGAATTCGCTCGTGTGGACCCGACCTTCTTCGTCAACGCCATCCGGACCATCCTGGCCGGTGTCCTGGCGCTGGATGAGCAAGTGGGCCCGGCCAGCTCCGGCACGCCGGGTGCGGGGGAGAGACCGGGAGAGCCCGTGGCCGAGGAAGGGGGAATCGAAGGAGGGTAGGGAAGTGCCGGAGGGGGTGGACGGAGAGGGCGGGTGGTGTGATTGTCCTCGGGTGGATCGAGGCCATTCAGGAGAGGAAAAGGTGATCGTTTCCGTACCCCAGGACGACCAGCGGGAGATCTGGTACGCCAACCGGCTACTGGTGCTCCTCCACCCAAAGGAACCCTTCCGGTTGTGGGCTCAGCAGTTCCGTGAGCCTGGAGAAGGGGCGGAGGAGCTGCATGCGGCGGCGGAGCACCCGGTCCCGTTCATGGTGCCCCTCCTGGACGAGCCCGACACGACCTGGGATTGGATTCGGGAGAACCACATCCTCCTCTTCGATACGGCTCTCTGGAGCTGGGAACCGGATTCGGCACGCTGGCCGGAGGACCGATCCTGGGAGGTCTTCGAGGATTGGTTCGAGGTGGAGTTCCTTGGTGCGCCCTGGGATATCGTGGCGGAACCGCTCCACAGCACCCCCCCACCTCGCGAGGAGACGGATTGGGACTAGCGGAAAATCCCATGGGTCTCCGCCCTCCTGGTGGGGCACCTACTTCCTGAGCCGTGGAAACTCCGTCACGCGGATGTTCGTGCATCCGTACGGGATGAGGGTCAGCTCCTGGAGGGGTTCTTCCGATTCCTGAAGCTCGGGGGCGACCTCGCCGGCCCACCCGTGGGTCATTCTCCACCCCGGGAGCTTTCGTCCCCTGAGGGTGGCCACCATCCCGGCTCCCTCCGGGGAAAACGGCCGTTCTCCCACCGGCATCTCCCGGAAGGCCACCCTTTCCTCCGGAGCCCGGTCATCCAGCAGCACCCCATAGTTCCATGTGGTCGCTGGCCGTACCTCGAAGTCTCCGTGGGGGAGCTCACGGTGCGGCTCGTCCACGTTCACGCGGGTCCAGCTCTCCTCCGGGGCCAGTGCGTAAACCAGGGGCCCCCTTTCCAGGGCAGCCGCCCGGTTGTAACGGAGCGTGACGCTCGGCTGCATGGGGAACCGGAGGCTCAGGCGAGTCACGCCCTGCCAGTCCCGCTCGATGCGGTGGAACGTGCCCGGAGTCATTGGCTCCTCCGGACCTCCTTCGACCCGAACGGCGGGTTCGACAGCCCACCCGGGCACTCTCAGGAAGAGGGGGAATCGAGCGGAGTCGTCCAGGGCAACAGCCAACTCCAGACTTTCTCTGAAGGGGTAGTCCGTATCCAGAGTCACCCGAACGGGGACCTCCCCGGAACGGAAACGTGCCTCACTCGGTGCGTATGCCACGGCAGCGATGCCCCCGTCCGGCGCCCCCATCCAGAGGTTGGCGGCGAACTTGGGCCATCCCTGGTGCATGTTGGAGGTGCAGCACCCGAAGTTGGGCTCCAGGCCGTACAGGTTCGACTCCGCACCGTTGGTGGTCCACATGTGGTCCGGGTTGATGGTGCACTGGATCTGGTTCACCTGCTGATCGTACTGGTGGGCCCACATGTCCGGGGTGAAGGTGGCCGGGAGGGCGTTGAAGGCCACCCTTTCCAGACGGTCTCCCCAGACGGGCTCTCCGAAGACGGAGAGGAGGATCTCCAGAGAATACATGAACTCCACAACGGCGCACAGCTCGGTCCCCTGAACCGGGTTCTTACCCGCCAGGCATTCATCCCCCGTGAACATTCCGTTCACCTGTCCGTGATGCCGGTCCAGGGTCGCCAACATCCGGGCTGGGAACTCCCGGTCCACTCCCCGCTGGTCCAGGCGCCATGAGAGGGCCCCGGACTTTGGAGCCATGGCGGTGTTCACCACGTGTTTGTCCCACTTCCAGAGCCCCCTCCTCGGAGTCGGCACGGTTACGTCCTCTCCCCGCCACAGCGCCTGATAATCCATACCCTGGTCACGAAGGGTGCGCGCCAACTCCAGGACCCACTCCGCCCCGGTCCTCTCGTACAGGTAGAAGGCCGGGATGAGCCCTTCGAACCAGCGATACCGGCCCCAACGGAAGAGGGGATCCCGGGCCAGGCCGGTGGCCAGGGCGCGGAGGCTGGCCTCCACGGCGTGGAGGACGCGATCGTCCCCGGTGGCTTCGTGATACTGGACCATCATCTTGTTGGCCAGGAGGATGGCCCAGTGGTCGTAGGGTCGGGTGGCGGCGTCGGTGGGGTAGGGGGAGTACCACCCGTCCGGGCGCTGCCGGGCCAGGATCTCCTCCACGTATCCCGTGACCTTCTCCTTCAGGCGGGCGTCGTCCAGGATCCAAGCCAGGGGGACTACCCCGTCCAGCCAATAGGGAGCTCGCTCCCACCCCTCCGCTTCTCCTCCGAACCACTGGCTCCGGCCCACGTCGGGCCAGAACTCGTCCAGGTGGCCGC
>JARRPL010000417.1:523-6411 GCA_037382905.1 Gemmatimonadota bacterium | reverse complement strand
AGCCACGTGCCGGAAACCCAGAGCGTCGCAAAGCAGCTTGGCCTGCGTGCCCTTCCCCACACCCGGAGGGCCCAACATGATCACGATCATCGTTCCGTCGCCTCTCCCGTGGTGGGCGCGTGACCCGCCAGGGCCAGGCGCATTACATGTAGCGCTGACGTCCGCGCATCTTGACCCGACCCTTCTTCATGAATCCGTCGTAGTGACGGACCATGAGCATCTGCTGGAGCTGCTGCACCGTGTCCAGCCCGACGCCGACGACGATGAGGAGCGACGTCCCGCCGAAGATGAAGGTGGTGATCCCGAAGATGTCGAAGATCCAGAAGGGGAGCAGCGCCACGATGGCGAGATAGATGGAGCCGGGCAGCGTGATACGGGTCAAGATCCGGTCGATGTACTCCGCCGTCCGCGCTCCCGGCTTCACACCGGGAACGAAGGCGCCCTGCTTCTTCAGATTCTCCGCCAGGTCCACCGGATTGAAGATGATGGCGGTGTAGAAGTAGGTGAAGAAGAGGATGAGGACGGCGTACGTGAGGTAGTACACCCAGTTGTTTGGCTGGAAGATGTCGGCCAGCCCCTGGAGCCAGGGAATCGAACTGAAGGCCGCCAGCGTCCCGGGCACGATGATGAAGGACTGGGCGAAGATGATCGGCATCACCCCGGCCGAATTCACTCGCAGGGGGACGAAGCTCTTCTGGCCCTCCTGGATCCGTCCCCGACCCACCACCTTTCGAGGGATCTGCACGGGGATCTTCCGGGCGGCCATGGTCATGGCCACCACCGCCGCGGTCACGCCCACCACCAGAGCGACCAGGGCGAGGGTCGAAATCTGGTCGAGCCGGTAAAGCTCCCAGGTGCTCACCAACTCCCGGGGGAAGCCTTCGATGATGGAGAAGAAGATGAGCAGGCTCATCCCGTTCCCCACCCCGCGCTCGGTGATCTGCTCACCAAGCCACATGACGAAGATGGCGCCCACCGTGAGCGCCGTCACCGTCGTGAAGACGAATCCGAATCCCGGGTTGCGGATCGCTCCCGGGATGCTCTGCAGGAACATGGCGTAGCCGTACGCCTGGATGGCCGACAGCGCCACCGTCGTGTACCGCGTCCACTGGGTAAGCTTCTTCCGGCCCTCGTCCCCCTCCTTCTGCAGCTTCTCCACCGTCGGGAAGACGGCGGCGAGGAGCTGGAACATGATGGAGGCGGAGATATACGGCATGATCCCGAGGGCGAAGATCGTCGCCCTGGACAACCCACCCCCCGTGAACATGTCGTACACCCCGAAAAGGGTGTTCCCCAGCTGACCGGTCTGCTGCTGGAGGATGTTTACGTCGATCCCCGGCGCAGTGATGTGCGCACCGATCCGGTAGATCAGGAGAATGAAGACCGTGAAGGTGAGCTTCTCCCGAACCTCGGGCGACCTCCAGAGCTTGCCGATCCAGTTGTCCATTCGGCCTACGCCTGCTCGTCTTCGCTGTGAGCCGGAACGGTGGCCGTCCCGCCCGCGGCCTCGATCTTCTGGCGGGCACTGGCGCTGAAGGCATGCGCCGTGATCCGCAGGCTCGTTTCGATTTCACCGTTTCCGAGGATCTTCACGGGCTTCCTGGCGCTGCCCACCAGCCCGGCCGCACGCAGGGTCTCAGGAGTGACGTCGCCGGAGAGTCCGCCGAGATCACCGACGTTCACCACCTGGTAGGCGACGCGGTTCCGATTGAAGAATCCACGCTTGGGAATGCGACGGTGAAGGGGCATCTGACCCCCTTCGAAGCCCGCGGGGATGGACCCTCCGGACCGGGACTTCTGCCCCTTCTGTCCGCGCCCGGCGGTCTTGCCAGTGCCGGAACCGGGACCGCGCCCCACCCGCTTCCGATCCCGATGGGATCCTGGAACGGGGCTCAGATCGTGTAGCTCTGCCATGATATTCCTCTACGCCTCGATCTCTCGGACGGAGACCAGGTGCGAAATCGAGCGGATCATTCCGCGGATCGCGGGCGAATCTTCGTGAACCACGCTCTGCTGGTGCCGTCGGATACCCAGGGCACGGAGGGTGCGGCGGTGAGGCTCCGGACGACCGATGCCACTGCGCACCTGCGTGATCTCCAGCTTCTTGTCAGCCATGATGTACTCCCAACTCCTCGACGGAGATCCCCCGCTCCCGGGCGATGCGCTCTACCGTGACCAGGTTGGTGAGGCCGTTCATGGTGGCCCGCACCACATTGATGGGGTTGTTGGAGCCCAGGCTCTTGGAGAGCACGTCGGTTACGCCCGCCGCCTCCAACACCGCACGAACGGGACCCCCGGCGATGACGCCGGTACCCGGCGCCGCAGAACGGAGCAGGACCCTTCCGGCACCCCACTCTCCCACGATGTCGTGGGGGAGCGTTCCGTTGATGACGGGAACAGTGACCATCTCCTTCCGCGCGCGCTCGAGGGCCTTACGAATGGCCTCAGCCACCTCGTTCGCCTTCGCGAACCCGACCCCGACCTTTCCCTTCTGGTCGCCCACCGTCACGAGTGCCGAGAAGGAGAACCGTCGACCGCCCTTCACAACCTTCGCCACACGGTTGATGTGGACGACGTTCTCCGTCAGGTCACTGTCGCGTCCCCGCCCACGGTCCTTGCGACCACCCTTGCCACGGCCGCGGCCGCCACGAGTGTCATTGGCCATCAGAACTCCAGACCTCCCTCGCGGGCCCCATCGGCGAACGCCTTGACCCGTCCATGATACCTGTAGCCGCCCCGATCGAAGACGACGGACTCGATTCCCTGCTCCCGGGCCTGCTCGGCGAGCGCCTTTCCGGCGGCGAACGCCTGCTCCTGGCGACGGTGATCTCCCTCCGCTTCGAAGCCTTTCAGCGCCTTCGAGAGGGTGCTTAGACCCATGAGGGTGCGGCCCGTCTCATCGTCCACGAGCTGGCCCTCGATGTTCTTGATGGACCGGTAGACCATGAGGCGCGGCCTCTCGGCCGTGCCGAAGACCTTCTTTCGGATACGCAGGTGCCGCCTCAGCCGCGCATCGCGGCGGGAGCGCCCTTTCCTCGTCTTGACCGCCATCGTTAGGCTCCTGCCGTCTTTCCGGCCTTGCGCCGGACTTGTTCACCCTGGTACCGGATCCCCTTGCCCTTGTAGGGCTCCGGAGGCCGGAAACCACGAATCACGGCGGCCGCCTGGCCCACCGCCTGCTTGTCGGCCCCTTGGATGACGATGGTCGTCTGATTGGGGACCTCGATTTGCACACCCTCCGGGGGATCGTAGACCACGGGGTGGGAGAAGCCCAGCGCGAGATTCAGACGCGACTGAACCCGTTCGTCACGCCCTCGACCATGTTGGCCAACAGCGCCCGGGTCAGCCCGTGGAGGGCTCGATCCTTCGGCTGATCCGTGGGGCGATCGACCCGCAACTCCCCGTCCTCCAGGACGACCGCCATCTGGGGATGAGCCTCGAACTCCAGCTCGCCCTTGGGACCCTTCACCCGGACGTGCTGACCGTCGATGCTCACATCCACCTTCGGGGGGACGGCCACCGGCTGCTTACCAATACGCGACATCGTTCCCGTCTCCCTTACCAGATCAGGGCCATGAGCTCACCGCCGACGCCGGCCGTCCTGGCCGCCCGGTCGGACATGAGCCCCTGAGAGGTGGAGAGGATGGCCATGCCCATGCCGTTTCGGACCGAGGGCACGTCGGTGGCGCCGACGTAATGTCGGCGGCCCGGCCGGGACACCCGCTTGAGGTGGCGGATCACCGGGGCACCCTCGTGATACTTGAGGTAGAGGCGGAGCACGCCGTGCTTCCCGTCATCCAGGGATTTGTAGTCGAAGATGAAATGGTTCTCGCTCAGGAGGCGGGCCACTTCGATCTTGAGCTTCGACACCGGCATGTCCACCCACCGGTGACCGGCGGTACCGGCATTCCGGATGCGAGTGAGCATGTCGGCGATAGGATCGGTCATCATCGGTTGTACCCGTCTCTCACCAGCTGGACTTGCGCACGCCGGGGATCTCACCCCGGAGGGACTTCTCACGGAAGCAGACCCTGCACAGGCCGAACTTCCGGATGTAGGCCCGGGGGCGACCGCACCGCTGACAGCGGTTCCGGTGCCGGACCTCGTACTTCTGTTTGCGGTTGTTCCGCTCGATCATTGCCTTCCTGGCCATCGGACTGCTCCCGAATTGCGGCGTCAGTGCGTTCGTAGTGGGCGATACTGTTCCAAAACGGCGTCAGGCCGCGCTGGCCCCGATGATCACCGGCTCGAGATCCCGGAACGGGAACCCCATGAGCCGGAGGAGAGCGAGGCCCTCATCATCCCGCGTCGTCGTCGTCACCACGGTCACGTCCATCCCGTGGATCTTGTTCACCCGGTCGTAGTCGATCTCCGGGAAGATGATCTGTTCCTTCACCCCGAGGGTGTAGTTGCCCCGCCCGTCGAACGACCGGGTGGACAACCCCCGGAAATCCCGAACCCGGGGAATGGAAGCGCTCACCAGGCGATCGAGGAAATCATACATGCGACCCCGCCGGAGGGTCACCGTCGCACCCACCGGCATCCCTTCCCGGAGAGAGAAGTTCGAGATCGACTTCCGGGCGCGGGTGATCACCACCTTCTGACCCGTGATGGCCTCGAGCTCCTCGACCACGCTCTCCAGGAGCTTCTGGTTCTTTGACGCGTCCCCTACTCCCACGTTGATCACGACCTTCTCGATCTCCGGGATCTGATGGGGGTTCGTGAACCCGAACTGCTCCATCAGCGCCGGACGGACGTTCTCAAGGTAGTGGGTCCGCAATCTGGGGGTGTAGCTCATGTCTCGCTTTCTCTCAGGCATCAGGTGTAGCAGCGGTCGCGTGGGCCGAACTCGGCTTCACGTTCGCGCACGTCAGGTTCCTATTCGGGCTTGGGAATGGGGTTCCCCGTCTTGACCGCGATCCGCTCCTTCGTGCCGTCGTCCTCTTCCTGTACCCGGGTCCGGCTCGCCTCGCCGGAGGCGGGGTCGATGAGCATGACGTTGGAGAGGTGGATCGGTGCCTCGAAGGTGACGATCCCCCCGTCGGGGTTCATCTGACTCGGACGCTGGTGGCGCTTCCGCATGTTCACACCTTCCACGACGACCCGGTCCTCATCCGTCAGCACCTGGAGAACGGTTCCCTCCCGCTCCCTATAGTTCCCGCGGATGACCTTGACCCGATCGCCCTTCCGAATCTTGTGCTTCCGCTGTCTCGCGGCGGCATTCTTGTGTTTCATCTCAGAGAACCTCGGGGGCGAGGGAGACGATCTTCATGTAGCGCTTCTCCCGCAGCTCGCGACCCACGGGCCCGAAGATACGCGTGCCCCGCGGTTCGCCCTGGTTGTTGAGGATCACGGCGGCATTGTCGTCGAACCGGATGTAGCTTCCGTCCCGGCGACGCATCTCCTTGCTGGTGCGGACCACCACCGCCTTCACCACGTCGCCCTTCTTCACGGGTGCGTTGGGAATGGCGTCCTTCACGGTGGCCACGATGACGTCACCCACTCGAGCGTAGCGACGACGCGAGCCGCCGAGAACCCGAATACAGAGCGCCGTCTTGGCCCCCGTGTTGTCCGCAATGCGGAGAACTGATTCCTGCTGGATCATCGTCGGTATCCTGTTTACGCAGGCCGCTCGAGGAGCTCGACCACGCGCCAGCGCTTGGTCTTGGAGAGGGGGCGAGTCTCCTGGATCCGCACCACATCTCCCACCTGGTACTCGTTGTTGTCGTCGTGAGCATGGTACTTCTTGGTCCGGGTCTGCTGCTTTCCATAGAGCGGATGGGAAAAGCGTCGCTCCACCAGGACCGTCACGGTCTTGTCCTGCTTGTCACTCGTCACCACGCCCTGCCGTACCTTCCGGCGCGCCCGATCAGGGGACGCCTCGGCCA
>JARRPL010000417.1:0-464 GCA_037382905.1 Gemmatimonadota bacterium | reverse complement strand
TCGTCCGTCTTTGCCATAGTTCGCTCGGTCACTCGTTGGTGGCGAGCTCGCGCTCGCGCAGGATCGTCTTCATCCGCGCGATGTCCCGCCGGATGTTCCGGAGCATGCGAGGATTCTCCAGCTCCATGGTGGCGCCGGCGAACCGGAGCTTGAACTGCTCCTCTCGGAGCTCGGCCAGCCGGGCCTGGATCTCCGTGTTGTCCCACTCCCTGATCTCTTCGGCCTTCATCATCTCCTCCGTCAGACCTCGATCTGATGCTCGCGCACCAGAAAGCGGGTCTTGATGGGAAGCTTGGCGGATGCCAGCTCCATGGCCCGACGGGCCACCTCTTCCGGCACCCCTTCGAGCTCGAACATGACCCGGCCGGGCTTCACCACCGCCACCCACTGCTCCGGGGTCCCCTTCCCCTTCCCCATCCGGGTCTCGGCGGGCTTCCGGGTGATGGGCTTGTCCGGGAAGATCC
>JARRPL010000416.1:0-3610 GCA_037382905.1 Gemmatimonadota bacterium | reverse complement strand
CTCGCAGGAGCCGAAGTGGACGTCACGGGTCGCTTCGGCGGTTTCATCCAGGTCAAGTCTCCCTCCGGTCGGCTCCTCTGGGTCCCGGAGCTTTCACCGCCGACCGCCACCCGAGCGATCGACTCCCAGGAGCAGGAGCCCTAGCCAGCCTCTCCCGGCAGCCGAGACCGTTGGGCTGTGGCCAGGGTCACCCGCTACCGACCCTTGGATGCGTGCGCACCGGCCACCCGGCGCCGCCGACGGGCGGCGACGGCCCCTCGTCCCCCTCGATGTGCGGACCCGACGCCACCGGGACCAGGTTCGTCGGAGAGGCCATCTCAAGATCCCCGTGCGGCCCCCATGACCCCGTCGACGTCCGGCGGATCCCCTGCATGGACCCTGGCCTGGGCCGCAAACGAGGAAACCCGGACGGTCCAGGGACCGGTCCGGGTTTCAGAGCGGGCGACCGGGCTCGAACCGGCGACCCTCAGCTTGGGAAGCTGATGCTCTACCAACTGAGCTACGCCCGCTTGGAGAGGCAATATCGACGAGCGCCACGGTCCGGGTCAAGACGACCCCGAGACACCCGCCCCGCTCCTCACGGCGACGAAAGAGGATGGGCGGAACCCCGGAAGGGCCCGCCCATCCTTTCCATCGCGGGCAGCGCCGCGGCTAGAACCGGAGCTCGTAGCCGTAGCCGCCGATGTACTGGTCGGTATCCAGCTCGACCCGGAAGGCGGCCTGGGCCTCGGGTGCCGCAAGCTGGACCATCGCCTCCTCCACCCCCATCACACCACCGGAGGGATCGTAGAACGTCACCTCTACGGTGACCGTCGAGCCCTGATCGGCAGAGACGTTCTTGATGGAGCCCACGACCACGCCGCCCCCCTGGGGCGAACGCTGCAGCTGGAGGTTCTCCACCGTGACGGGGAACTCCTCGATGCGGGTCACCAGCTCCGTTGCCCTGGCCTCGTCACCGAGTCGGTTCACGGTCTGGGCCATGATGAGGTAGGCATTCTGGTTGTTGGGATCCAGCTCCATCCAGCGCTCCGAGGCGGTCTGGAGTTCGTCGATGGCCCCGGCGGGAGCCTCGGGAACGTCATCCCCGGTCGGGTATGCGATGACCAGGGATCGGGCCCACATCTCGAGGGCATCCCGGTCGTTCACCGAGGCATCCGCGGCCTTCTCGAAGGCGGCGGCGGCCTGCACGTACTCCTCCGCCTGATAGAGCCCGATGCCGACCTGGTAGTAGTCGAAGGAGTCGAGCCCGTCGATCTCGAGGATCCGGTTGAACACGGCCTGGGCCGAATCGGGCTGCTCCATGCGGACCAGTGTCGCCCCGAGCGTCCGCAGGTAGGCCACATTGTCCGGATCCTCCTCGAGGAGCTCCTCGAGAGCGGCGGCGGCCTCGTCGTACTGCTCGGCGCTCACCAGCGTCTGGGCGATCATCACCGGGAGCTGCTCTCCCTGCTCGCGCCAACTCGCCGCCGTCGCCGAGTCCATCTGCTCGATACGATCCGACTCGATGACCGCCTGGGCCGCCTGAAGATTGTCCACCGCCAGGTCGTACTGCTCGGTCTGCGCATAGACCTGACCCAGGGTGAGCATGACTTCGGGGCGGCCCGTGTAGATGTCGTTCGCCTGCTCGAAGAGCGTGATGGCCTGCTCGTACTCGCCGGCGTTCACCAGAGGCGCAGCCTCCTGATACTTCTCGATCCAGGCCATCTCGCGCATCCGCTCGGTCTCCAACTCGTAGATCGGGCGAAGGCGCTCGGCCTCGTCGAACATCTCACCGGCGGTCTCGTAGTCGTCGAGTCCCAGGTTGGCCTGGGCCGCGAGCATGTAGGCCTTGGGGTTGGTGGGATCCGCCTGGATGGCCTGCTCGGCCGAGGCGGCGGCGGCCTCGTAGTACGGACGCGCTGCAGCGTCGGACATCTCGTCCGTGATCTCGGCCAGCTGATCCTCGGCGGCCTCCGTGAAATCGTCGTCCCGCGGCGACTCTCCCTGGGCCAGGACCGCGCCGCCGGACGTGACCGCCGTTGCGGGCGCGGACGATCCCCCGCCCCCGCCGGAAGCGCAGGCGCCGAGTGAGAGAGTCAGTGCGCTGGCCAGAGCCAGACCGTGACGGAACTTCATCCGAAAATCCTCCATGAGGGGGCGTTCTTCCTTGGTTGGGTAGCAAAGCAAGATAGAAGATGCCTTCATAGCGCTCAACCGGACGGGGGCACGACCCGCTCGAGGCGACGGATCGACTCCTCCCGGCCCACGGCCTCGGCGAGCCCCCCGAGGTCGGGTCCGCTGACGGCTCCGAAGAGGGCCTGCCGCAGCGGATGGTAGAGTCCCGGACCCCGGACGCCGCGGGTCGACCCCACCCTCGCGAAGGCCTTCTTGAGCTCGGGTCGTGTCCACTCGTCGGTCCACCCGGGCTTCCGCCTCCTCCACCAACCGGTCGAGAGGGAGCGCGGCAAAATGCTGGGCCGCGACCCACTCCAGCTTGTCCGGGTCGTAGGCCATCTCGGTGGGCCGGATCCGGTCCAGATCCACACTCTCCACCAACTCCGACCGGGAGAGGATCTCCTTCTCGTCCGGGTGGGACCACCCGAGAAGCGACAGGTAGTTCACCACAGCCTCCGGGAGCATTCCCCGCTCCCGGAGCTCGGCCACCCCCGGAGCGCCGTGCCGCTTGGACAGCTTGCCGCCGTCCGGCGCCAGCACGTTCGGCAGGTGGACGAAGACCGGGCGAGTCGTGCCGAAGGCGTCGAAGACGAGCGCCTGCTTCGGGGTGTTGGAGAGGTGGCCCGCGCCTCGGATCACATGGGTGATCTCCATGGTGACGTCATCCACCACCACGGCGAAGTTGTAGGTCACCCGTCCGTCCTGCCGACGGAGGACGAAGTCGTCCATGTCCTGAGCGGGGAAGTCGATGGGTCCGCGGACCACATCCACGATCCGGACCGCGCCCTCCCGAGGCGCCCGCACCCGCACGACGTGCGGCACCCCATCCCTCAGCCTCCGGGCCACCTCGTCCCGGTCGAGGTCACGGCAGGTCCCGGGGTACCGACGGTCGGCGCCCCGGGCCTCCTCCTGGGAGCAGAAACACGGGTAGGCCCGACCCGAGTCGAGCAGCCGTTGGAGGTGCTCCCGGTAGATGCCCTCCCGCTCGCTCTGTCGATAGGGTCCGTAGGAGCCGCCGATGTCGGGCCCCTCGTCCCACTCCAGACCCAACCATCGGAGGTCTTCCATGATGGCCTCCTCGGCGCCCGCCACATTGCGCTCCGTATCGGTGTCCTCCACCCGAAGCACGAAGGCGCCGTGGTGATGCCGTGCGAAGAGCCAGTTGAAGACTGCGGTGCGGACGTTGCCCAGATGCAGGTGCCCCGTGGGGCTGGGCGCGAAACGGGTGCGTACCTTCATGTCGATCGTCGTCAGCGCTTGAGGTAGGTGAGGACGCGGGCGGCCAGCACCCGGCTGAATCCCGGGACCCGTGCGATCTCCTCCTCCGAGGCGGCGGTGATCCCCTTCACCGAGCCGAACCGGGTCAGGAGGGCCTGCTGGCGTCGGGGGCCGATCCCAGGCACGTCGCCCAGATCGCTCCGGAGCGTCCGGCGCCGGCGAAGCTTGCGGTTGTACG
>JARRPL010000415.1:0-3833 GCA_037382905.1 Gemmatimonadota bacterium | reverse complement strand
TACACCTGTCCGCGCTTCGACAGAAGGAGCACCGGGTCTCTCCCCGTCTCTCCGGTGCAGCCCTGCTTCTGGTCGTCTCGTTCCTCCTCTTCTTCTTCCTGAATCCGCTGGCGTCCAAAGGTGTGCCTGGACTCCCGCGCTATACGACGATGTTCTCGCCGCTGTTGGCGGCTGGCCTGGTGGCCAGCTCCGAGAGGCGGCTCTCCGGCCGTCTGCGCGCCCTCCCTGGAACCCTTTTCCTGGTCCTGTTCCTCGCCAACATGGGTGGGCGGCTCGAGCCGCCGTCCATGAATCTGTACCCGTTGGCCGAACGGTCGCTGGCCTATGAAAAGTTGTTGTCCGTCCAGCAGGCTTCGTTGGATCGACTCCAGGAGCTGGGACAGACCATGCCGACGTACTACGACCATTTCGCACACTACCGACTGTCCTATCCCGAGACCGGTTGGGCTGCAGGGCCACTTGAAAGCGGTACGCCGGTGAGAATCACCCGGAATCCAACATGGCGCGAACTCACCGGCATGCCCGATGAATTCGCGTTGCTGATCGAGGCGGAATGGCTCGGTGGGGAAGAGCTCGCTGCCATCGAAAGGCGCGCCACAGCATCACCGGAATGGACCGTCGAGACGGAAGTCTTCGAGGAGGGCGAGTTCACGAACCGGGTGCTGGTGGTACGGCGGAGTCCCTGACTCCTTCGGTCTTGGTCGGCCGATGCCGGAGGTCCTCCAGGCGCTCCCACAGAGCCCGGGTGCGAGGGGGCAGGTCCGCTGGATGCTCATTCGGCTCGACATGTCTGAGCCGGGGCGAGAATACCGATGCCCACGCGTCCTCCGGGGTCGTCCCAGCACCCGTCTTGTTGAAGAACTCGGCCAGGACCGTCACCTCGTCCAAGGCGGAAGGGCCGTGGAGGATCCCGTGGTCCACGACGAGGGTGTTCTGCGGTATCGACCGAAGCAGCTCCGAGACGTGATAGTCCCAGAAGCGGTATCCCAGGGCGAGGGGAACCCGCTGGCGCCGGCGGAGGGACTCTGCCACCTCCGTGGGATGGCGCATACACACGACACAGGCGTCCACGTGGACCTCATCCTGCCAGACCCCCAGCGTCAGGCAGAAGCGGGGGTCCTTGACCGCCAGCGGACCGATGTCGTGCGCGAGCGACCGGAGCGTCGACTGCATGCGGCGAGCACGCCGACGTATCGACGCCGGGGACGGCATCGAGAGAGCCCGTTGTTCTCCCGAACCCCGTGATGATCCGGCTGTTGAGGTCCACCACATCGCGCCGCTCGAAATAGCCTCGTTCGTTCCACTCGTCGGCGGGATAGAATTCGGAGTGAGGTCCGAAGTCGACCCCAAGCGCTTCCAGGAGCATTGCCACCAGGGAAGTTCCGGATCGGAGCACACCAGTGACGACGATCATCGGTGGCCCCACCGGTCGGCTCTCATGGCGTCCGGCTCCAGGGCATCGTCCTGGAACGTCCGGTCCATTGTGGGATCGAAGCGGTGGGGCGGATCCGCTTCCCATCCGACTCGGCGACCCACGACGTAGAGGGGCCTCCCCTTGCTCTGCGTGTACACACGAGCGAGGTACTGGCCCAGAATGCCGATGCTGAAGAGCTGGACGCCACCCAGGAAGAGGACGACGACCATGATGGCCGAGAAGCCCTGAAAGGCCCGGGTGGGGTCGAGAAGTTTTGCCACGATGATCCAGGAGGCGTAGACGACCGCCAGCCCGGTGACGCTCAGGCCGAGCTGTGAGGCGAGCTTGAGCGGCCGGTCGGTGAAGCTCGTGATCCCGTCCAATGAGAGCTTCAGTAGACTCCGGAAATTGTACTTCGGTTCACCGGCGTATCTCGGGTCTCGCTGAAAATGGACGGCTTCCTGCCGGAAGCCGAGCCAGGCAACCATGCCCCGGAGATATCGGCTACTCTCGCGCATCTCTCCAAGGGCGTCCGCGACCTGTCGCGAGATCAGGCGGAAATCGCCGGAGTCGAGGGGGATCTCCGTCTCGGAAAGCCACCTCAGGAGCCGGTAATGCACCGAAGCGGCTGCACGCTTCACGCTCGACTCTCCCAAGCGAGCTTCCCGGACTCCGTAGACCACGTCAGCACCGGCTTCCCAGCGCTCGAGCATGTCGAGGATGACTTCCGGCGGGTCCTGGAGGTCCCCGTCCATGACCACGACCCCGTCGCCGGCGGAGTGATCGATGCCGGCGGTGATCGCCAGCTGGTGTCCGAAATTCCGGGACAGTTCGATGAGGCGGATCCGTGGGTCGCGAGCGCAGATCTGTCGGATCCGCTCCCGCGAGCCGTCTGAACTTCCGTCGTCGACGAAGACGACTTCGAAATCCGTCCCGCTCGCCCGTTCGAAGGTCGAAAGGAGCCGTCCGTAGAGGGCGTCCAGAGTGTCGACCTCGTTCAGTACGGGAATGACGACGGAGACGAGCTTCCGGGGGTTCACGGCCGTGCCCTCATCGGGGCCTCCGGGACGCCAGGGTCGAGGCCGTTCACTAGCTGGTGGCGGTGTCAACCACGGTGCCCGGACCCACGCTCTCCGACCCCTCGCCCGCTCCGGTCACCCACCCCGACACCGTCTCCTCGAGCCCCCGCCACCACTCCGCCCAGGGCAGACCGATGAAGGCGTTCCAGATGTCCACGGGCGAGGTCTCGATGACTCCGAACAGGAAGAGGATCCCGTACCATACGAGTCCGGCCCAGACGATCTCGAAGAGAAGGTCCTTCAAGGTGAGACGCGTGACCTGGGACTCCTTCTTCTTCGGTGGGGGGCCGAATACGGCGTTGATGGCCACCGTGAAGCCACGCCGATAGAAACCCACCGTGTCCCGCAGGATTCGTCCCGCCTCCACCGGCCGCGTACCCTGGAGCATGCTCTGGCTCAGGGCGAAGCTGAACTGGAGCATGGAGCGGAGGAGGAGGGGGACCCAGAAGACGAATCCCACCACGGCCCAGAGCGCGAGGCAGATGGAGAGGATCCCCCAGGTGAGGTACCGGGTGGCCCGATCCAGGGGTGACCCTCCATGCAGCTCGCTGCCGTCCGCCACGAACTCCTCTTCGGTGAGGAGGTCCGGGTCGAAGGTGCGGTAGCGGCGGATCTCGGTCTCGTTGGGCATCGGGGTCACCTCTGGGGTTGAATGGGACGAGGGGGGAGGTCACCCTTCCCCTTCGTCTCCTTCGGATGCCGACATCTCTTCCGGCAGCAGCACGGTGCCGACACCGGCGGCGTCAACTCCGAAGCCAATCCTGCTCTGCCCGTCGGCGTCGGCCAGACCGAGGCTCGCCGCGCTGCCTCCGCCGATGAGGCCGAAGACCGCCCGGGTCTGGCCGGTCCGGTCCGCGAAGACCAGGCTGGCCGTTTCATCCGCCAGCAAGCCCAGCGCCACCCGGCTCTCTCCCGCCGCGTTCGCCAGGGAAAGGCCCGGCCCTTCGCCTCCGGCCGTCAGGGTCAGGCGGGGGCTCTCCCGCAGGTCTCGCAGCGAGAACGACACGTTGAGTCCGTCGTCCGAGACCGACCAGCGACCTCGGGTCTCCCCGTCGGGTCCCAGGAGCACGAAGTCCTGGGCCTGCAGGACGGTGTGGGTTCCGCCGCCGCTCAGGAGTTGGGGCCTCAACACCGCCAGCGCCGAAAGGGCCAGGGCGACCAGCAGGGCCACCCCCAGCAGGCGGTTCCCCACCCGGAGGCTGCGGACGTCGCTCTCCAGGCTCGCGATCCGGGCCATGAGACGGTGGTCCATCTCCTCCCTCATCCCGCCCTTGTCGCTATCCACCACCTGTTCGTCCATCAGTCACCACCTCCATCCTCTGCCCTGATCGAGGGAATGC
>JARRPL010000414.1:0-2626 GCA_037382905.1 Gemmatimonadota bacterium | reverse complement strand
CGGTGACGTCCCACCTTCGAAGGGACGTGGGCGAGGGACGACCCGTCCGATTCTACTACGACCTGGGACCGGGCTACCCCGCAAGTCTCGATCTGCGGGAGCCGGAACTGTCCTTCGAGGTGGGGCTGGGTGAGCTCGTCGCCATTCAACAGGTCGTGAGCTTCTCCCGGGAAGTGCAGGACATCTACTCTCCCGGCGCCCACTTCTGGCTGGTGATCGACAACCTGTGCGGACGGGCGACCAACGACATCCCGCTGGAGAGGAGCCGATCGTACGTAAGTCGGCTCCGCCGGATGATCGACACCCTCGGGCTCGGCCACCGCATCTCAGTACTGGTGGAGTCGGAGCTGAACTCGTGGGAGACCTACCGGAGGCGCCTGGAGCGCGAACCACGGCAGTCCCCCCCTGAAGTCGGGCCGAAGGATATCCGGAACGTGACGCGCTTTCTGGGCCGTCCCTGCGATGGACACGAAGCCGCGGCCCGCATCGAGCTGTATCGTCGGACCGGCCGGGTGACCGAAGCGCTCCTGGCGCCAGCCATCGAGGGTGTCCGCCTCACGCAGAGGGCCACGCCGTCCACCCTGGGGTTCCGCTCCTTCCCCGGAGGAGATCAACGGATCCAGGTGGGCCAACTGGCGATGACCCCGAGGCCTCGGGAGGGGCTGAGACCGATCCTCATCACGACCCACAACGCGGGCAACCACGATTTGCGGTGGCTCGCCCTTTCCGATGGCATTCTCCCCGTCCTTACCCAGGTGCTCTACGCCGGTCCCCGGAACGGACGGAGCCGGGAGGCCTGAGTCACCCTCGGTCCGCCGGGAACCGAGCGCTACCGGTGCTGGGCCGGGCCCCACATCAACGGCCGCCGAAATGGAAATGGGGCCGGTGATACGGGTCAGCGTCCGCGACGGATAGACGCTTCTCCTTCTCCTCCATTCCCATTTGCAGCACCTCTTCCATCCAGAGCCTGTTCTCCTGGGTGACACACAATCGCGCGACGAGTTCTCCGATCACACGGTCCACATCCGGCTCCGCCACCAGGCCCATTCGTTTCAGGAGTCGACGTATTCCCCTTTGGAACGTCGACCGCCCCGGGGGTGTGACCGCCTGCGCGAGGTAGAGACCGAGCTTGCGGCGAGCGACCGCCCTCCAGGTGTCCCGCAGGAACTCCTCATCGTCGAGGTGGGCGTCGAGGCGATGAAAATACTCCAGGAGTGCCTCGGCGTCCGCACCCGTGACGGGGACTGGACGCTCTTCATGGTCACCCCGGATCTCCACGGGCAGTCTCTCGAACCCCTGGATCCCGTCGGCTCCCACCTTCACCTTCAGCAGGAACGACTCTCCGGCGTGGGCGTGATTCTTGAGGGAGGAGGTTCTCACGGGAAAGAGAAAATTCCCCAAGGAATAGGCGATCAAGGACGCGCCGTGGATCTCGCAACCCTGAGGCACGTGGGGATGGTGACCCAGCACGATGTGCGCCCCGGCTTCGGCGATGGCCCTGAAGGCCTCCAGGCGGGGCGGTGACGGCGCGGGCGTGCATTCCAGATCTGCGTGGACCGATACGACGAGGACATCCACGCGGTCCTTGAACGCCACCACATCGGCCAGGACCGTATCCCGCTCATAGAACGCATGACACGGCCCCCGGGTGCCGAGCACGTAGTTGTTGTCTTCACAATAACAGAGCAGGCCGACGGTCAATCCGTTTCGCCGGATCGTAACCAGCCGCCTGGCTTCCTCCTGGGATCTACCGACTCCACCCGTCACCAGCCCGGCGGACTCCAACACCTCTCGGGTGTACTGCATCCCCACCACGCCGGCGTCCAGGATATGGTTGTGCGCGAGGTTGATGAAGGTGAATCCCGCACGCACCAGGGCCTCGGCGATCTCGGGGCCCGGGAATGGCGCCACGAGCGTCCGGGGCTCCAGATCCTCGACCGGATAGCCCGGGGGCCGAAGCACGCATTCGAGATTGCCGAAGAGGATATCGACGCTGTGGAGATGTGGGCGTACAAGGTCGAAGGACCAGTCGAGACCGTGGTTGCCGGCGCCCGCGCTGACACCTTTCACGTATCCGATGTCACCAACTGCACCAAGAGTGATGGATCGGCCGGTCCCCAAGGATTCTCTCCACTTGTCTGCGCTCAAGGCCGATTCCTGCCACCGAGATCCGCCATTTCGGAGCGGCCGCTAGAACCGATACCCGGACACCTCGATGATGTCTTCGAAGTACTCACGGACCCTCGCCGCCAGGTCGTCGTCATAGTAGGTCCGATATCCCCCCTCTCGCCTGGAGGTCTTCTCCCTGACCTCTATCCTGCCCAGCGGAAGACCCGTGCGGGCGCTGATCCATTCCAGTCCATCGTCGATAGCCTCCTGTCGGATCAGGTAGTCCACCGACATGACGCCGTCGATGAAAATGAAGGGGTGCATCAGCTTCCTGGCGTCGTACGCCCCACAGCGTTCCTGCCACTCAGGATCCCGACTCAGGGCAGAGGACGCCCACTCCCTGAATCCTGCTTCGATGGGCTCCGCACGTCCTCCTCGACCGTCCCGCCGCCACTGCCAGGCCGACACCAGGATGTCCCACGGATTGCGGATACTCGTGACCTTCAGCGCCTGGTGC